>PBKH01000009.1 GCA_002721375.1 Verrucomicrobiales bacterium
GATTGCAATCACAACGAGTAGCTCAATCAATGTGAATGCATTTGCTTTAACAATAGATTTCTCACTGTAAAATGATTNATTCATTTCAACGCTNAATTNATTATACTNCNNACGTTTTGTTNCCATATAAATTCAATCAAAACACGAANATGATCGCATGNTGGGNATANAAGGCTGATTACCNAAANNGACTTGNNNANNNAAAANAGACTTGTCAAATAAAAAAGTTAAAACGCTTAAACTATTGATTTTGAATCANTTAAAAACACTGAATGAACAANCTCTAATATCNTTTTCGGATCACCTCGTATACGAATAAATAACGCCCCTTTAACTANAGAGGCGTACATTTAAATTTGAAGCGGCTTAACCCATGAATTTCTTGGCTGCTATAAAAGCGTAATCATTGTTTGATTTTGGTTTTAATTATTTTTCAGAAACAGAAGGTTTCCCATCATTATAAACCAGCGCCGCCATCAAAGGTCACGGCAAAATGATGCCATTCATTGATGGCAGGTTGAACCCAGGTATCCGCGCACCTTTTTTGCCTTTTCTCGCAATATCACTTTCTTCTATAGCATTAAGAATTTGCCAGTGCTCAAGGCTTCCTTTCAGGAGTTAACCAGGACTTAATTAAATCGAAGATCGTTTCCTCCTTGAGATCCCTAAGCTCCCCAGCATCGAAAAAATACCCAAAACAAGACCCACAATGCTCAAACCAGATATGGCTTTGTTTAACATCTACCATACGGATCATTCTAGTATTGCATTTAGGACAATCGATAAGGTCATTTTTGTTTTGCTCTTTCCCGATATTAGAACTTCCTATGTCAACGGATTCAGAACCTTCGAGTCTTTTAAAATCAGCCAATTCATACTCATCAAACCAAATTCCATTACAAGAATTACAACGGTCAAGTTCGATCTCATTTATCGATACTTTCGCCATTTTAGACTCACATTTAGGGCAGTTCATTTGGTTCTGTAAAATTGGTTATAAACTCAAGAAATGATAATAATACTTTCAATTGTTTTTTACAATAGTTTTCTATTTCCGACTAAGATAGTAATATGAATTATATGTCTATTGATTGTAACAAACTACACAACTCAAGAACCACAGATTAGAGTGTAACTGACATGAGTTTAATGGCCCTTAAATTTTTAATTCTTCACCAACTTAACTCGAGAATAACCGGCCAATGATCACTTGCTCCATCAGGCCTATCGTGGTCGATAGTAACTCCAACTACTCTATTGCGCCAACCAACGGGCAGTAGGATATGGTCTAGCACAGTCTTTGAACCCTTGTAGTCGTAAGTGTACCTCTTTCCCACTGGCTCAACCCACTTTAAGCTGTTAACCAGTTCATCATCGCCTCCAGCAATATAGTCCTTGATCTTCTTCAAGACCTTTGAAGTAGGTGTTGCCTTTTTACTTGAATCGGCATCTGGCACAATCGGATCCCAATCATTTAAATCCCCGAGCACCAATGTGGTATAACCAGCAGTCGAAAGCCTTTTCAACTGCTTCACAACTGCATCAGCCTGCTTCTCCCTCTTAGCCACCGCAATCGGTTCAGTGGGAACTGCTTTTAGATGCAAGCCGATAATGGAAGTCTTCTCGCCGTTAAGAATACAGGTTAAAATTAAGCATTTGGATGGGTAAACTGGATCAATAGGATGAGAAACATTAATGTCAGTTATATGCCCGCTGCTTTTGTTGGTAAGAAATACAACATCCTGCTCCAGATAGGTGTCACGGCTTTCAAGAAAATGAAGGGCATATTGCAAACCCTTTCCTTGGAGAGCCTGTTGGAGTCGCTTGGCAGCAATTTCGTTAATCACTTCCTGAATGCAAAGAATGTCCGGGGCATGCCTTGCGATAACAGAAGCGACTGCTTGATGCTGCTGTTCTATTTTTAATTCCGTGTCCTTATTCTCCAATCCCCAAATCCCCTTCTGCTTCAATTCCGCAACTTGAGGCTGACTTCCCAAAAGCCACTCAGTATTGAATGTCATGATAGATACCCCCAATTTTTCAGGCAATGATTCTGACTGCTTAATCTCAACAGATGCAGCAAGTTTTTGCGGCAATCCTTCACATAAACCCAATAGTGCAGCTAGGGTTATAATCAGCATGTGTTTCATTTGCCTTCAGGCTTTATTTTTTCAGCTATTTGATTTTCATCTTGAACAGTATTGTATTGAGTTGTTAACGACAGAATTTTAGATGAAATACGCTTAGTTTGCCTACAAATCAAATGAACAGTTTTTGCTATAAACTTAAATATGAAAAATGAGAATCCCATTATTAGAGCGCCAAGAAAATTTAGCCGCCTTTTACCAAATTGTCCCATTTTCAACACAGCTAGAGTAATTATAAAGCCAACTAAACTCTCAGCAAAACCGCGGCTGAGATTATTGTGATAAGGAGGTAATTCATTTTTTCCTAGCTGCCTTGGCACTAAATTTGAAAAAATAGGAACCGGCAACTGTTCTTGGGATTAGTTGTAAATTTGCTTACTCGGCTGCGCGTTAAACTGAAATAATTCATCATTCATGCACCCATTTAGCTCACCAGCTTAACGCTGTATAAGTGATGGAAACTACTTTGTTGTAATGGTTACATCGTCGATAAACCATCCGCTTTGCGGACCGTCACCTTGTTCGCCGTCGCTTGAAAAGTTGAATTCTAGCCTGATCTTTTGACCAAGCAGCTCAACTGGAATTTTGCTTTTTTCAAGACGCCAACGCTTCGCCTCCCCTCCCCGAAACCAGATTGGTTCATCGACCAAGTATTCCCCATCCTCATCCAAAATCATTATCTGGCACCAATCGTACCACTCCCCATCAACCGCAGGTTCACAATCTCGATAACTCCAGAATTCTAGGCGCGCGTTGTCCAAGCCAGTAAGATCAATGACAGGGGATATCAGATAAATGTCCGTATAGTCCTCGTAATCTTCGGTCAATCCGGTCCCATAAGCACGCGTTGGACTGTGAGCCTCAACCGGCCCATTGGTTGGCTTACCCAGTTCCCACCTGGTGCCACTCTTACCTAGATCAGAAGTGGACCAACCCAGTGCTCCGGACTCGAAATCATCGAAAAATAGAGGCGGAGCTGGAGTTTCAGCGACACGATAAAAAGCGGTTTCTAAAAGACCCGCGTCGGTAAATGAGGTTTGCTCACCGAGTGCTCCACCATCGGGATAATTTTCGGCGATAATTTTCCAGACGGAATCTAGATTTCCCATACGCTCGATTTGATAGAGGCTGCCAACAGTTGAATTCCAATCCAAACGGAATCCTGCTTCATTTATTCTACTGGAATGAATAAAGATATCCGGCGCTTGCATTGTATCAAGAATGCGAAAGTTGTCGAAATAGGCAATCACCTTGCCACTATAACCACCATTGCCATAAAAAGTAATACGAGGCGAATCAGGATCAAGATTAACCAAACCTAAATTAACTGAATAAGTGGACTGATCGTTAGGGGTTCGCGCAGTATCCGACGGTGAGAAAGAAGTGGAGAACTTGTAACCCCAGTTGCCGCCGCCCCATCCCTGGGCTGGGCGCTCCTGAAAAACCATGTCAAAACGCAGTATATAGCGCAAACGCTCTTCCAAAGGTAGTTCAAGCAGTTCCTTAAGAGTTTCGGAATTGGCAAGATCAAGATGCCAATCAGTTTGATATCCTTCAGGTTGAGCTAGGGTCACTTTGAGGCTTTTGGAACCATGAGTAACGTTCAAATCCTCGAGAGATGAAGCCTTGTAATACTCCAAGGTGACACGTTCTCCCTGGGATGTAACTGCATCAATATTATTCTCAAAAGATTCGATTACAATGGTTGTTGGAGGTTTATCCGCAGCCCATTGATCGACAAGACGTATGTTGTCGATATAAAATTTTGGAACATTCCCATCGGGCCAGTCTGCATTATGAATAAAACGGAATGCAGCCGTTCCATCATCGTTGATAGCAAGATCTCCCTCAATAAGATCAAGAGGTATTTCAGCTGTAACAGGAGCGTCGTTATTATGCGGCGTGTTCAATTCTCGCGAAGCTTCCCAGTGATTGTTAACTGTTTGATTCATCCAACGGACTACCCCTGCTTCTGGGAATGTGACATCATATTTAAGTACATAACGAGCTTCAGGTTTAAATCCTAATTCCGATTCAGCACTCCATGCTGCCTGGAGTTCTGCCGTAGCGTCCGGATCCAGATAGATAAGAAAATCAACCGCCCACCATTTCTGGTCATTCAAGAACTCTATTTGCAAAGCACTTTTGCCCTGAGTGACCCAAACCTCTTCTGCATCTGTACTTTTAAAGTGAGTTAACTTTATATTCCCATTGGCCCCTCTCGAACCATCGTCTTTCGCGGGTATAACATTATCAATGTTATCCTCAAAACCTTCCAGTAGAATTTCTCGTTGTTCATAAGCAAAAATATTCCCAAACACGCCGATGAACATACAAATAATACTAGCTATTATTCTATTCATAGTCTTTTGAGTATGAAGTGTTTCAAAGGGATGACTTTGACCTCTCTGGGCATAATTTTCAAGGCGTTTTACCGCTTAAAACTGAATGAAACCGCGATTCCGAATGAACGCTTCCAAAATGAGTCCAAAGTTAAAAGGCAACTAAAATATCACCTGAACTTGACGATTCAGCAACCGACTCATAGTGTGTCCAAGCAAACTAGAATTTATGAAAACACAGCCATCTAAAGGAGTTAACATCACTATGAAAAGAATCCTACTTATTCTTACCGCTTCATTATGTGCAACCTGCAGGGTCTCCTTTGCAGAAAGCCCGCCTGCAGCAAAAGAACACGATGCCTTTATTAAAAGTCTACGGGAGATTGAAGGAAATTCTTCTGAAAAGGTTTTAGGAGGCAAAAGTGCCAGTAAGCCTCGTACACTCAGCCCGGTGGTTTCTCGTTTCAAGGGGTGGTTTATTGATGTCACAGAGAAAGCTAAACCGGGCAAACTCAATGGTGTCGACGTAATTGAGGGAATCTCCCTTGCCAGTGAATCGCGTGACACTTCAGCCTGGCGATTTGTAGAAACCGAAATGGGCTACCTCGTCCGAGCCGCTGAAGGAAAATATAAGGGTTGGATCATTGTAAGTGATGATGGTGCTAAGACACGCCCTGAAGGCCCGAAACTTACCGTCGCTCCTGCCCTTCGTCTTGCAAAGAGTGCTACTTCAAATTGTTACTGGAAACTTACCCTCGCCAAACAAGGACTAGTGCTGGAATCCACTTCAGGGAAGTATAAAGGGTGGTTCTGGGACTTTGGGGGAGGCGATCCATCCCATAAAGAATCCGGTCGTGAGGTTGCCGTTAACGTCCTTTTAGCCGAAAGAGTGGTTGCTGGCTCCTATTTTGCAGTAAAAGCTGCGGAATAGGTGTTTCAGAATCAAAGCCTTGAGCATAATTACCTGAACTGCTATCGACATAGCCTATTTAGTTTCTGCATGACGAGAGGTAAAATGAAAACTAATTCCCCTGCCACTATTACGACTAACTTGAGCATTGAAACTTACGAGCAAGTTGTCGATCTCCATATTTAACATAAAGAAAACAGGGCTGAAGAATTTAAAGCATAAAAAATGAAACACATACTAATCACAACATCCGCAGCTATGCTTTTAGTTGGATGTGCATCTTCACCAACTGTCACAATTCACTCATCAGTGCAAGGAGGTAATATTACGAAAGTTGAACAATTACTCGCTGAAGGTACTGATATTAATCAAACGGATGATTCCAAGTGGACGCCTTTACATGTTGCGGCCCAATATGGCCAGAAGGAAATCCTCGAACTGCTTTTATCGAAGGGAGCGAGCGTCGATGCAAAAGACTTGTGGGGGAAAACACCTTTGAACCGTGCAGCGGGATTTGGCCACAAAACCATCATGGAACTTCTTATCGCAAAACAGGCAAATTTGAACACAAAGGACAAACAGGGAGTGACACTATTACAAAATGCTGCCTTAAGTGGAGACACAGATATAACGAAACTACTTATCAAAAGCGGAATTGATATAAACTCGAATAACAATGGTCCATCTCCATTGAATATAGCAATCATATTAGGGCGCACCAAAATAGCAGAACTGTTGATTACAAATGGGGCAGACAAAAACACTAAGAATATCGATGGGAATACCTCTTTAGATTTGGCAAAAAAATGGCGGCAAATAAAAATTGTAGAAATACTCCTTAAACATGGAGCCAAAACAACTCAAGAATTAACAGAAGGAGTATGAAATGCTTCCTTGTAACAATTGCAGCCTCATTCATGTCAGGGTGTGCTGTGAACCAATTTCAAGATGTATCACTAACAAATCACGAGAAAGACATTGCTCTTCTTGCAGCTGCTTATGAAGGGAATATACAAGAAGCAAAACGTCAGCTGGCTAGCGGTGCCAATGTCAACGCCAAAGATAAGGACTATAGGAATGAAACATCTTTGCAATATGCGGCGCAGGAAGGACACTCAAAGATTGCCGAGCTGTTGATTGCAAACGGTGCAAATGTTAATGCAAAAGTATTTGGAAATGGAGAGACACCATTGCAATTTGCTGTTCAAGGAAGCCACAAAAAAATCATTGAACTCCTAATTTCTAATGGTGCTCAAGTGAATGCATTGAGCGTTCATGGGACACCGCTTGATGATGCAATTCAAAGGAAAGAAATCGAAATCGTAGACTTACTCCGGAAATACGGTGGAAAGACAAGTGAAGAATTAAAGTCTGCAGGGTATTAACCAATGGAAAGCACAACCATTATTACTCCCTGCCCTTTTTTAAAAAATCGGATACCCTTGTCATACTGGACAGGATGGATGAAAAACTTGACTTGATGTCAGATTGCGAAAACTTCTGCCGACCAATCATTGTGAAAATAACCGTTAAGTGATCAGGTGATGAGTGCAGAAACCGAATAGTCATCATTGTGGCCTTCCTACAGATAACTGACTAAACTCATCAGTTCACTCGCGTGCATCCAAAAGTTTCGATTCTGGCNGCGATCNGAGAGTTGTCGCCTGAGCGCCAAGCACGTCTAGGTTGTCGGTGCGCTGAACGAAGGCAACCGCACCCAGATCGCGCTTAGCCGCACCTGAAGACAGTTCCAANGAAAACGTAAACTCGTGGCCCANCGGTCCGGTGAGTTTAATGCTCTGGAAATCTAGAACGACGTTGTCCATAGCCAATATACGTCCCTTGTTTTCGCCACCAGTGATTCGCCGCAGAACACCATTCTNCACAAGTGCAACGCATAACGCCGCATTTTCNAACTTGCCCATCGTGCAGGCGTTCACNGCAAGCGCACCGTCTTTTTTATTTACCTGCCGCACGGATACCGCCGCCGAGGCCGGCAACATCAGCGAGCGGTTGATCACGTCGAAGGCACTAGCACGATTGTGACCAAGCATCTGGACTTTNCCGTTCACAATCATCTGCGGCGTGTAATAGTAACCGCTGAATCGCTTGTGCTCGTACACCCGTTGACGGGCTGAGAAACGAGGATCGCTAAAGCAGTCGGTCCAACTGCCTCCGTCAAAATAATCGACGTGAAAAGAGACGCAGAAAATGTTCAGTCGCTTGGCTAGCGCCATCCTTCGAATCTCCGACGTGAGCAACTCAGCCGGAGGACAACTGGAACATGATTCAGACGTGTAAAGTTCCACTAGGGCGAACTGTTTNTTCTTAATGCTTCGCTTAAGCAGCGGAATATCGGCGGGCGCTTGACCAAGCTTGTTTTTCGCCTCGTAATCCGCGCCATTGTCGAGCAAGAAACGACTCATTTCCTGGCGGCCCTGCGCGTATGCGAAGTGCAACGGCGTCCAACCGGTTGCCGTCTGGGCGTTGACTTGGCCCTCCGGCTGAACGGCCAAGTGCTGCCGAACAATCTCNATATCCCCCCTCGAAGCGGCCTCATGAATGGTGATAGTTGGTACCGGTCTAGGGGGTTTAGGTGGCGACAGTTTCTCAACCGGTTTGGCCAAAGGCGACTCGGCGGTCTTTATTGTAGCGGATGCCGCCGTACGATTGTNCTCGATCTTATCTCGAGGACTCTCCGTTAGAGAAAGCTCACCTCCACACCCTGCCAACAGCAAAGCCATGATGGTTAAAGGAATGAGGTGCTTCATTTCCCTTCAGTCNTCAATTCTTCACCCGTCGTACTAAAATAATTGAGAGCATGTTAGTGATGATTGATAAATTTAATTTTTATCGGTTCACCGAATATACATAATANTAGCAACCATTCCNATATCCGCCGCGCATTTGAATCAANGAACGACGTATGAAAGTAATTCGTACATCACTCGATTGATCTTGCCATAGNCTGCTTCTGAAGCATCTCTAATAAATGTATCACTCTGGACATATTGGCTTGGAACGAGCTCGGCACCACAATGCTCCAGAAGTAGAGACACCGATTCAGGTGTAGCCTCGAGATGGAACTGTATTCCAATGACATTACGACCAAATTGAAACGCTTGATTATCGCAAGCCTCGCTCCTAGCCAAGCGTACCGAACCATCCGGTAGGTAAAAGGTCTCGTCATGCCAGTGGAACGCAGTCAATCCACCCGGNATACGAAACACATCTCCACCCGAATTCAACGCCTCAATGGGATACCAACCGATCTCCCGATGTCGACCGGAACACACACTTGCACCCAACGCGCTGGCAATCAGTTGCGCCCCTAGACAAATACCAACAACCGGTTGCCCTAGCCGTATCGTCTCCCGGAGAAAAGCCTTTTCCTGCTCAATCCACGGATATGCCTGTTCGTCGTTAACGCTCATAGGACCGCCCATTGCGATGACGAGATTGCACTGACCTGGGTCTGGTAATTCGGTNGACTCATAAAACCGCGTGTACCCTACAGTGGCATCCCGCTTTATCAGCCAATCAANTATACTCCCAATACCCTCGAACGGCACATGTTGTAAAACGTGAACTTTCATTCAGAAGTTCACCAGGNGGAAAGAAGAACCACCAGCCAGCCAGCAACAACACACCCTGTGGTAACTGCCGGACTCTTTCGATGAGGACTNCCCTCTGAAAGTAACACTCGCTTGATAATGAACGCCAATGCCATCCCGATTGTCGTCCCAACCAACGGTACCACCAGCAACAGCCAAATAAGNGCGCTTACCAGCGAAAATAGCGCAGGTAACAGGGCAAACGCTAACAGCAGCAACAGAACAACCCCAACGAACAAAAAAATCCTATGCATGCTTTGAACCCNAATAGCTTAGCCAATAGACGCTATCCTCCGTTGATTTCCCATCCCAATCAACCTCAAATATTCCACAGACCTCAAAATTGGTTTGGTTTCGCAATAGGCATTGCTACGCTGCACNGACATTCATTTGTTAATGCTGACACGATTTCTCATATTGAACCTGTTGTTCACGACGATTGGCCAAGTTCTTGGTCAGATTGCCAAGCCGTCAGATGCACCCAAACCCCTCTCCCCAGCAGAGAGCCTCAAAACGGTACGACTACCTGATGGATTCCGTCTGGAGTTAGTCGCCGCTGAGCCTTTGATTCGCCAACCTTCCGGGATCTGCTGGGATGCCGAAGGCAACCTCTTCGTTGCAGAGTTGCACGGGTACAACCGTGAAGGCCAGTTCGACATTGAAGAATTGAATAAGACCGGCAAACTCGACCGAGTCGTCCGCCGAATCGCCGCCAATGAAGATGCGATGCACCGTGCCGAGGCCGAGCAGGTTGGCACAGTAAAAAAAATGATTGATGACAACGGCGATGGCCTTATGGATCGAGTTGAGATCTGGGCAAACGGCATTCCAGCATGCCTCGGAATCTGCCCCGCCCGTGATGGCATCATCGCAGTTTGTGCCCCGGACATTATTTTTCTAGCGGACCGTAATGGAGACGGGAAGGCCGAAATCAAACAAACACTCTTTACCGGATTCAAAGTCGGCGTGATTGAACGCCGTATCAACTCACCACAATGGGGGCCGGACAACTGGATTTACATTGACGGCGGACAAGGTGGTAGAATCACCGGTCCCAAACTCCCCGCACCTGTAAATCTGCCGGTGACCGGATTCCGAATCAAGCCGGACGGCTCAGCCATCGAGCCGATCAGCGGCCACACCAGCACATACGGTTTCACTTTTAATGACGATGGCGATCGGTTCGTAATCTCCACCGGCACACCAGCCATACAGGTCGCGCCTTTGCCTTGGCGTTACCTGTCGCGTAATGCCGATATCGCCGTCCGGGCCTCGCGTCGCAACGCTGCCAATTACAACTCCACTTTCCCGACCAGCCAGCCTCACCCGTGGCGAACCAAGCGCGCGGCCGACCCTGGTTTTGGCAAGTATTATCGCGACCGCTACGGCGCGGCGGAGTCGATCCCAAACGGCTATTTCACCTCTGCCTGTTCGCCTCTCGTCTATACCGATAACGCGCTTCCTGGCCTACGTGGGCAGATGCTCTCCTGTGCTCCGGCCCAGAATTTTGTGCATCGCTCCGTAATCCACCGTGACGGCGTTGTGTTGAATGTTCGCAGACTAGCCGAAGAATCGAAATCTGAATTTCTTACCTCCACCGATATTTGGTTTCACCCGATTCATCTTTCCATCGGGCCAGAAGGCGCAATTTACATCGCTGATTTTTACCGCGAAATCATCGAGGACTACTCGGCAATCCCACGATATCTGCAGCAGCAATACGGACTTGACGACGGCCGCGACCACGGCCGTGTGTGGCGTCTCGTTCACAAGGATATGCCCAGTCCGCAGTCATCCAAAATGGCAAAACTCAATAATACCGAACTGGGAAGCGAATTGTTTAGTCCACGTTTTTGGCGCCGCCAGACCGCACGCCGTTTACTGGCCGAACGGAATGAAATCAAGCCTCTCAATTCGCTATCGGGGATCGCGAGGCAAACCATGCAATCCAATGACACTGCCGGAACGATAAACGCCCTTTACACGCTTGATGCCATCGGACAATTAACCGACGAATTGTTGATCGATGCACTTGACCATGCACAACCCGGGGTTCGTCGCCATGCACTGCGATTGGCCGAAAGTCGGTTCGACAATATTCGAGCTCATTTTCGTGAAGCATTAAAAAAAGTAAACGATCCATCGCCAATGGTTCGGTTGCAATTGGCTTTTTCACTTGGTGAGTTTAATGATATCAGTGCAACTCGAACGCTAGCCGAAATGGCCAAACAATACCTCGGTGAGACGTGGCTCGACGGAGCCATTCTTAGTTCGCTTGGAGGCAGGTCCTCCGACATGCTCAATATACTGCTCGCCTCCGAACCTGAGAAGATCGGAAAAGCGCGCGGACTCGTACACCGACTCTGCAGCGCTATAAGCTCACGCATGATTGGCAGTGAAATCTCCGATGTGATTAAGCTCGTGGAACACATGAATGACCGAGACCTTCAGTTTGAGTGCCTTAACGGACTACGTGCCCCACTCAAATCTGCCACTCGGGTAAACATCAGTCATGCCCAACTGGAAACCCTCACCCTGCTGTCAACCGAGGGCCATCCAGAACTACGCGGAGTCGCAACCGACCTTATTCGATTGATGAAACTCGAGTCAGATGAGGAACGTCGCATCCGTTTGGAAAAAACCCTGAAAGAGGTGGCCGATGTACAGAAGCCGATCGATCAACGGCTAGTTTCTGTAAGAAGCCTAGCCAATGAAAACGACCCGTCAATCGCAACCGGGCTGCTCGCCGTTTACCCCGGCGCAACCCCGGCGGTCCGCAGTGCGATTCTGGACATAGCCTTCGCCCGCAAGAACTTTTTCCCGGCGATCATTAGGGCAATGGAAAACGGCCAACTTCCTCCCGCAGTTTTGAGTGCTGTTCAGCGAAGCGCCTTGATACAGGCAGGCAACGACTTAACCAAGCGAGCGAAAGAGTCGTTCGCCAAAATCCGTTCGCCAAACGCTGAAAGGATCAGACAATACAACGAAGCTCTGACAGTTGAACGCGACACGGCAGCCGGTCAAAAGATTTTCAATCAACATTGTGCTACTTGTCACAAAGCTCACGACATCGGCTTTGCCGTGGGACCGGATCTAACGGCCGAATTTCGACGGGCTGAAGAAACGATCGTACACGACATACTTGCCCCGAGCTCCCGCATCGTCGGCGGATATGAAACATACACTGCGGAGATTCGAGACGGCCGAGTGTTGAGTGGTGTGCTCGCCGCTGAATCCGCAAGCAGCCTAACATTAAGTCTAGCCGGCGGTGTAAAGCTGGACGTGCTACGAAAGGATATCAAGTCGCTCAATGCACTGGATGTGTCACTCATGCCGGAGTCGCTGGGGACCGTACTAAAGCCGAGTGATGTTGCCAATGTAATTGCCTGGCTGAGGCAACCACCCATCCGTCAGGTTTTGTTTGAAGACAACCCAATGATTTTGAACTGGCTCAATGAAGGTGGAGGAACGGCCTCCATCGATACCAGCGACAAGACAAGCGGAATTGCATCCCTAAAGATGACACCCTTACAACGACACTCAAGCCGCATTCCAAATTGGGAATTCAAGATTCGTGAAAAGCCTGCCCCCGGTGAATTTCGGTATTTAAGTTTTGCTTGGAAAGCCCCTAATGCTAAAGGAGTAATGATCGAGATCGCCGATAGAGGACGATGGCCTTCACCCAATAGCCCAAAGCGGCGGTATTTCAGCGGAAAAAATACGTCCGAGTGGAAAGCAACTCAGGTTGCTGACAACACCCCCAAAAAATGGACTTTCGTGACCCGGGATTTGTGGCAGGATTTTGGGAACCTCACCCTTACCGGCATTGCCCCCACTGCTCTTGGAGGCCCGGCTTGGTTTGATCGGATTGAACTATTGCGGTCGCCGAAAAAGTAACTCTCTTACATACAAATTCGGCCAAATCTAAGAGGTTGGATTGATTACTTCGGGACTGAAATCGACAGGCAGTAAGCATGCGATCTCTGTTCCTAATTCACTCGCCCAAAAAGTACGTTCAAGACTTCTCGTAAAGTACTGTAATCAGAACATCTGACGCGACAGCAACGTTACCCTGTAGCGAGGCCCCCTGTTTGGCGGTTGGATTGTAGCTTTGCGTAGCAATATTGCCGGTAACCTGAAGAAGCTTCACCCCCTCACTCTCAGCCCAATCATTGACTCGCTGCTCGAGCATATCTATTTCGTTTTCCAGCCCCTTGAAAAGCTTAATTCGTTGCATGGTATAGATCGTTTATTCCCGCCGCATTAACAGGGTGCCGGTGTTAGGTTCATCGACAATCCGCAGATGGTATGGCGGCGAAAGTTTACTATCAGCGCCACGCATGAGCACAGCACTGTATTCGTAGTCGAACTTAAAATGGTAATTTACTACCCTTGTGCCATCGGGAATTGGAACAAGGGTCTCCCAGCGACCCTCGGTGAGCTGAGTTTGCCGCATCGGGAAAGCTTGATTATTGAAGATGACGATCGGCCGAATCGATTCGGAATCAAGCGTACGTTGATTGCTACGAAACATCGCCTCAACTGGATAGAGCCCCGTTTGACTCCACGGTAATTCGCGCGGGGTGAGATTGGTTATGGTACTCGTGGTGCATCCTAAAAGAAGGAATCCAAGTACACCCATGGAAAAAAACCACCTCATCAACAACGGCACAAACACTGCGATTTCACTTTTAGTTTGTAAAGCCTGCAATCGCTTACCAGGCATGTGTCAGAAAAAAAAGAACGAGTAAGAGGGCAACAATAATCCAGACCCAGTGTAGGCGCTTGTACCGTGGCCGTCCACCCTGCCCAAATTCTCGCTGCACGAAGTCGTCATAATCGAATTCCTCCTCCTGTAGTTGGGTGGACTCGTATTGAGCCTCGTTCGTCCAGCCGGTTTCCGGGCAAGCACCACACTCTGGGCAAGCATATGCTCGTGCAGAAAGATTCACGCCACAGTTTGGACATTCGTTGGGCGTCATCAGAAGTGCCTGGCCAAACGACCAGTTAATTAAACTCGGAACGGCGAACCGGCAACCGACCAGACCAACCTGGCTTCAAGCGTATCGCGGCATCCTCAAACACCACCGGGTCGACGCTCCATATCGAGGCCAACATTGGTAGTCGATCCACATTCGCACCTACCGTCTCCCAACGCTGATAAGATCCTTCGTCATGATCCTCAAGAAAGTCAAAACAGCACATGCCGGTCTTTTGCTCCGCACGAGTCAGATCGCCTTGGTTCCAAACCGTCTCCCCTGTCCAAGCATAAGCCCGAATAACCTTGCGCTCAATTAGCTTAACCCAAGCGTGGTGGCCTAGAGCCGGATTACCGTGAAAAAACTGAATATGTCCCAATCGATCGCTCATATCGGCAAGAAATCGGTAACAGGTATCAATGTCCTCAGAGGGATCGGGCAACGCTCCTCCCATGACCACCACATAGCCGTTTACCGGCGGCGAAACAAACAACCGCTCGGTATCTGGATCGTCCATCACCTCTGCAAAGGCGGACGGATGCAGTCCGTCCAACCTCATTGATCGGGCAACGTCCTCCGAGTTGCGAGAGCGCACCACCAGCCAGGTACGCGGGCGGCTGAAAACCGATGGTGCCAGACGCCGACGCAAGCTGCGCGCAAAGGTGACCTCTGAGAGGCGCGCCTGACGGGCACGCCGACGGCCCAACGCATAAAAAAGTGCCGCTACCGCCCAAACGAAAACAAATGGGCCAAGGATGAGAAGTGTAGTCACCATTGGGAGGCAAAACTTTGCCCCACTTTGCGAAGCATCGCAAACGAAAAATAGACTCGTCTAATCCCTTCAGATATAAGTTTAATTCCAAAATATCAACGAAAGCCGCTTGAAACTATAAACTCATCAATTGAAACTCTGTTCCGAAAAAATGACCATTATAACAGACGAACGCTGCACAGCCTACAACAGTCCCGGGCACCCTGAGCGACCATTCAGGGTCAATGGACCGATTAAACAGCTGAAGACGCAAAGCAATCTCAAAATTGACTGGGTCAAGCCTGAAAAGGCATCCGAGTCCAAGGTGCTGCGTGCCCACTCGATAAACCATTTTCAGCGATTGACCGAGCCGCACGACTTTGACGGTGACACAGCATACCACAACGGCATCCGCGACCATGCATTACGAGGCGCAGGAGGGGCGCTCAAGGCACTTGAGTTGGCCAAAGCGGGCACGCCAAATTTCAGCCTTTTACGCCCCCCAGGACATCACGCCACTAAAGAGCACGCAATGGGGTTTTGCTACCTCGGTTCAGTCGCTATCGCCGCTCTCGAAGCCAAGGCCAGTGGGTCGCGCAAAATTGCTGTGTTCGACTTCGACGTACACCACGGCAACGGCACGGAGGATATTTTAGCGCGACAAAACTATGTCGAATTTTTCTCCATCCACCAGCATCCCGCCTACCCCGGTACTGGCACCGAATCGTTCGATAACTGTCACAACTACACCGCTCGCCCCGGCCTTCCTCGAGAGGATTATCGAAAAATCGCTGAACGTGCATTCGCTGACCTAAAAGTTTACGATCCCGAGTTAATAATTGTCTCAGCAGGATTCGATGCCTACGCCGGTGATCCGCTCTGTAACCAGAAGCTTAACGCGGACGATTTCCGATGGTTCGGCAAAAAGCTGGCAGAATTCGGCGTACCGCTGGCCAGCGCAATGGAGGGCGGCTACAGCGATGACCTACCGGACCTCGTATTCGCTTACCTGTGCGGACTGCACGGCAAATAAAAACCTGTCGTCTTCTGTTCCCAGCCACTCTACATTGTGGCCGTGGCTTGTGAGTTCAAATTTGTACGCACCATAGAGTTTTCTGAGACTGATATGGCAGGCATCGTACATTTCTCCAACTACGCAAAATACCTCGAGTCAGCCGAACACCGTTTTTTCCGTTCGATTGGCTACTCGATTGTATCTGCACCGGATGGCCCCCGTGTAGGCTGGCCGCGCGTTCATGTAGGCTTTGACTTCAAAAAGCCACTGCGCTTCGAGGACGAGATTGAGATACACCTGCTCGTTGCCGAGTTGCGCTCAAAATCGATCGCGTATCAATTCCGGATTCGAAAACTCAACGGCAATATGCCTGAACTTGCTGCGACAGGCACAATGACTGTCGTATGCGTTTCAATCGCCGATCGAAACGCAATGAAAGCTTGCACTATTCCGAAGGACATTGCCTCGAAGATCGAGGTCGCCCCGACCGAATTGCTTAAGGGCTAAACCATGCCAGAACTGCTTGGTATCGAATGTGGGGCCACACACACCGTCGCGCTGTATGAAGCTGGTTACAAAATCGACCGCGCTGAATTCGGCCCTGCAAATCTGCGGTTGCTCAACGACACGCAGTTGAACAGGCATCTTCGTAAGATCGCCGAGCAATTCCCCAGGCCAGACGCCGTCGCAATTGGCATGGCCGGTGCCCGAACAGAAACCGACAAAAAGAGGCTATACCGAGCATCCACTAGCTTCTGGCCAAGCTCTGCTCTGCACATCACCCACGACCTCGAGACCGCCATCGCCTCGGACACCTCAAATAATCGGATCCACCGCGTGCTCGTGCTCAGTGGAACCGGCTCATGTTGCTACGGCCAATCGCCCGATGGCACCAAAGCTAAACTTGGTGGCTGGGGACACATACTCGGTGACAAGGGTAGCGGCTACGAGATCGGTCTCCGAGCACTAAAGGCATGCGTGTTTTACCTTGACCGAGATGGCACATGGTCCTCTCTTGGTCAACGACTACTGCGCCGGCTGCAACTTAACTCCCCCGAGTTAATCATCGACTGGGTCGCACAAGCCAACAAGGCCGAAATTGCTGGTTTAGCTCAAGAGGTATTTGCCGCATGGGCCAAGCGGGACAAAATAGCAGTCGATATTCTTAACGGCTCGGCCGACACGCTAGCCAAAGATGCCTGCGCCTGCGCCCGGAAGCTAACCGCTAAAACGGAGCCTGTTCGTTTCCTACTCGCCGGCGGCGTAATGCTGAATCAGCCTCGATTTGCAGCTAAAGTGGCCAAAAACATTCGTACCCGCCGGCCCGGCTCAAGAATCTTGGCTCTGAAAAACGAAAGTGCCACTGGCGCGCTTGTACTCGCCCGCCGCTTGGCAAAGCTCTCCTCGGCAAAGCCAAAAACCAACACCCAAAACAGACACCGGACCATCCTATTGCCCGAACTCGAGCAGCTTGAAAAGGCACCAACCGAGCAACGGCATCCGCGCTCGATGCAACTCGACCGTATGCCACTTGGAAAAGCGGTTGACCTGTTCCTTAAGGAGGATCGGCAACTTCCCAAAGCCATCGCCCGCGAAAAAAACAAGATCGTCCGTGTGATCGGCTGGGTACGCGATACGTTTCAAAATAACGGTCGTCTCTTCTACAGCGGGGCCGGCACTAGCGGCCGCCTCGGCGTGCTCGACGCTAGCGAATGCCCACCCACCTTCCGCACTGACCCGGAGCAGGTACAGGGTATCATCGCCGGCGGCCAACCGGCATTACACCGCTCTATCGAGGGTGCCGAGGACGACCCTGAAGCCGGCGCAGAGGCCGTGCAGTTTCGTGGGGTCTCAAAAAAGGATGTCTTCATCGGCATTGCCGCCAGCGGGCGCACACCTTTCGTATGGGGCGGCATCAATGAAGCTAACCGGCGTGGCGCTAAAACCGTTCTACTTTGCTTTAATCCAGGGCTGAAACTCCCGCACGATAACCGACCAGATGTCGTCATCAAGCCGGACCTCGGCCCGGAGCTACTCACTGGCTCCACACGGCTTAAGAGCGGAACTGCCACCAAACTGATTCTAAACATCATCACCACGCTGGCGATGGCCAAGAACGGGAAGGTCATAGGCAATCTGATGGTAGATCTTGACCCAAGTAACACCAAGCTCCGAGACCGAGCTGTGCGCATCGTCCGTCAACTGACCCGCGCTACAGAAACCGAAGCCGCCGCCGCCCTGGATCAATCCAACTGGAACATCAAGAAAGCCGTTGCTCGATTGAGTAAGCGGTAAAGACACAATCAGGTAATCAGGCTTTTGAGCACGTTTGCCTCCTCAACGCCACTAAGTCGGAAGTCGAGCCCCTGAAACTTGAAGGTGAATTTTTCATGATCGACTCCCAGCAAATATAGCATCGTTGCGTGAAAGTCGTGTACAGTGACAACATCCTCGACGGAATGATAGCCGAGATCGTCAGTGTTACCGTAATTGATACCGCCACGAATACCACCGCCAGCCAGCCAGAAGGAAAATCCTTTCATATGATGGTCTCGCCCGGAACCCTGAGCCATGGGCGTGCGACCAAACTCGCCTCCCCAGATCACCAATGTATCGTCTAGCATGCCACGATCCTTCAGATCACGAATCAACGCCGCAGAAGCCTTGTCCACGTGCCGAGCCGTGGTTAGCACGCCGTTCTTCACACCTCCATGGTGATCCCAGCCACGATGGTAAAGCTGGATGAATCGCGTACCTCGCTCGGCCAGACGCCGAGCCAATAGGCAATTGCTTGCAAACGATCCATCGCCCGGCTTGGCCCCGTACATGTCAAACACATGCTGCGGTTCGTTTGCAGTATCGATCAATTCCGGCACGCTGGCCTGCATGCGAAAGGCCATCTCATACTGGCTAATGCGCGTATCAATCTCCGGGTCGGCAACGGTTCTGTTCCGCAGTCGGTTTATCGAGTTGACGGCGTCGATGACAGCCCCCTGCCCTTTTGAATCCACGCCCTTTGGGCTACTGATATACAGCACCGGATCACCGGTCGAATGAAAGTGCACCCCCTGAAATCGGCTTGGCAAAAAGCCGCTATGCCACTGCCTCGAAGCGATCGGTTGGTCCTGCGCTCCGCCCACGGAAGTTAGCACTACATAGCCAGGCAGGTCGCTACCCTCGCTACCAAGTCCGTAGGTGACCCACGAACCCATGCTGGGTCGACCTGCGACCAAAGCACCTGTATTCATGAAAGTATGGGCCGGGTCGTGGTTGATCTGCTGCGTGACCATCGAACGAATAATGCAAATCTCGTCTGCAATGCCCCCGATATGGGGCAGTGCACTGGAGATCGACTGGCCGGACTGGCCAAAGGTCTTGAAAGGGTGCTGAGGCCCAAGGCATTTCAGGTTCTTGTTGCCCTGTAACTGTGCAATAGGCTGGCCATCGGTGACCGACTTGGGCATCGGCTTGCCATCCATCTCAGCAAGCTTTGGCTTGTAATCCAGTGTCTCGAGATGGGACGGCCCACCTGCCATGCAGAGATGAATCACCCGCTTGGCCCGGGGAACAAGATGAAGTGGATTGAGAATGCCCAGAGACGAGCGCCGGGGCGGCTTGGAAAATCCGGCCGGACCCAATATGGAAGTCAGTGCTAGCGAGCCAACGCCCAAAGATACATTGTTCAAGAATGAACGGCGATTCAGCCTTGTGAGGAATTGTTCCGTATTCATATTGCCAAAATCAAAAACGAGAAGTGGTTTCGTACAGATTCAAAATTGTGCGTGCCACAGCAGTCCATGCGGCAACCTGCTCCGGCTTTAGTGANGGAGAATGTGGCCACTCACCGGCAGTGGCAGCTGCTTGAGCTGCGTTNATATTGCCTGCAAAATAATCGCTGCGTTCCTTGGCTAAACGCAACAAAATATCGCTCTCAGCCACNGTTGGCTTACGAGATANCGCCCGCTGGAACGCCCAAAAGAGGCGTTCCTCATCAGTNCTGCCGCCTTGTTGCACAATACGCTCGGCAAATACTCGAGCTGCCTCGACATATGTTGGGTCATTTAGCAACACAAGCGCCTGCTGAGGAATATTAGACCTGGTGCGCTCGGCAACGCACCCCTCGCGGGTCGGCGCGTCAAATGCTAACATGCTAGGATGCAGAAAGGTACGACACCAAAAGGTGTACAGCCCTCGGCGGTACTGCGAAACACCGCTGTCATGGCTCCATTTGCGCTTGGGAAAATTTAGGTGTTTCCAGTAGCCGACAGGCTGGTAGGGCTTTACACTTGNACCACCGATCGGCTTNGCCAATAGGCCACTGATGGCGAGTGCATTGTCACGCACCATCTCGGCATCAAGACGCCAGCGACCCTGCCTTGCAAGCCACTTGTTTTGTGGATCGGATTCGATGGCAGCCGCACCAGTGACGGANACCTGTCGATACACGCCACTNGTGACNAGNAGTTTCATCGTACGCTTGATGTCCCAACCGTGCTCTATGAAATCAGCCGCAAGCCAGTCGAGCAATTCCGGGTGAGTGGGCGGCGTTCCCTGCGCACCAAAGTCGTCCAATGGTGTGGCCAATCCTCGCCCAAAACACATCGCCCAAAGCCGATTAACCATCACGCGTGCCGTTAGAGGGTTGTCCTTTGACACCACCCATTCCGCCAAGTCNCCACGNGTGGAAAGCTCGGCGGCGNCCGAAAAGTTCAAGCGGCTGGGAATATTCGGCTGAACCACTGGNCCGGACTCATCCTGCCAGTTTCCTCTCGGCAAGATGCGCACCGTGCGAGGCTTGGCCAAGCGCACGGAAATGAGTGAAGTCGGGAACGCCTTTTCGAGTTGCTTAATCTTGGCCTTTAGGTCGGTAAGTTCCTGGCGCTTAACAGCCAGCTCCGGTACAAATGAACGAAAATGAGCAGCAAGAGTTTTCCTCTGATCATCACTCCGTTTATCCAAGGGAACAGCGAGAATGTCGGCGATGTTTTTCGGCGGCGCGGCCGAGTCGGCGGTCACTTTAGCGGAATGAGCCGTGGCGGAAATCCGGAACCGCCCCAGCGTGTGTTGCGTACCATGCGCCTGTTTCAAGATGATAGTCAAATCCCTTGCATCATCGATCGCCTCGTCAGTCTCGAACACGAGCCGCTGTGAGGCACCCACCTTCGGCAGCACAGCCCAACCGAACGACGCNCCACGAGCGTCACCGTCGATGGCGCTGGCTGCACTCCATTTTTTGTAAGGGTTGTTCTCGTTTGCCAGCATCTGCTCAAAGGACGCGGTGGCATTCTTCAGCGGAACAGAATTCCCGTGAGCCTTCACGATAACTTCCGTAATCACGAAATTGCCATTGCCAGCGCGACCAGGGCCTTTCTTTGGCAACGAATCGTCAGGAAGCACCTCGATTCGGAATGCCCTNGTACCGGCGGGAGCAGCCTTGAGCGTCAAGGTATAAGTATCGACATCCGGCAAATTTCCGGAGGCGAGAATGGATTGATCGTCAAGAATCGCCAGCTTAGTGCCNTTAGCAGCGCTCGCAGCACTTGGCTCAAGAACGCTCCAATGAACCTGCGATCCCTCCCACTTGGCCAAAGCAGTATCTAGCGAAGGGGTCTGTGTGTTAAGCACGGACTCAATCACAGGAATGCGCTTCTTCAATGCATTAACCTCAGACTGCTGCGCAGCGGTCGGTAACGGAGTATATTTTTGTGGACCGACAGGCGTCTCCTCCAGATCAGCGAAGAATGCACCGAGGCTGTAAAAGTCTTGCGATGTGAAAGGGTCATACTTGTGGTCGTGACACTCTGTACAACCAAGCGTGGTAGCCATCCAGACCGCCGAAACGTTTCGAACACGATCGCCGAGGTAAATGGCAATGTACTCCTTTGGCTGGGAGCCACCCTCCCTCGTGGTCATATTCAGCCGATTGTAGCCGGAGGCAATGCGCTGACGCCGGTTGGCTCCTGGCATTAGATCACCGGCAAGTTGCTCACGGGTAAACTGATCGAACGGCATGTTATTGTTGAACGCATTGATCACATACTCTCGGTAGAGGGGCTTGGTTTGCACATTGTCGGAGTGGTAACCCATCGTGTCTGCATAGCGCACGAGGTCGAGCCAGAACACTGCCATGCGCTCTCCGTAATGAGGGCTAGAAAGAAGCTGGTCGACCAGCTTCTCGATCGCACGTGGCGAACGATCTTTGACGAACGCCTGCACCTGTTCCCATGTAGGAGGAAGTCCTGTTAGGTCAAACGATAACCTTCGGATCAATGTCCGACGGTCCGATTCACGAGTCGGTTCAAAACCTTGAGCACGCATCGCCGCCAACACGAATCGGTCGATATCATTCTGAATAAATGTGCCGTTGCTGACCTTGGGTGGATCGGTGCGGGTAATTGGCTTGTAAGCCCAGTGTAATTCGTACTTCGCGCCATCGGTTATCCATTGGCGCAACAGCGCCCTGTCGGCATCATTAAGTTCTTTGCCTGAGTCGGGGGGCGGCATTAGATCGTCCTCATCCGTGGTCATTATACGCCGCATCAACTCACTCTCACCAGGTTTGCCTGGCACGATTGCTGAAACCCCATCGTGATCGGCCAAGGCTCCATCGCGGGTGTCCAGCCGCAGATCAGCTTTTCGCTGCTTGGCATCCGGCCCGTGACATGCAAAGCAGTTGTCACTGAGCAAAGGCCGAATATCGCGAGCAAAATCGATCTCCGCTGCAATAACCACGGTTGGGCAAATGGAAAACAACACACTCGCCACAACAAATGGGTGCAGCAGCCTGACAAATTTCATGCTAACGAAACGAGACGGTTTCATCATAAGACTGGACGGAAAAAGTATCGAACGCATTCAATCGCGCCAACCCTAAACCACTCAACAATCAAGGTCCGGCTACTGCGTTTTGACCAAACGCTCAAGGACACTATATTGGCGGTAGCTAAGATTCCGGAATGGTACCCCGTCAATCTCGATGCGGAACTTGGCTGGGAGCTCTGGCCCGGTCAACGGCTTAAAAGTTTGTTTCTCCAAATACGGAACGTGGTAGATGGCATAAAGCATGCAGGCCAATCGAGCATACATTTTGTCGTTCGCATTGATGACGACCCAAGGGCTTATATCCGATGCAGTTCGCTCAAGCATCTGGGTCTTGTAATTGGTGAACACCTCCCACTTGGCGCGGGCCTTTTCGTCATTCTTGGAGTATTTCCAGTACTTGAGAGGGTGAATAATGCGCTCCTTAAATCGAAATAATTGCGTATCGCGATCTACAGACAGGTAGAACTTGATGAGTATCAGCCCATCGGCGATGAGTTTTTCCTCCCAAG
This sequence comes from Verrucomicrobiales bacterium, assembly GCA_002721375.1. Lineage (GTDB taxonomy): Bacteria > Verrucomicrobiota > Verrucomicrobiia > Limisphaerales > UBA1096 > UBA1096. The sequence continues at coordinate 23,090 of PBKH01000009.1, forward strand.
GCACAACACGCTTCATGAAATAGCGGTACTGTCGCTCGGTACAGTAACCCATAGTCGGCTCAATAAGCGCGCGATTGTACCAAGAGCGGTCGAAGAAAACGATTTCCCCCCTCCTTGGCATTTGCTTCTCGTATCGGCGAAACCAATTTTGCGACTCCTTCTTCGTTGGAACACCAAGTTCCACCACACGAAGGTACTTCGGCATGAGGTACTCGACGAATCGCTTTATTGTACCACCCTTACCCGCTGCATCACGTCCATCGATGGCGATGGCCACACGCTTCCCGTTCTCTACCGCCCAGCGCTGGAGATTGAGCAACTCCGCCTGCAATCGACGCTTCTCAGCATCATAAGCAGCGCGGTCCAAATTTTTATAGACCGCGTAAAACTTTTTTTTGATGTAGTTGGCCCTGGCCATGCCACTCAATCGATTTTGAGCGATCGGTAATACCCCCTCTCCCACACCAAGCCGGTCAATGATTTGGTCTCTGGGCGTGTAAAGAACGACACTGCGACCCCCACCGCTGCACAGATCGTCAGACCATAACAGGCTCGCATAAATTTGTACTGCTTCACCCCAGCGAACAGCCCATCCCCAGCTTCTCCCATCGGAACACCGTGCGCAAACGGGGTGATCACTTCTGGTACAAAAAATGAGAGACCTACCCCCAGCAATCCTATCACCAAAGTGGCTAGGGCCGCCGAGGCGGTGAAGCGTTTCCAAAACAAACTCAGAGCGAATGTCACCACCAGCGGCGGAGTTACCGCTGCGGTGAATGCGCCGTGAGCGTCGTAGATTGAATCGAAGTTCATGAACACCGGGACCATGGCAATGCCCACCAGCGTCGCGCCAACAGCCGTCAACCGAGCCAACATGAGCGCTTGGTCATCGGACATGTCCTTTTTGATGTATTGCTTGTGGACGTCATTCACCCATACAGCGGAGATCGCAGTGATAAGCGTATCTACAGTGGACATCAGGGCGGCGATCATGGCCGCCAAAACCAGCCCGAAAATACCCGGCTGACTGATCAGTTGCGTGGCTGCATAAAATGAGTCAGCTGCAGCCATGTCGCCTGGTAAATCACCGTTATTGGCTAGAGCCTTGGCAAGCCAGCCCGCACCGCCGACGACACAGGCTGCCAACGGCATTAGCACGACCAAATGCGTCACTACCGCCTTTTTACAGTCCACAAACGATCTCGCTGATAAGTACCGCATGATCGTTCCCTGATGCAGAAAACCAAACATAATCGAGTTAGCCAAGCCGTCCTGCCAAAAAATGCCCACACTCGGGAATCCAGGATCACGATTAAAGTTGTGGAATACTTTTCGTGAGTCACCCGGCAGATTATCCCAAAAGACATCGAAACCTCCAAGGTAAGCGATTCCTAGGCCGAGAATCAAAAAGCCGGTGACTAGCAGCATCACACCTTGAAACAAATCCGTCATGATCACGCTCGTCTGTCCACCACTGGATACATAAGATACCGAAACCAGCGCAACCACTACAGCCCCGATAAAAATATCCCAACCCAGCAAGTGATGCAGCACCTTGCCCATCGTGAACAGGTTCACTCCAACATAGCCAACCATGTAGATTAATAAACAAACTGTCGCCCAAAAGCGGACCTTCGAGTTAAAACGTTTACCGAAATACTCGGGAATCGAAGTCACCCGGGAGAAATAGAGAATTGGTAGCCAGCAAAAGAGTAACAACGGGAAGTAAATCCAATCGTTGCTGTACGTCTGTATGCTGGACAAGCCATACTCGAAACCTTTGCTAGAGTATTTAATAAAACTATACGAACCGATCGTAGTGGCGATCATGCTAAATGCGATCAGCCACCAGGCAAACTTCCGACCACCGAAGAAAAAATCGTCCGTCGACTTCATTTTGCGTCCGAAAAAAACACCGAGCATTACAATAGCCGCGAAATATCCAATCATGATCGCGTAGTCTATCGTTTCACCTCGATGCCCTTGAATCGGATCAACCGCCACTTGGCTTGCCGGCGTAGGATTATAGGAAGACGGTTCAGCGGCTGGCATACCGGGTGCCTTGTATTGCAGAAAAGATTGAAGGATAAAATAAAACGAAAGCACCCCAAACACAAGAAACAGATTGCGACGCCCGCTCCCGATCAACCCCAAGCTACCCTGCCGCCACGCCAACACCACACCAAAAACAAATACGCCCCCCCCCATAACAAAGTTGTAAATGAACGGATCCATGCGCTGCGTCTTTATGTTGGTTTCTCTGCCCTATTCCAAATCCCCGAAGTCATACACGACGACTCGATCACAAACTTGTTTGAACACCTTCTCCACAAACTCCACGTGCTGCGGATGCAATTGGTACTCATCCTGAACGATCTTATTCTTGAACGTGATATTCAGTGCAACTTGATAGGTTTGATCTACCACCGGACGATCGCTCGGGGCGCATTTGCCTACATGCATCGAGATCACCCCTGGAATACCAGGCAGATAATGGTTCAGTCCATCTACCAAACGCTGCTCGGCATCTTCAACATCCGGTTTAGTCCAAAAAACAACAATATGCGAAAACATCTCCCCAAGTGAATCCGATGACTGTAATTAAAGCAAATCCGATTTCCGACCCAGATCTATTTGAAATAATAAAAAACAAAAAAAAGCACAACCCATACGGGTTGTGCTTAAAAAACATTGTTATACTTTTAGGCTTGTTTTTCCTTATCGAATTGCTCGTCAAAAACGATATCCGATGAAGGGAAATCTACGCGCTTACAGAATTCAGCTGATTCTTTTGCTCCATGCTCCCGATCCATACCGCCATCTTCCCATTCCACGGACAAAGGTCCTGTATAGCCTATATCGTTAAGAGCACGTATGATTAACTCAAAGTTAACCTTCCCTCGTCCAACTGATTTAAAGTCCCAGTACCTGTTGGACTTATGAAAGTCAGTATGTCCACCAAACACCCCAGCGTCACATAGATGATCATGCCAAAAAGCATCCTTCATATGGACATGGTTAATACGATCAGCAAACTTGTAGATAAACTGAACATAATCAACCCCCTGATAACCCAAATGGCTGGGGTCATAGTTAAACCCAAAAGCCGGATGATGATCAATCGCTTCCAGAGCTCGTTCTGCAGAAGCAATGTCAAATGCGATTTCAGTGGGATGGACCTCCAAACCGTACTTAATACCATTCTCTTGGAAGACATCCATAATTGGCCCCCATCGGTCAGCAAAATCCTTGAACCCTGCATCAATTTGACCAGGTAAATTTGGAGGGAAGCTATAAACCAAGTGCCATATTGAACTCCCAGTAAATCCGTTTACGACACTGACGCCAAGTTCCTTGGCAGCGATGGCTGTTTTTTTGACTTCTTCAGCAGCACGCTGACGAACTGATTCAGGTTCTCCATCACCGTAAATGTAATCAGGCAAAATCTGTTTGTGGCGTTCATCAATATTATCACAAACTGCCTGCCCCACTAAATGAGTGGAGATGGCAAAACATTTCATGTCATGCTTTTCAAGTAAATCACGTTTGGCTTTGCAGTAATTCGCGTCGGCTTTATCTATCTCAAAGTGATCTCCCCAACAGGCTAACTCAACGCCATCGTATCCAAAATCCTTGGCCTTGCTAACCATAGTTTCCAGAGGTAAGTCTGCCCACTGGCCCGTAAAAAGAGTAACTGCTCGTGACATAATATTGTTAAACTAAAAATTGCGTAGGCGATTCTTACGAAGGGTTTATATTAGAATCAAGTATCAATTTACCCCGTATGTGTTACACGAAAATTATATCTTCAACTCTTCCACTTCCATGAAGGCATAGCAGATCATATGCGCAATGCCCATTTGGCAATCCTCGGCTCGACCGTAGTGTGTTTCGTCAATAACAATTACCTCGCTTGCTATTTCCGCCAATTTGCCCCGTTTGGCGCCAACCAATGCGATAGTATGCAACCCATTTGCATTGGCCCACTCGAATGCCTTGACCAAGTTTGGCGAACTTCCACTCACGCTCAGCGTCATCGCAATGTCTCCAGCTTGGCCATAGTTCTCAAGCTGGCGCAAATAAACATCCTGATATGCATAATCATTACCGATTGCGGTCATCCAACTAATGTTGTCATTAATAGACAAGACCTTGAATCGTTTGCCCATTGCATCCGAAGAACCCTTGCCGAGATCCGTAGCAAAATGCGATGCGTTGGAAGCACTTCCACCATTGCCGAATACAAAAATCTGTCGCCCCTCCACGTGAGCTTCCTTGAATTTGAGAATAACTGACTCAACCTGCTGTACAGGAATTGAATCTAGAGCAGCCTTCTCAGCCTCGATATAGTTTGATATCCATTCATGCATAATGAAACATTCTTGCAAAACTCAATGAGCATTCAAAGCCAAAAGCAGCGCACCGACCGGAACAGCGTCCTCGCCAAGCTTGGCCAAACGCACACTTGGTCTAGGCTGGAGCACGTCCATAATCAATTGATCGAGCGCATTCTCAACACCGGCCCGCAGAGGCTCTCCAACCAGTGACAAGCCGCCGCCGAGAATGATTGCCGCCGGATTGACAAGGTGCACGACGTGCGATAGGCCAAAAGCAAGCTGTGTGCAAGTCTCGTCGAAAATCGCCCTAACCCCGACGTCGCCATCGGCCATCGCCTTGGCCAAATACCGCGCTTCGCCACCCTCGCCATCGAGCCGCTTGGCCAAAGGCGAATTGGGATTGGCAGCAGCATATTCGCGAAGCCGGCGATCCACCGCCCAGCCGGAACAGCGTGACTCGAGCGTCTCCCTCGCCGGGCCTAGCCGAATATGTCCGATCTCTGCCTCTGTCTTAGTGTGGCCGTGAAAGATACTCCCATCGATCACTAGGCCACCACCAATGCCACTGCCTAGTGTGACGTAAAAAACCGAGCTCAGCCCCCGGCCAATCCCATTCATCGCTTCGCCGAATGCAGCCGTGTTAGCATCGTTTTCAACCACCACCGGAACATCTGCGGCCAGTTCACAAAGCCAGTCCCCTAGCGGGAAGTCATCCCACCCTGCGATCTGGTGTGAGCAACAGGTTCGACCGGTTTGCCGATCGATCGGCCCACCGAAGCCAACACCAATCGCTGTAATGGTTTGCCGCATAGCAAGATTGGCCAAGGCATCTGCAATATGCTTACGTATACCGTCCGCACCATCACTCGGTATGGTAACAAAGCGTTGACGACCTGAAATCGCCCCATCACGTCCACCGGTAACGACCTGAATTTTTGTTCCACCAATTTCTATACCAACCAAAACTGAGTCCATGATGCAAGCGATTTATTGCGCGATCCAACGTCAAAGTCCAGAGAGGTATTTTGTCGTTGCCATTTTCGGCGGATTAGCTTCGAATTCCTGACATGCACTCCATGCGATTCATTCTACTGATCGTTTTTGCCCTCAGGCTGTTGTTGCCTTTCAACGCCATGGCCCACCCTAACGAGGCTGCAGCACAGGACATGGCCAACGCAGCCAATGCATTCCTCGCCACGCTCAAACCTGAGCAAAAATCCAAAGCAGTATTTCAAATCGACGACGCTGACCGCACTCGCTGGCACTTTGTTCCGACGGAGATGCACCCGCGCAAAGGATTGTCGTTCCGCGATATGACGACCGAACAGCAGCATATGGCATATGCGCTTTTGGCTTCAGTGTTGAGTGCTCGTGGTGTGCAAAAGACAGCTCAAATCATGAGCCTCGAACAAATCCTGCACGATGCCAACCCTAAAGGCCGCTTTGCCCGCGACCCGAAATGGTATTTCATTAGCATCTTCGGCAAGCCAAGCGTTGACGGCACTTGGGGCTGGCGTTTCGAAGGGCATCACTTATCCCTCAGCTTTACAGTTGTGGACGGCCACATCGGCGGTTTGACACCGGCATTTCTCGGCACCAACCCCGGTATCGTCCTCGACGGACCGCGCAAAGGACTGCAGGTACTCTCAACGGAGGAAAATACGGCACGTGCGTTGGCGAACTCACTGAACGCTGAACAGAGTAAAGTGGGCATCGTCGCCGCAAAAGCACCTGCAGACATTATCACCAAAGCCGACCGCAGGGCTCGGCAACTCACACCATTTGGCCTACCAGCATCGAAGATGAACAAGAAACAGTTCACCCTGCTGTGGACATTACTTGAGGAGGTGATGCGCATTTACCGACCCGATTTGGCTGAGGATGCGTTGAAGCATTTCGAGGATCTCGATCTCAGTAAAATCCATTTCGCTTGGGCCGGATCTCTCGAGCCAAGACAGGGACACTACTACCGCATCCAAGCACCGAATTTCCTAATCGAGTATGACAATACACAGAACGACGCCAACCACGTCCACTTTGTCGTACGAGACCTGAAAAACGACTTCGGAGAAGACCTGCTCCAGCAACATTACGAGCAGCACCACAAAAAGTAGGCTCAATTCCTACAACAAACTTCCGCAAGGCCGCCAGTGAGGGTATCATTCCCCGACGTTGTTTATTTCTCAGACACTTTAACAAGTGCAAAACGTTTTGAGCGCCCCGTCAACTCTAACTTTTAAAGAGGAATTTACCCGTCCGAAAATCGGCCAAAGAATTACGATGCACATCGACGATGTGGCCTTTGGTGGTGAAGGTGTTGGACGTGTAAATGGATTTGTAGTGTTCGTGCCGCTAGTGATTGAAGGCGAAACGGTCGAAGCCGAAATCATCGAGATAAAGAAAAAATTCGCACGTGCCGAACTCGTCAACGTTGTCGAACCGGCGGTTAGCCGAGTAGATCCGTCGTGTCGTTTTTTCGGCGATTGTGGCGGTTGCCAATACCAGCATATGTCGTATGATGCACAGTTAGTAATGAAACAAAAACAGGTTGCATCGCTCTTCGGCCGTATCGGCGGATTAACTGAAAACCGAGTTGAACCGGTAGTCGCCTGCCCACAACCTTACCACTATCGCAACCGGATCCTCATCCGAAGCCAATGGAACGGAAAAGCAAAAAAACTATTGATCGGTTTCCGTAAACGCAACTCGCACTGGGTAGTAGAGGTGGACGATTGCAAGATTGCCGAGCCGGCGTTGAACGCCCAAATCCCAAAAGTACGTAACAACCCACCGAACAAAGGTGGGGTTAAAGTGAACCTGCGAGTAGCTCCAGAAAAATGGGTGGTGCCAGATCACTCTTTTTTCCAGACAAACTTTTTTATGCTGCCAAGGATGGTTGAAATCCTGCGAAAAATGTTCCAGTCGAGCGGCTCGACATATCTTATCGATACATATTGTGGGGTAGGATTCTTTAGCATAGAATTAGCCGACTTGGCCAAACGCTATGTTGGTGTCGAGTACGACCACCACGCAATCATCGCTGCCCGTGAGAATGCAACCAATTTCGGCGGCGGCAACGGCGAGTTCCTCGAAGGTCGCACTGAGCATCTTTTACCAGAACTGTTAGCCAAATTTTCAGATGGTACAACCACTGTCGTTCTCGATCCTCCCCGAAAGGGATGTGCCCCAGCGGCACTTGAACAACTACTTGAAATCCGGCCAACACAGATCATCTACGTATCCTGCCACCCGGCCACGCTAGCCCGAGATTTGAACACTATCTGCGCCGATGGCGTCTACCGACTGGAGCAGGTTGTTCCTCTGGACATGTTTCCCCACACCCAACATGTAGAGTGCGTGGCCGACCTTCGAATCAATACAAGCAAATGAATGCTGGAACAGGAAACCTTCCCATAAAAACCAGCCTTGCAATGGCTAAACGGGTTAGTTTCAAATGTTGCCGCAACCTAGTCGATGGCTGAACATAGTGACCCACTAAAATCCTTCGCCGCTACCCGTCTCCCTTGGGCTGTCGCCACTGGCATGGGTATGCTGTACCTGCTCACACTGCACTCTTGGATCAGCTTCGCCAGTTTGCCCGCTGTTTCGGATGTTGGTGGGTGGACTGATGAGGCGCCATTCGAAGCACCACTATTGTACCTACTCACCTTACCACTGAAAATCCTTCCGGCCTCGGCTATGCCGATTGCGATGAACATTTTAGCCGCACTATTTGGTTCGCTAACTCTGGCGATACTGGTTCGTTCGGTGGTCCTATTACCACACGACCGCACCAAGGAGCAAAGGCAGCGCGAACAGACCTCGCACTCACTTTTAAGCCTGACAAGCAACTGGGTGCCCGCGCTGTTTGCAGCGCTGGTGTGCGGGCTGCAGTTAAGTTTCTGGCAGCACTCAACCGCAGGCTCAGGTGAAATGCTCAATGTGCTGATTTTTGCTTATGTCATCCGCTGCCTGCTAGAATACCGAATTAAGCACAAGACTCAGTGGCTCACTCGCGCAGTGCTCGTGTACGCAATCGGCATCACTAACAACTGGGGGATGATTGGCTTCCTCCCGCTATTTGGGATAGCGCTAATATGGACAGCCCGAATGCGCTTATTTCAAGAGGGCCTACCGCTGAAGCTGGCGCTAAATATTCTAGCCGGCCTGAGTCTCTACCTGTTACTGCCGGTGGCCGCCGTGCTCACCGGAAGTGGAGAGAGCTTCACGGATGTATTGATGGACAATCTCGGCCGACAAAAATCTTTTGTTGCGAGCTTGTTTAGTCAACGATTAATAGTATTGGTTATGGCTTCCACAGCAATACTACCACTGTTGCTGGTAAGCATCCGTTGGCCTGCAACATTTGGAGACACAAACGCAGCCGCATCGGCAATCACGACCGCCCTTCTACGCCTTGTTCATTTTCTATTCCTTGGGGTTTGCGTATATGTGGCCTTCGATGACGTGGTCAGCCCACGCAAACTGGTCAACCTGCCGCAGATCACTGGCATCGGCGCCCCGTTCCTGACATTTTACTACCTCAGTGCTTTAAGCATCGGATACTTCCTAGGCTATCTGCTGCTGTTGTCTGGCAAAGAAGAAGTCCGCAAATGGCATAAGCCGTCCGAGTTAACAAAAGTGCTGAACCGTGGAATATATTTCGGGCTTCAGGTCCTAGCAGCTGGAGTCATCGCCCTGCTGGCCTGGCGAAACTTAGAACCCATTGTCAGTCACAATAAAAACGGGATAACCAGCTCCTACACCAAATGGCTGGCTGCAAACTTGCCCGAGGGCAGAACTATTCTTTTAAGCGACAACGACATGAGCCCGCAAAGCCAACTCCTCCGGGCGGAACTTGCTCGCTCCGATGACAACGCCCAAGTACTATTGGTTCAAACAGATCAACTACGATCACCCGAATACCAAATGCGCTTAGCAAAGCGCGATTCTGGGTGGCCGAAACTGGACGATGAGGTGGCACGTTCCAAAAATGTAGATGAGTTTATGATCCTCGCCGGATTACAGTCCATCCATGCAAAAACGCCAATCTACTACCTACATCCTAGTTTCGGTTATTTCTTTGAGCAGTTTCATCTGATTCCCGAGAAAGGTTTATTCCGAATGGTACCGTACTCGTCTGAATCTGGCTCGCTTGACAAGCCGTCACTTAGTAAAAATCAAGCTGCAGCTGGTGAAGCGCTTGCAAAAGAACTTGTCGACCTATTCGATGCCACAGCCGAACAAAGCGGCCCTTTGAGAGAGAGTCAGTTTCTCGATACACTTATTATCATGGGATGGCTCTCTCGAAACCTGAATCATCAGGGAGTGGATCTCGCTCGGAACAACTATTCAGTGACTGCTGAGAAAATGTTCGTAGCCGCCTCTGATCTGTACCGAGGCACACAAAAAGGAAACATTATAGCCCAAGCTAACCTGCGTCAGGTAAACCCCAAGTCTAATTACAAATTTGACAAGGAACTAGATCAGTTAATCAAAGAGAATAAGCTAATTGATGCGAATGGAAACGGGGAAATCACCCGTAATGAAATCAACGGCACACTAAGTCGATATGGCCCAGCAGATGAACCTCAGGCCTGTTTTCTATTGGGCCAGTACTTCGCGGAAAAGACAGACTTTCACGAAGCACACATTCGTCAGGCCTATCAGGAAATGACACGAGCTGCAGAATTGACAACTACCTTCCCAGATCCCCTGTTTTTCATCGCAAACATGTTTGTATCACATGAGCTCACTGATAAAGCGACACTGTTTATCGAGCGTCTAGTCGCAATGAACAAAGCCAACCCGTTCATGCCCAACCAGCAGATCAGGCTAATCCAACTCCAGGCAAATGTGATGCTAGAGCAATCCGGTGCTGCTGCAACAGAGTTGTATCTACTGGATCAACTGAAGCCACACATGGACTCCATACCGGGCTTTCATACACTCCTCGCGTTCCACCTCGACAACGGTCAGAACGCAAAAGCATTGGAATTACTGGACGCCCGACTCGAGGATTACCCGGATGAGTTGAGCACACTAAAAGACAAGGGACACCTACTCACAATGCTGGATCGGTATGACGAAGCAATAGAGATCTTTGAATCAGGCATACCTAAGGCAAATTCCCAAGAAAAACCAAACCTGATTTCACTGATCGCCGAGGCTCATGTAAGAAAAGGTGACTTCGACCTGGCCTTGGAGCACATCAACGAGGCTATTAGCCGAACCGGAGCGGATAATTTTAAATTTCGAAAGGCACAAATCCTCCAACTCATGACCGACCACAGTGATGCGATCTCAATCCTAACAGAATTAATCGACAACGGCATCGGACACCCCGATGTCTACTCTCACCGCGCCTCATCTTATAAGGCCACCCAGCAATACAATGACGCCAAGGCTGACTATGAAAAAATTCAGTCATTCTTTCCGGATGCCCCTGGTATTTATCTGAATCTTGCCGAGATAGCCGAAGCCATTAACCAGCCAAATGAGGCGCTTGAAAACTACGAAGTCTATTTAAAGTATGTCGTACCCGAGGCCGTGCCAGCCGATGAGTTGCAGCGGGTTAAAACGCGGGTGAAACAACTGCAAGGCGGCGCACCTTGACGCCCATGCGCGTGGCGCATGTAATAACTCGCCTCATCGTCGGCGGTGCACAGGAAAACACGGTCGCCACGGTTCTTGGCCTGCGTGAAAAATCAGACGTAGATGTCCGGCTCTACTGCGGACCTACCACCGGCCCAGAAGGCTCGCTCGAGCCGCTAATCGAAAACATTGATGGCCTTTTTCACCTTATTCCCCATCTTGTCCGACCCGTCCGACCATGGAATGATTGGCTTGCCTACCGGCAACTCCAACGCGCATTCGAATCGTTCCAGCCAGACATCGTGCACACTCACAGCGGAAAAGCAGGCATCCTAGGCCGACTTGCAGCCAAACACGCTAGAGTCCCGAAGATTGTTCACTCGATTCACGGCCCGTCTTTCGGCCCATTTCAGGGATATCTAGCCAACACCTTGCTTAGCGGCGCTGAAAGGTATGCCGGGCGTATAACTGACCACTTCGTCACGGTCGCTAACGCAATGCGTGACCAGTACTTAGCCGCCTGCATCGGCCAAGCTAGCGATTACACCCGCATTCTCAGCGGCTTCAACCTGCAACCGTTTCTCGATGCGGAGAACTCAATTGCAAAACGAATGTCACTAGGACTGTCATCCGAANATTTTGTCGTTGGTAAAATCGCCCGGCTATTCGATTTGAAAGGGCATGATGAATTATTTTCCATCGCCCCGAAACTAACCAAACAAATTCCCAACATTCGGTTTCTAATCGTTGGCGATGGCGTGTTTCGCGAGCAATTCAAACACCTAGCCAAGCAGATCGGCTGTGAGCAAAACTTCATCTTCACCGGCCTCGTGCCTCCCGTCGAAATACCCTCACTCGTCGGCGTAATGGACACGCTTGTTCACCTATCACGCCGGGAAGGCCTACCGCGCGCATTGCCCCAAGCCATGGCTGCCGGCAAGCCTGTCCTGGCGTATGACTGCGATGGTGCAGGCGAAGTTTGTCTCGACGGCAAAACCGGATATCTTCTAAAGCCGGGTGACTTAACCAAGCTTGAAGAATGCCTAGCCAAGCTGGCAAAAGCTCCCGACCAACGAACTGTACTTGGCCAAGCAGGCCGGGCACTAGTTAAGGACGAATTCACCGTCGAACAACTTGTTAGTCGGCANTACTCTCTTTACCAAAAATTACTTACTTAGGTGAGAATAGAACTAATATGGCGTGCATCTCGCTTCGCGGAGCCAAGGCGGTATTTAGCACCCATGGCACCCACCATCGTGTTGTAGACGTCTATCCCCTCTGCCCCAACATCCAATATCTGACCGGTCTTAAATCGGCCATTTGCCCCCGTGATCGCGTGAAACACCCCGGAAAGTTCACGCTTAGAATCATTGTGCCGACCGTCACCCGACTCAGTAGAAATGGTAATCATCGAGTTTTCCATAATGGATTTGCCGTTGATCTCTTTTTCCGAATCGAGGCGTTTGAGGAAATAGGCGATCTCACGCATCTTCATATGAGCATGGGCACGTAGTTGCTCGTTTTTTTTCTTCTCGTTGTACTTGTGCCACCACTCGTGACTGCATCCCTGATCTCCTGATGCATTCAACTGTTTGGAATCATTAAACTCAAAAATCTTTCGTCCATTATATTCGTAGTTGCCGATTAGTCGAATACGCTCACCTGCCGCAAGAAAAGTAATCGAACCAAACCGCACGCGATCCATCTGGACGGACAGAGCATAAAGATCAGCCATCAAGTGCCACTCTGTTGTCAACTGTTCAAGTGTGATATCGATTCCTTGCCCTCCCGGGTCGGCTTGTCCACCGTGCAACAGTTTTGATCTGGGTGGAAGCTTTGGCCCTTGGCCCTTGTGATGTTTCATCTCGAANGCACGCAGTTCGTACTCACGAATTCGTTCAAGGTGTTCCGCCACACGCGTCTTGGAGGCTCCTCCCAACGGAGAGTTTGCCCCAGTATAAAATTTGTACTGGTCCACCACTGAATCAAGNACACTGCGCTTCAGTCGTGTTCTCCTGGCATCTCCATCCGCAGCCACGCTGATTACTCCAAATACACGGTCGAACAGGTCACGCGGTTTTTCCTGCATTGTCCCAGCCACGGTTCCATCCAAATTATAACTGTGCAAATAACGTCCCACACGGCTGCGGCGGAAGTACGTTCCCCCAATCAACGTCGGCACCATGCCTGATGGCAGCCCCTCTGGATACTGGGACTGACGAACCACCTGATCAATCGAAGGTCCACCAGCCTTCGCCTCACCGCCAGCCGGCATGGCTGTGAACGACCCCGTTGCTCCATCGAAATGTGCGTTTATGCCGCTGACATCGCACCGTATCTGGTCCACATCGCGCATGATGAGTAGCTTGTCACGAAACGGCTTGAGCGGCTCCAGGACACCCTCATACCCTTCCTTTTGAAGTGGTGCTGGGATACCCAATCCAAAAAACACATTGAATGCCCGGACTGGAACATCTTTATCTGCGGTGCGAGCCGCGGAATGTACCATCTCCTCCAGCAATGGTAAGCCAACTGTAATGCCGCCCAGCCCCTTGAGCATCATTCGTCGATTCAAAGGTTTACTTTTCATCGTCAGATTCAGTTTTGGTTTTTTGCACTAAATCACTTTTGACTATCGCACGAATAACGCTGACATAAGTTCCTCCACCCTTCTGAGCCTCCTGATGTATCTTGTCAAGAGCGAGCGCGTCCGGTTGGCCAAGAGGACGTCCAAGAGCAAACTGAGCAACCTTCCAAGTAAGGGATTGGCTAACACGATCACTCCCAGCAAGTAGATTCATTAACTCCGCAGAAGTGTTGTATTGCACTGGCTTAGCCGTTCCAGGAAAAAGAATTTGCCCATCCTCACGTAGTTTGTTGCCATGTCCATCTTTTTCATGAAAGGCACCGATACCATCAAACTTTTCCAATCCATATGCCAACGGCTCAAATTTGCCATGGCAACCACCGCACGACTTGTTCGCCACACGATCCTCTGCAATCGATCGCTGTGTGAGGCCTGGCCTTGTCGGCACTGGCGTAGTATCGACGCATGGAGGCGGATCCTTCACTCCACTCCTCAACAGATCATGTAGTACAAACAATCCACGAGTCACCATGGAGGCTTCATCTCCGCCAATGGTCAACACGCTACCCTGGGTCAGCAAACCGCCGCGCTCTTGTACAGCCGACAGATCGTACTTAGCCAAACCATTTCCCTTGAGCGGCTCAAGTCCATAGTGCTTTGCCAAGCGGGGTGTCGCGAAGGTAACATTAGCATTCAACAATTCCGCCAATGGACGCTTTTGTTTCCAGATCACCTCCTCGAAAAATGCAAGCGACTCCGATTTCATGTCCAACGCCAANTCGTGACTCCACCCAGGAAATCGCTTTACATTAGGACTCATATTAACCAAGCGATTGAGGTTCATCCACTCGTTGGCAAACTCGACCGAACGTCGCACCGCCCTGTAATCCTTCAGCATCCGGCCAATTTGCTCGTTAATGACATCGGGCGAAAACAGATCTCCACTTTCAGCCAACTTCAATAGTGTCTTGTCAGGTGCCGCACCCCAGATGATAAAACTCATCCTTGAGGCTAATTCATATTCCGAAACAGGCCAAATATCGCCATCACCCCTCTGATTTTCTACCCGGTAAATAAATCTAGGCGACTGCAGCATAGCTTCCACCATCAAACCCACTCCCTCTACAAGAGCCCCGCCTGCACTAGTCACCGTTGTAGTAATTCCTCGAAATGCAGCAACTTCAGATGAATTCAAATCACCACGAAGGAAATCTCTGCCTACGTTTGAGATAAACCCGCGCATGGAATTGTCTGTAAGGTTAAGTTGCTTGTTATAACGGTTAATCAACGCCCGAACATCCATCTTTTCCACGATCAAACCCGCCAATTTAGAATAGGCTTCGATATGCTTTAAGTCCACTTTAAGATTGTAGGCCGTATTACTGAACCCATCCGCTCGTATGTCAGGAGGTAGAAGTTCTCTAGCCTCCTTTTCGATATCGACACCTAGAACACTATTTACAGAACCTATATACTCCGAGACCGTCAACCGACGCACCCAGTTCTCAGTTGCCCTTCGGTCAAAAGTATGTGCAAGTGGATCAATCTCCTCAGTAGTCCAAACTGCGCCATCATCGATCCAATTACGAAGCAGTTGTTTCTCTCCATCAGAAAGCGGCTCACGCTCATATGGCATGTCGCCAGATTCGACCACCTCCCAAACCAGACTATCGTTTGATTTACCTGGAATGATCGCCACTTCACCGTTACCGATTGTGAAAGCCTTGGCTTTTTTCGACAGATCCAACTTACCTTTTCGAGTTGCCGTGTCATGGCATTCAAGGCAATGCCGAGAGAGTATCGGTACTATCTGTTCGTCAAAAAATTTCTCTTTTTCGGAAAGCTGCCTAGCTGCCAAATTTATCTTGAAGTTCTCACTACCAACCCCTTCATCATAATTTTTTTTAACTTCAACAGCGGTAAGATCACGCCCGTAGACAGCAACCAAATGATAGGTTCCCAGCCAAGGCCGACCCTTAGTTAATTCATTGGCCAAGCCAAGCCGATAGGAAGAATCCCAATTGCTGGTCTTGCCCTCAACCGAGTTACTAACACTNAACTTTCCATCAATATAAAGCTTAGCGTGGCCTTTCTTGTTGCGAGTATAGACAATATGCGTCANTTTTAAGTTGAGANTAGACCGCTTGGAAGTCATTGAAGGCAAACCGTTGCTGCTCGTCTCACTGGTACGAAAGCGAACGTCATAATGATCGCCCTCCTGCCCAAGCGTNAGGTTTCGATTGGTACTGTTGCTCGAAATCGTNACTATCCGAGCAGGTCCATCTTGCTCTTCGTTACCGGGACTTACCCAAGCCTCAAGTGCAATTTCTCCGAAACGACGAACCGCATTTGATATTTTCGAAGCCGGCTTGATGGAACGAATTAGAGTCTGGCCATACACTTCAAGCCCTTCCTCAGTTCGTCGAACATTATTGGGGTTTTCAATTTTCAAATCCAACGCCTCCCCTGTGCCAGATTGATCCTTGATGATATTGCCCGTAGCCAAGCGAAAATCGTATAATGCCAACAATCCGTCACTGTTTCTTCCGGCCTCCTTAGCGGTTACCTGCTTTACCAAGCCGGCCAGAAAAAAGACCAATAAGAATTGGANGCAAAAACCTTTCATAGATTGTGACTTAACCAATATTTCCAGTTTGGCCGGCATTCAATGCATTTTCTAATCGAAAAAAGTCTGCCCCGGGTTAATCGCGGAAACAAGCGATTCCAGATGCCGAATGGTAATCCTTTCCCGCGCCTATTAAATTCGCTATTCTTAACCGCNCAATATNANGTCGTAGACATGCTTAATAGTNCTACCAACACTTATATTACCGCAGCCTACAGATGAATTCCACNATCATCATNCTNCTACTGCTAGTTTTGTTGGCATCTTTAGTCCTATTCATAATCCTGCTTCTTGATCAGCGTCGGAACGCCGATCAAAAGATCCATGAANCAAAAACGAGCGATAANGAGTCAACTATCGACGAAAANAAAGATCCTATTTCCATTCATGAAGCATGCATGACTGGAAATATGAGAGAATTGAACCAGTGGCTCACAANAGGTACAGATCTGAATCAACAGGATGATGATGGATATACCCCTTTGCATCATGCCTGTGAAAATGGATTCGAGGATATTGTGCAAAAACTTCTTGATAACAAGGCTAAAGTCAATTCCTTGACCAAAGCTTCGTTGTTAAGCCCACTTGCCTGTCTAGTCATCGGCAGAATCGACAATAAGATGACAGAATCGGCATTTATCAAGATCATCGGCATTCTTCGGAAAGCTGGGGGTGAAATTAACCGCACTACGGAGGAAGCCGTGCCTCCAATTAAGGCAGTCATTGCAAGGGGAAACATGGAACTACTGGATCTCTTTATGTCACTGCACGTCCATATTTTCGTAGAAGATAGCGACAAAAGAAATATGCTGCATCATATAGCGCTCAATCCAAACGAAAACTCACTAGCAATAACAGAGTTTCTCATCCNGAGNGGCTTGGAGNTAAACGCACAGGATAGCGATGGNAATACTCCACTGCACTTGGCCATCTCCCCCTACCAAAAGGATGTGGTGAAGCACTTAATCAATTCAGGAGCCGACNCGGAAATAAAAAACTGGAAAGGCATTAGTCCCAAGTCGATGGTTCAACAAAACCTCGTTAATTTCCTAAGACANTCTTGAACCAAGAGNAAGAAAATGGTGGAGCCGACTGGTCTCGAACCAGCGACCCCCACAATGCCATTGTGGTGCTCTACCAACTGAGCTACGACCCCACCAGNGGTGTAGATTGTATTGATCAACGATTGACCGTCAAACGCTTTTTCAAGCCGTAGCTAAACGAACCCAAATCATGACCCATTACGAACTAAACCACGTAGCGCTTCACGTAACTGATGTAGATAAAAGCGAAAAGNTTTACAGAGAAATTTTAAAACTGGAACCAATGGAGCGACCTGCATTTGACTTCCCTGGTGCATGGTTTCGGCTCGGAGATTTTCAGGAACTACACCTAATCGGGGGCCGAGATGNGGATGTTCANTCCCGNCCACGCAGCAACCATTTCGCACTGAGAGCAGACAATCTAGACGAATGGGAGGCCCATTTCAGTAGCATCGGTCAGGAATACGTCCCGCGNCGCACCCGACCCGATGGGGCCTTTCAGATCTACGTCGCCGATCCCGACGGGCACCACATTGAACTCTTCACNGGCCCATGAATTTGAACAANCGCTTGGCCAAGCGCTANNGTCGACCAATGCTCTCGGCCANCGCCAACGCCTTAACCATGGCTTTTGACTTGTTGATTGTTTCCTGAAACTCGTTCTCCGGTATAGAGTCTGCCNCCCAACCACCACCTGCCTGCACGTAAGCAATTCCATCCTTAAGCAACGCCGTGCGAATGGTAATGCAGCAGTCCAAATTACCGTTGAAGGAAAAATANCCGACACAGCCTCCATATGGNCCACGAGTCGTCTGCTCAAATTCAGAGATGATTTGCATAGCCCGAATCTTTGGCGCACCCGAAAGCGTTCCTGCCGGAAATGTTGCACGGATCAGATCGTACGGCGTTTTCCCTACGGCAAGATCACCTTCTACCTGCGAAACAATATGCATCACGTGACTGTAGCGCTCGATGATCATCAGATCTTTAACNTTAACTGAACCGTAGTCACAAACACGACCAATGTCGTTCCTCGCTAGATCCACAAGCATCACGTGCTCGGCACGCTCTTTTGGGTCAGCAAGCAGTTCCCTTTCAAGTGCACGGTCATCGTTCGCATTCCCCCCACGCGGCCGTGTACCAGCAATCGGACGTATCTCGACCCGCCTCTCTTCACAGCGCACATGAATCTCCGGCGAGGCNCCCACTAGCGAGTANCCCTCGAACTCCAGTAGAAACATATACGGCGATGGATTTATTGAGCGCACCGCTCTATACACATCAAGTGGGGACGCATCCAATGGAGCAGAAAAACGTTGAGAGCCAACGACCTGAATGATGTCACCTGCATGAATATACTCCTTAGCACGGGCTACGTTTTTCAGAAATTGATCCTTCTGTTGGTTTGATTGAAACGCCTTTTCGGGTAGCTCCGCAGGAAACGAAATCGGCTTATATTCGATCGGTTGCTCAAGCAATGCAACAATTCGAGCAACCTCNTCAGCAGCACGCTCATACACCTNTGATGCCGAGTCTCCAGGATCGATGATACCATTGACAATGATCGTGAGGGTCTGCGCCACCCGGTCAAATACAAGCAACTGATCAGCNATAACCAAGCAGATCGTTGGCGTATCCAACTCGTCCTCCGGTGGACGTGGAATNACCGGCTCAATGTCATGAATAAACTCATGGCCGACAAAACCAAGCGCACCCCCAGTAAACCGCGGCAGCCCGTCAACTGTAACCGGCTTATAATTGGCCAAAACTTTCTCTACAACTTCAAGGCCATCGCACACCTCCCCTTTTGCCTGACCCCCAGCACGGCCAACAACCGTGTATGTCTCGCGCACCTCNCCACCCTCAATCCACTCTACCAAGTTGCCTTTTTGGCGGATCATCCCACGCGGGTTGCAACCCACAAACGAGTAGCGGCCCAAATGCTCACCACCCTCTACTGACTCAAACAAGAACGACTCCCCGCGGTCACGAAGTTTCCGGTAAGCTGTTAGCGGTGTTTCCTGATCAGCCAAAAGCCGCCGCGTGACAGGAATCAAATTACCCTTCTGGGCTAATCGACAGAATTCCTCCTGGGTTGGACTGCAAAACTCCATGAGTCAGACAATCTAATCAGCGCCCATTCCAGAACGCGAACACAATAGACACCGAATACTTGTCCCAAGGCAGGTCATGAGTATACGTCATCTGGATTGACCAGCCGTTCCTCAGTGATNGCCGAGTCCCNGCCATCCCGAATCGAACGAAAAAAACAGGATTTATAACCCTCATGACATGCTGCCCCGTGCTGCGCGACTTGAATCAATAAAGTATCACCATCACAGTCGAAAGCAATATCACGGACCTCCTGTACATGGCCGCTAGACTCACCTTTCATCCAGTACTTCTTTCGACTACGACTCCAGAAATGTGTNCTACCNGTCTCTACAGTTGACATAATGGAAGCTTCATTCATCCACGCCATCATTAGTATACGGCCGGTGCCCTCTTCTTGGATAATGGCAGGAATCAAACCTTCCCCGTTGAACTTTAGTTTTTCAATAAACCTCATATAGCATGATTAAATTGTACGAACAGGGATGCCTTCCTGCTGCATAAACGCCTTCACATCCGAAACACTATATTCGCCAAAGTGAAACACACTTGCCGCCAGTACAGCATCAGCCCTACCGTCTCNCAGCACCTCAGCCATGTGCTCTAAACATCCTGCGCCACCGCTGGCGNCCACCGGCACTTCCACAGACTCACTGATACGCCGTGTGATCTCTAGATCATAGCCAGCTTTTGTACCATCGGCATCGATGCTATTGAGCACGATCTCNCCCGCTCCAAGTTCTACGGCTCNCACAGACCACTCAANGGCATCACGACCNGTTTCCTTGCGACCCCCGTGCGAAAAAACGCTCCACAAACCATCACCCGTTTTCTTAGCATCAACCGAGACAACTATGCACTGGCTGCCGAATTTTTCCGACCCTTCACAAATCAACTTCGGCCTTGCCAAAGCGGCGCTGTTAATACTGATCTTATCCGCGCCAGCCTTAAGCATAACACCCATCTCCTCCACCGAGCGAATGCCTCCGCCTACGGTTAGAGGCATGAAGCAGCGGCTGGCCACCCGCTCCACAACACCCACCATTGTNTCACGGCCGTGCGCGCTGGCAGTGATGTCAAAAAACACCATTTCGTCCGCACCCTGCTCATCATACCTAACGGCCAACTCAACTGGGTCGCCAACGTTGCGCAGGCCACCTGTCTCCGCACGACCAAATTGCACCCCACGCGTCACGGCGCCGCCGTGTACGTCTAGACATGGAATAACTCGCTTGGCTAACATTTAAAAAGAAAAATCCCAGCGGTCGTCCCGCTGGGAAATGATATATATACTTGAACCGAAAATCCTACAAGCCCGCCATTATATTCAGTAGATTTGGTTCGGTGATGAATGTAATCAAGCCGGTGAAAACTTGCCCTCTTTGTTCTTAAAGACTTTTTTCTTCACGTTGTTATACAACATCACTCGTAGTCCGTTAATCGGGTTCTTGCCACTTGTTTTGTGTCCGGCTTTCTTCGCTGCCTCAAGAATTTCTCCTGCGGTTAGGGCCTTGTTCTTGGTCAACTGAAGAGCAATATCCTTGAGAGAAGGCTTTTTTGGTGCCTTACCTGAGGTTTTTTTAGCGGTTTGTTTTACTTTTTTAGTGACGATTTTATTGACCGCTTTTTTAGTAATCTTTCTCGCTGTTTTCGTGACGGCTTTTTTAGCAACTTTCTTCCTCGTCGCTTTCCGTTTCTTTACCGCCTTTTTCATTGCAGGACGGCCTCGCTTGGCCACGGCTTTCCCTGGCTTTCGACCGCGACGCTTAGGCTTCGCAGATGCGACATCACCCAAAGCCGCCTCAATTTCTGACAATCTCTTTTCTGCGTCAGCGGCAGCTGCTTGTGCTTTAGCCAGTGTCTTAGACAATGCATCCTGTTCTGACTGCAAAGCTGCACGAGCCCGTCGGTATAGCTGAACTGTATCCTTACTCATATATATTATATATCATAACACACCGTTAATTTGGTGCAAAGGGAGACGTTACAGCAGTATAACCAATTGACAAGAGTAATTATATTGTTTTTGCCTATTCGATTTTGACGACTATTATCCTACTTGATAACNCGATGAATACTCATGGTTCCCGCCATTATCTCTATAACCTCCACNGAATGACAACCTAGTTCGTGTAAGACGGCGAGCACACCNGCTTGAGCAGNATAGTTTTTTAAAGATTTCAAGATATAAGCATAAGCTGATGCATTTCTGCAGCACAGCCAGCCAAACAATGGCAACATTACTGCAAGATATAAATAATATAGCCCCCGAATGACGCGATTTGTTGGCTTCCCGAAATCGAGTATTAGAAGTCGTCCCCGCGGTTTCAAGACACGAAAGATCTCACGGAGGCCATCTTTAACGCTGGCAAGATTCCTCAGCCCATAACCAATTGTAACAAGATCCACTGTGTCGTCCCCAAGCGGCAGACTCAGGGCGTCTGATTGGACTAGGTGGACTCGATTTTCACCCTGCTTAGCCAAGCGATCGACGGCTTGCCCCAACATAGGTTCGCTCCTGTCGATACCGACCAACCAGCCACCTTGTGTGGCAAGACGCTCAGCGAGATCGCCCGTACCACAGCACAGATCCAGACCAATTTCCCCTTGCTGAAATTCAGACAACGCAACCAGGCGACGTTTCCATAGTCGATGTAGGCCAAGGCTCTGTAGATCATTTACTAGATCGTACCTCTTAGCAATCGAACCAAACAGTTCATCAATTCGTCCTGAATGGTCAGCTTTATTCACACCGACTACCAAGGCGTGACGACAACTAACATCTGCCGCCTGCACAAACCAGCCTATCCTGAGAATTGTGCCAAGTAAGTTTGATTCCCTTCCTTTTAACGACAACACTCCCTTTCGATGTTGTCGCTAGAGGAAGCCGTTGAACGATCACTTGCCACAGCTACATTTCAAGGTAGCGAGACAGTTTCACTGGGAAATGCCACAGGCCGTTTTACCGCAGCAACAGTGAACGCAAAAGTGTCGCTTCCAAGTTTTGACAACTCCGCAATGGATGGCTATGCCGTTCGAATTCGCGACCTGTACGGTGCTTCGCCCGAGTCACCAGCCGAATTGAAATGTATTGGCATAATTCCTGCCGGGAACCATCCGACCCAATCGATTGAAGCTGGAACTTGCATAAGGCTATTTACCGGTTCTCCCATACCGACCAACGCCGATGCCGTAATTATGCAGGAAGATTGTAGCAACGATCCGAATGATGACAGAAATATCCGCTTTAGTAAACCGATCAAACCATGGAAGAACATACGGTTCAAGGGGGAGGATATCCGTGAAAACGATCGGGTAGTTACTACGGGAAAACGACTGACAACCGGCACAATCGGACTTCTTGCCGCAACAGGCCATGGATCGATTGAAGTAGGCATAAGACCAAAGGTTGGACTCGTAGCAACTGGAAGCGAATTAGTTGAAACCACAAATGAATTACAAGCCGGTGAGATTTACGAAAGTAACCGATCCATGCTGTGTTCGCTCGTCACCAAGGCAAATGGAATACCCAACGCATACCCCATCGTACCAGATTCACTCGAGGCAACGACAGCCGCAATGAAAAAGGCGTTCGCAGAAAACGATGTGGTACTTACCTCTGGTGGAGTGTCGGTGGGTGACCATGACCATGTTAAGCCGGCAATCGGGCGGCTAGGAGGCTCACTTAATTTCTGGAAAATTGCCGTCAAGCCAGGTAAGCCATTCGTACTAGGTCAAGTCGATGGTAAGTCTGTGTTCGGACTGCCTGGTAACCCAGTCTCAGCACTTGTCACATATCTACTCCTAGTTCGGCCCGTCCTGTTGAAGATGCAGGGTGCATCTGACCTACATTTGACGAAGAGAATAGGGCGGTTGGAGGAGAAACTAGTCAACCGGGGAGATAGGCGGCATTTCATACGGGTGACACTCGATATGGATGGGATAGTGAAAAGTGCCGGTGGCCAGCGTTCCCACATGCTAAGTAGTCTAGCCATGGCAAACGGATTAGTGGATCTGCCTCAGAATTCCAGCTTAGCCAAAGGGGATCTGGTGGAAGTGCTCCTGGTTGAGTGCTGATCAGTCGTCGCCCTGCTTCAGTTGATCGAGTTTAGACTTAGCAGCAGACCGTTTGGCCTCCTCTTCAAGAAGCACGATCTCGAGAGAATGAGAAACACAGGCCGCCATCAACTGCGCCGGAGTTTTGCCTGTAGCCTCAGCAGCGGCTTCGAGTAGTTCAGTCAATCGAGCAGGCAAAGTCCAACCCCTGTTGTCTTCCTCTTGTTCCGGGGCCGTTGATAAATCGTCCGTATTAACAACATTTCTAATGGCACTTCGCATGAAACCAACCATCTGTTTACCTTCGTTATCGGCAAAAGATTTCATCTCCCGCAAGAGATTCTTTGGCACCCAAGTGTCTTTCTCTCTGGATTCGTCCTGTTTTCTTTTATCATCCATACTGATTCCTCATGATTTAGAAGAGGTCATAGTTGCTATCAACCGGTCGTTCAGTTCGCGGGCTGGATTGTAACCGGCGACACTTAGTTTAGCGTTGAGGGCGGCAACCTCAATCAATCGGGCCAGATTTCGCCCGGTGCGAACCGGAATGCTTACATGCCTGACCTTAATGCCAAGAATTTTTATGTGATCTTCATCAAGGCCAAGGCGATCGATGTTCTTGACCTCATTCCAAGCCTTGAGGGAAACAACCAGATCAAGACGCTTCTCGGCACGTATACTCTTTGCGCCAAACATAGCCGCTACGTTTATAATCCCGATACCACGTACCTCCATGTGGTAGCGAGAAAGTTCAGAGCTAGTACCAATGATTTCTCGCCCGTCCAACAAGGTCACTCGGGTTATGTCGTCCGCGACTAAACTATACCCTCTCTCGATCAATTCGAGCACGGTCTCACTCTTGCCGATACCGCTTTCGCCCCGGATAAGCACACCGATCCCGTGAACGTCCACCATGCTACCGATGAGTGTGTCCCGGGGTGCGAACAATAGATCGAGTTCGATCGTAGCCACGTTAACAAACCGCATTGTCACCATCGGTGTTTGAATAATTGGCACACCCAGTTGGTTTGCAATCGATTTAAGTTCGCGATCGATCGGTAAATTACGCGTAAACACAATGCAAGGGATCTTATAAGAGCATAGGTTCCGGTAACTCTTTACACGCTGCTGAACAGGCAACGACTTAAGATAATACGCCTCTGCATTGCCAATCACCTGTATGCGCTTGTATGCAATGTACTTAGTAAATCCGGCCAGGGCGAGGCTTGGGCGATTAACCGTTGGTTCGATGATTGTCCGGCCTAGACCGCTCTCGCCAGCAATCAGCCTCATCTTCAGGTGTTCGGCCTGTTCGCTGAAAAAACGCTCAGTCGTGATCTTATCCCGCTTCGGTTTTTTTTTGATCGCCATACTAAAGATTGAAATCAGGGCCAAGGTAAATCTCCCTTGCCGTTGGATCGTTCACGAGAAATTCCGCCTCGCCTTCACACCGAACATCGCCCTTATGTATAATGTAGGCACGGTCTACAAGCTTAAGCGTCTCGCGGACATTGTGGTCGGTAATTAGGATCCCCATCCGCCGCTCACTAAGCTGGCGCAATATTTTCTGCACCTCATACACAGCAATAGGATCGATTCCGCTGAACGGCTCGTCAAGCAGCAGCATCCTAGGGCTGGTCACCAAAGCTCTTGTAATCTCTAAGCGCCGTTTCTCCCCGCCGCTAAGAGTGTAAGCCTTGTTTTTGGCAAGTGTGGTCAAGTCAAGTTCTTCAAGTAGCGATTTGAGCCGAGCCTTCTGTTCTAATTTATCGGAAGTGCAGGTCTCTAGGATCGCCAAGATATTCTGCTCGACCGTAAGCTTGCGGAATACCGATGGCTCCTGNGTCAGATAGCCGATGCCCTTCCTAGCACGCTGGTGCATCGGCAGAGNACCGATCGACTTGCCCTCGAACANCACCTCTCCCTCATCCGGCCTAACCANCCCNACAATCATGTTAAAANAGGTCGTCTTACCTGCNCCATTCGGACCGAGNAAGCCNACAATCTCNCCAGGTGNTACGTTGATCGTTACACCGTTTACCACGCGCCGTTTTTTGTATTCCTTGGCCAAGNCGGTCGCCTCAAGCAAATTCACGGTCTCTTTTCTTCCTCTTTTTTATTTCGCTCTCGCATTTTGGCAAAAGTTTTCGGATTAAACACCATCTTCCAGCGGCCGATAGCCTTGATTTGCTTGCTTTGTGGATTGAATACGATCTCCCGGCCGCTCAACTTGCCCTCGACAGTTTTCAATACTGGGTCACCGTTCATACGTAGCCAACCGGTGCCAAGGTTATAAAATGCCGCTTGACCAAGCGCAAACCACTCCAAACCATCGCGCTGTGCCCGGATCCCTACACTTGGCTTACCGGTCAGTCGCACGGTCTGCTTCGATGCNGAGTATACGAGCCTGTCGCCTGTATACTGCAATGCGTTTTCGCCCGTCGATGTAGCGACCAAGCCGCCGGTTGCATCTAGCAATACCANACCAGCCACACCTGAGTCGATTCTAGTCGACACCTGATTCGCCTGCACTCGCAACCCATCGTTGTCGGTCAAAACAACGTTTCCATTAAAACTAGCCTCGTCCAGCCTATTAGCCTCCGATGCCCGTTTGTACTCAAATGAATCGCAAAAGGCCCAAAGTGGCTCGCCGACATATTCCGAATTTTCCACCGGTTTTCTCTTGGCAGGTAACAAGAAATTCCCGTCTCCCTCGGGTCTCGGTAACTGCATCCGTACTTTTCCTATCGCACGGAACAAGCCATCGGTCGGAGACAACTCAACTAAACGCGCCTGACCTCGTTGCATACCCCAGTTCCAAATGGGTTCACCTCGGAACCAAATCTTGTTCTGAACCAAGTCATATGAAGCTGTCTGTGCCTTGAGATGATCTTTACCTTGTACAAGCCGAACACCGACAGCAGCATTAATCGATTCGACGACACCTCTGCTCCCCTTGGCTAGGCGCACATTCAGGAAACTGCAATTTAGTTGGCTTTCGCCTCGGGCCAACCGAACCGAACCGATATACCTAGCAAAACCGGTTTTCACCTGAGTCGCGGACTGGAACAAAAAAACATTGGAACGGATCTCAACAGGGTGTTCGACAGTAGTATCGTCTCGAAACGTAGTGAAGTCCAACAGCCCACCCTCCAAAGCCGAGTCCGCCGGAAGTTCCATTACAACATCGCCTTCGGCATTCACGGATTGCGACTCGAGGTGGATCATCAGCAAGTTGGCAAAACCAGAACGCTTGCCGATAGTCCAACGTGGGTTACCCTTAAATACAATCAACTCGGCGGCCAGATCATATTCAGCCTGCTCGCTGGTAGTTTTGATTCGATCNGCCTGTAAAACGACGCTGCCGATTGCGCGAATGTTCTGCATCTCCCATTCGTTGCCTCTCATCCCAACCGNAATCGAGTCACTGCTCAGCTTTTNGTCATTATTGCTCACTGAAACCATCCCGCTAAAAACCACCCTACCCGGCTCTAGGTAAAACCGTTGAGATGTGATTTGAAGCGGATCCAAACTGTTTGAGGACTCTTTAATTTTTTGCGTTTGCCCAAGCGGACTACGAGTGAGGCCTTTGTCCAGATTAGCCTCAATGTTACTTGATACGGATAAAGTCGGCCCGACCAAGTTCCCGGAAAAACCAACGCCCTTGAGCTGCATCTGGCCATCACCCGTAGTGAGTGAAAGTGCCCCGGGTGAGCGAATAGTTTTTTTATCCTGATCGAATAGACATTCGCTAGCAATGAATACAAGGTTGGTCTTGCCATCGGCCGTAACCGTGACTAATCGTGGATCAGTCAAGGCCAGCATGCCATCGGCCTGAAACACCGCCTCGGTACCGGTAAGGATAGAAATTCGCCGACTGTCAGCCGATTTTTCTGCAATACGGAACCGACCTGTGCTAGCACCATCCTGACCAAGCGCGCAGGTTGGCTTAGCGGACAGAAGATACGCCGCTA
This sequence comes from Verrucomicrobiales bacterium, assembly GCA_002721375.1. Taxonomy (GTDB): domain Bacteria; phylum Verrucomicrobiota; class Verrucomicrobiia; order Limisphaerales; family UBA1096; genus UBA1096. The sequence goes on from PBKH01000009.1 coordinate 50,419, forward strand.
AAACCAGAATCACCCATGATGTCTTTGGCAACACGACTGCGCCAAGTTTGAAATTGGAACGCGAACTTAAAAATATTTTTCTTCGCGCCATCAAAAACTCAATCCCTAGACGTCAACTGAAACTCGTCTGCATGATACGAACTACGCACCATCGGCCCGCTTGCCACGTGGCGGAAGCCCATATTAAAAGCCAAGGCACCGTATTCATCGAACTTGGCGGGTGTCACATACTCAACAACAGGCAAGTGGCATGGGCTAGGCTGCATATATTGGCCCAATGTAAGAATGTCGCATTTTACCAAACGCAAATCCTCCATCGCCTCCAGTAACTCATCTTCAGTCTCGCCTAGGCCAAGCATTAAGCCAGACTTTGTATAAAGATAACCGACGCCACGCTCCCTAGCCTTGCGCAACACCTCGAGTGACCGTTCATAAAGGGCACGAGAACGCACGGAAGGCGTCAACCGACGCACCGTCTCAAGATTATGGTTGAAAATTTCCGGCTTGGCATCAAGGACCATTTGCAGCGCATCATCTTTTTCGAGGAAATCTGGAACGAGCACCTCGATAATGATACCCGGATTTCGACTCCGAACGGCATTGATCGTTGCTTGAAAATGAGCAGCTCCTCCGTCGGCAAGGTCGTCCCGAGCCACGGCAGTAATCACAACGTGACCTAGCCTCAATCGGAACGTCGCCTCAGCAACGCGTTCCGGCTCGGAACTCTCAAGTGGCAGCGGCTTGGCAGTATTAACCGCGCAAAAACCGCAAGCACGTGTACACCGATCTCCAGCTATCATGAATGTAGCCGTGCCCTTGCTCCAGCATTCCCAGTGATTAGGACACTTGGCACTTTCACAGACAGTGTGCAGATTCAACTCCTCCAGTAGACTACGCGTTCGTGTGAAGGCACTGCTACTAGGCAGTTTCACCCGAAGCCACTCGGGAATGCGTTTTCGCTGCTGAATAGGTAATGCGTCAGACATGCTTTGCTAAATCGTCAACCGAGTTCCTCCCAAAAACGGGCCAACTCGTCTACCCCAAAATCAGCCAATATCTCTCCGTCGACCTCGATCACTGGAGCACAAGTTTGGCCGCTTAGTCGAATCATCTCGTCCCAAGCGGCAGAGTCGGATGTAACGTCAACCGTGTTGTATTTCATTTGGTTTCGGTCGAGCCACTCCATCGCATCGGCACACCAGCCGCAAAACGGCTTGATGAAAAGTCGAACAGTCGAAGGTTGGTACATTACCTTGGCCCTAGCCAAGCCCACTGTGAGGTCAAAACCCAGCTAGAGCAATCTTTCAAGCTTCACCCAGCTCAGTGAGGACCGTATCGTCATGCTCATAGCCTGGCGCGCAGGAGCATATCAGACGCAGCGGCTCGTGCCCGGTATTCCAGAGTTTGTGCGCTTGACCAGACGGAATCGCAATAGCATCGCCGGGCCGCACGTCGCGCTCTAGTTGGCCTAGCTTAATCCGCCCCATGCCATGAGTGATGTAGTATATCTCCTCTGCCCGTGGATGATAATGCTCCATCGTCGCGCCGCCTACTGCGATACGTGCCTCAGCTAGGCTTTGATTGCGAATGATTGAATTGCGATGCGCCAGCAATTCCCGAATCTCCGAACCATCCTTGGTTCGAAACGGTTCGGCCTGATCTATATTTACAATGTCCATTGATTAAAGTGTTGGACCCAGCATCCAAGGGGCAAACTCCTCGTCACCCATACCAACCTGTTCGCTCTTGGTTTTTTCACCCCCTGCGACGGCTAAAATCTTATCGTAAATCCGCCTACCCACGTCCGCAACTGACTCGGTGCCCTCCAGAATTTTGCCGGCATTTATATCCATGTCTTCCTCCATCCAGTTGTACATTGGGGTGTTCGTTGCAACCTTGATACAAGGCGAAGGCTTGCAGCCATAAACACTACCACGCCCAGTGGTGAAAACACCGACATTGCAGCCACCGCTGATGAGCCCTGTCATACTTACCGGATCATTGCCAGGGGTGTCCATAAAGCACAAACCTCTAGACTCGATCGGCTCGGCATAATCGTAAACAGCCGACAGTGGCGCCTTACCCGCCTTGGCCACCGCACCAAGACTCTTCTCAAATATCGTGGTTAAGCCACCTTCCTTGTTGCCCGGTGAAGGGTTGTTATCGATGGTCGAGCCGAACATTGCGGTGTGTTTCTCCCACCAACGAACTTGGGAGACCAGTTTCTCACCAACTTCGCGCGTTATAGCACGGCAGGTGAGTAAATGTTCTGCACCGTATATCTCGGTTGTCTCACCAAAAACGGATGCCGCGCCCTGACGCACAAGTTCATCCGATGCAATTCCAAGTGCGGGATTTGCCGTGATGCCACTGTTAGCATCTGAGCCACCACAGTTCATCGCAAGTGTGAGTTTGGAAACCGATTGTGACGTTCGCTTTTGATCATTGACCGTGGGTAGCATTTTTTCTATTGCCTTAACCGCTGACTCGACGGTTTTCCGAACACCGCCAGTTTGCTGAATGGTCAAGAACAAAGGGGGCTGTTCTCCATCCTTCAAAAGATCGAGTTCATACTTTTCCACTAAACTGGGAACCTGATTCACCTCGCAGCCCAACCCGACCAGTACATAGCCCCCTATGTTTGGATGTCGCGCCATCCCCGCAATGACACGTTGCAATACCTCATGACCATGTTTTGGATCGTAACTGCAACCACCCTTATGGGTGAACGCAACCACACCATCCACATTGGGAAAATTGCCCTTCAGATCGGTGAACCGGAAGTGGTCAGCCACATACCGAGCAACCGAAGCAGAACAGTTCACACTTGATATAACACCTAGATAATTTCGAGTACCGACCCGACCGCCTGGCCGAGCGTAACCGCTAAAGGTATTCTGCTCACATTCCAGTTTCGGCAAGTCAGATGGTTTTTCACAATAATTATAATCCCTGCTAACCTCCTTTAATTCGACATTATGAGTATGCACCCACTCGCCCGGCTCTATGTTGGTCTTTGCAAATCCAATTATCTGACCATATTTAATTAACTTACCGCCGGAAGCCACAGGCTTTAGGGAGACCTTATGTCCTCCAGGAACAGTTTGCCTCAAGTCAACATAACCATGATCTGCTAACGCTTTAGTTCCACTTTTGAGCGTACGACATAAAGTGGCCACGTTATCTTGAGAATCAAGAATGATCAGGTCAGTTGAAGTGTTCGGCATAGATTCACATGCAATGATTAACACAAAAAAAGCCCGCAGTTAAGCGGGCTATAGTAAAACGTTTTAAGAATTGCGATCAGGGAGCGTTATAACGCGCAGGATCAAGACCTGGTGAAGCAGTTACTGGAGTCGGAGCAGACGTAGGGAAAGTAACGCTGGAATCAGCCACCGACCCGTCAGCTCCCAATGCAGCAATAGGAGAACTTACAGTGGAAATAACACCCTTTGAATCAGAACTTCCCCCTGCGAGCACAGCTTGGTTCACCGACCGGAACAACGATGGCACTGCAGCCACAACCGTGTTGTAGACCATCTGATGTTTAGTAGCCTTGGTTACTTTAAGAATGGCGACAGTGATCTTCCCACTTTTTGCAGGTGCAGATTTGGCAGCTGCCCGAGCAATATCTTTTGTGTATTGAGGAGTCAGTTTAACCGCCTCGGCTGCTAGTTTATCCGCAGAATCGGGTACCAATGCACAAATGAAACTCACTACTGATACGCAAGTTGACGGTTTCTTTGAAACAGCCGCCCTCAGTACTTCCATTGCTGTCTCTGCCTTATCAAGCTTTTCAGCATTTGATACCAATGTGTTGGCAATATAAGCGATTTCCGCACCTGGCGCTTTTTCGAAGGCAGCCTTGATTGCTTTCTTGTCTACTTCAGCTGTTGCAGTACTTATTCCAAAAGAAACTGCAAGAGCCAAGCCAACAAATAAACGTGTGTTCTTTTTCATGCTTTAGTTGTTAAAGTCTTCTGCCGCAAACGGCTGGAGCAATTTCAACACGGTTTCGGCAAGTGTCAACCCGAAAAATAAAAATTTTTGTTCTTTTTTATTCATAACAAAATCAGCCTATTTTCACTTGTTTTGTTCAAAAAACACCTCATATTGGCCATCTTTCACCCAAGCAGAAACCATGCGAACCTCATTTTTTTCACGACAAATCGGTGTTCTTGGCGTTTTTCTCAGCACCCAAGTAGCACAGGCAGAATCACTTCCTGTAGTCCACGATGTGGATTTTCAACCATTGAAGTCTCAAATCCAGCGCCTCATTCAAGCTAAGGATTATTTGGGCGAGCCGTTCTCAGCCGACGTCAAGAAACAGCTCATCCAAGCTTTTGCCCAAGCGGATGCAACTGAAGCTGTCGCCGAAATTCAGGATATTCTCGACGCCCAGTGCCTTGTTGATGTCCAAATCAATCCAGAGTCGAGAGTCAAAGTCAATGCAGGCCCTGTGAAATATGAACTGGTTGAACAAGGCTGGCGCAACTTCCTCATCAAGGTCCGCAACCAAGCTGGAGTAACAGCTGAAATTCGCGCCAACAGCCCGAATGCCTTTCCTCATGCAGGATCCACAAAGAGCCAACTCGTTGATCGTTGGCTTGGATTGGCCGTGTACAATACGCAACCACTTACCAAAACCCTTAGCGGCCTGGCTTTGGAGTATCGTATCGTACAACTTTACAGCCGCGACGCAGGAAAGCGCGACGCCAAGCTAAGCTTTGACGTGGGCCAAGGGACACAGGATCTCGGGTTNCGCAACGAAGTCANCTTNCTTTTCGAATGCCAGCCGGCACANTCTCTCCGCCTAAAGGTACTCGATGAAAACAACAAACCGACGACGGCCGGATTTGAAATTCGCGACCGNTTTGGGCGAGTTTATCCGTCGCAGACAAAAAGACTTGCCCCAGACTTTCATTTCCACCCCCAGATTTATCGTGCTGACGGCGAATATNTTAAACTACCAAATGGCACCTACACCGTTCTTTTTTACCGCGGCCCAGANTCACTGCCGCAAACCCGTACGGTCACCATAAATGATTCAGATGAGTTCGAAACNTTCAAGGTAAAACGCTGGATCGACCCAGCGCTAATGGGCTGGTGGTCAGGAGATCATCACATTCACGCCGCCGGATGCGCCCACTACACCAATCCCACCGAAGGTGTCCATGCNCCTGACATGATGCGCCATTGTCTCGGCGAGGATCTAAAGGTTGGAGCGAACCTGACTTGGGGGCCATGTTTCGATTATCAAAAACAGTTCTTCACTGGAAAAGACGATGANGTTTCCCAGTTTCCATACCTACTACGATACGACNTCGAAGTTTCCGGCTTCGGATCGCACCAATCCGGTCACCTGTGCCTGTTGCGCCTACGCGAACAGATGTTNCCCGGCGGCAACTCCAAGCATCACTGGCCNAAATTATGCCTTAACACACTGCGCTGGGCCAAGCGGCAGGGCGCTCTTGTGGGCCCAGCACATAGCGGTTGGGGGCTCAAGCAAAGTGATTCGAAACTACCAACCTATGAAGTGCCACCCTTCGACGGCATAGGAGCCAACGAATATATAGCTGATGTTACCCACATNGTNCCCGGTNCGAANGGCAAGCCAGTGCCAGCCGTNGATTTCCTCTCGATGGTGGACACACCTTATGTATGGGAACTNAANATATGGTATCATACTCTAAACTGTGGATTCCGCACACGCATTAGTGGCGAGACCGATTTNCCATGCATCTATGGTGAACGAGTAGGCCTTGGACGATCTTACGTTAAACTNGACGGCCAACTAACTTACAACGACTGGTGCGAAGGCATAAGGGCTGGCCGCAACTACGTTGGCGACGGGCGAAGCCACCTGATTGACTTCCAAGTCAANGACGTNCAGATGGGCGNAAACGACAGNGAACTGCGCTTGGCCAAGGCAGACACCGTGCTGGTCTCGGCCAAAGTTGCCGCCCNGCTAAAAACTGAACCAATCCACGGCTTGGCCAACAGAAGCTATGATCAAAAACCATACTGGCACATTGAACGGGCTAGGATCGCAGAAACTCGCAAAGTTCCGGTAGAGGTAATCGTAAACGGCTATCCGATAGCGAAACAAGAAATCGTAGCCGATGGTCAACTGAGAGACATTGCTTTTGAAGTTCCGATTGAGTTTAGCAGTTGGGTAGCACTTCGAATCCTTCCCTCATCTCACACAAACCCAGTATTCGTACTTGTCGACAGCAAACCGATCCGTGCCTCCAAACGCAGTGCTCAGTGGTGCCTTGAAGGAGTAAAAAAATGCCGCTCCCAAAAACGCCGATTTATGGGAACAGACGAAATAGCCGACTTTAACGCGACATACGATCACGCTGAAAAAACCTATCGCCGTATTATCAGCGAAAGTNTCACTGACTAACCAAGAAATAGGTTTGTTGGAGGGCCTCCAACACCCGTTTGACAACGAAATAACCCTCCGGCAAGCGGCTGCGCAACCCTCCCCGCATCGTCAAGATCTCGGCTGGAAGTGGTGATATACAGTTCATCCCAGTTTTCACCGCCGAAACANCAGGATGTCACGCACTCGACCGGCACCTCCACCTTGGCCAAAATAGTCCCATCCGGTGCGAATCGCGCGACACCCCAGCCCTGCCACAGCGCCACCCAGAGCATACCCTCGTTGTCGATACACATNCCATCAGGATAACCCATGCCGTCCGGCAACTCGAATGATATTCGCCGATTCGCTACNGTGCCGATGGTCATATCGCAATCAAAGACATCCACTCGGCGAGTCGGCGAGTCAATGTAGTAAAAGGATTTTTGATCGGGTGNCCAAGCCAGACCGTTGGAGATGCTAATCTGGTCGAACAACTTGTCGACTGAAAGGTTCCGGTTGAGCTGATAAAAACTGCCGGCGTTCGGCAACTCATCCATATCCATTGTGCCAGCCCAAAGCCGTCCTTCATGGTCGACCTTTCCGTCGTTGAAACGATTATTTGGCAAATCCTGCTCCGGATCGATAATCGGTGACAAAACACCACTAGCCAAATCGAGCCGCACAAAGCCGGCACTTGTACCGAGGATCAGATCGCCCCTCTGGGTNGGTACAGCAAAGCCCGGCTTTTCACCGACATCCCAAGTTTGATTTTCACCACTCNTAGGATTGAAGATGCAAACACGGGCACTCTCAATGTCCACCCAGATTAGATCCTGCGTTTCTTCCCGCCACACCGGCCCTTCGCCAAGAATCGCCTTCTCATACAAAACACAATCCGTCGTCAAGGTTTGCACGGACTCAGCTTGGACAAATGATTCGTCAAGCGCAATTACGGATTAGCCATCGAAACATCGAGCGTACCGCTGACCGATTCCTTACCAGTTGAATTCTGGAAAGGTGCAAGCCCGAACTCAGGGATCACCGCCAGCAGATGGTCGAAAACATCGGCCTGAATCGCCTCGTATTCGGCCCAGACCGTTGTGTCGGTGAAAATGTAAATTTCGATCGGCAATCCGTTGTCACCCGGTTCTAGTTGGCGGATGAGAAACGTACGATCTTGCCGGATCTTAGGATGGTTTTTCAGGTATGCCATGATGTAGGCGCGAAAGGTACCTATATTGGTTAGACGCCGGCCATTGACCAATTCCGACAAGTCGGCATTGGCAGTCTGGTTGTGAGTATCAACCTCATTGAGCTTGGATTGCAAATAATCCTTCAACAGGTCGAACCTCTGAAACTTTGTAAGAAGCCCCTCGTCTGCGAACCGGATAGAACGCATATCAATCCGGATAGAACGCTTGATCCGTCGCCCGCCGGAATCCTTCATACCGCGCCAGTTACGGCAAGACTCGGTGATCAATCTCGAAGCAGGAATACTAACAATGGTTTTGTCAAAATTCTGCACCTTCACCGTNGTTAGTGACACGTCGATCACGTCGCCGTCAATACNATGCGGCTTCATCTCGATCCAATCGCCCTTACGCACGGTGTCATTGCTAGCAAGTTGGATGCCGGCAACCAGTCCCATGATCGCGTCCTTAAACACAAACAGAAAACCCATGACCATCGCACCCAGCCCAGCCATAAGAGTGCCAACTTCGCGGCCCATAACGATCGAAATAATGAAAATACCGCCAAAAAAACATGCCACCAGCATCACCGCCTGCATGAGACCCTTAATCGGAATACGTTTCGAGATGTCGTACTGTTGATATATCGCAATCAGGCCATTAAGCAATGCCTGCAGGGTGAATAAAAGTACCACCACAAGGTAAACTTTAGCCAAGCCTTGCACAAATCCTACCAAACTCTGCAAGCCCTCGAAAACCACCGGNGCCAAAACGTGTACAACGAGCGCGGGAACTAAATTGGAGAGGCGGGCAAACACCTTCTGCTGAATTAGAACATTGTCCCAGTCGAAGCTCGACTTCGTAGCAAGGAACCGGATAACCCTCAATACAACCCGCTTAGTAAGCAGATAAGCCAACCAACTTAGAAACACGAGCAANCCTGCTCCCACCACATTCACTAATAAAACAGCCCAGCCAGTTTCTATACCGTATCCCTCNAATAATCCCATCAGCNCATCCAGTAGGTTACGCANATTCTGAATNGTCTCGTTATCCGNAACGGCTTTTTCCAATGTATTTGTCTCGTTCATTTTCTAGCGGNAAGNTAGTCAAATAACCCTGACGATGAAACCCATTTTCCTTGCTTGATCAATCGCACGGTTTCAAAAAANACGGGAGTCAAAATCGACTCCCGCCTNNGTAATTCATTGGAGTTGGCTTTTAGAAGCTCTCGCCGACTTGAAAGCGAAGAAACTTAACAACGCTGATCTCGCCGCCCAATGCCTGACTAACGGATGCCACATGGTCCTTGATGCTTACGTCCGGGTTCTTAACGAAGCCCTGCTCAAGCAGGCAGTTCGTAGCGAAGTATTTGTTAAGTTTGCCGTTAACGATGTTCTCGATGGCCTGCGGNGGTTTGCCTTCAGCCTGTTCCTCGGCGATAGCCTTCTCCTTGGCCACCAACTCTGGATCCACCTCNTCCCGGCTCACGGACACTGGTGCGGAAGCCGCAATATGCAGNGTGATATCCTTCACCAANGACTTGAATTCATCGTTGNCTAGGGTCTCTTCTTCACCGACCGCAACCTGAAGTAAAACGCCAACCTTAGCACCGGTGTGAATGTACGCAGCCACCAACCCAATACCGTCNACCTCTAGCTTTGCATCACGAGATAGCAGAATATTCTCACCGATCTTAGCCACCTGTGCGGTGCGCAATGCTTCAAAGTCCGTACCTGGCTCTGTCAGCTTGAGTTTGGCAAATTCCCCAGTGAACTCCAAGAACTGCTCGTTCTTGGCAACAAAATCGGTCTCGCAGTTGACCTCGACTAGCACACCAGCCTTAGAATCGGGCTGGATGTAGTGGGCGATGACACCCTCGTTGGCCTCGCGGCCAGCCTTCTTGGCGGCCTTGATCGTACCCTGCGCGCGGAGCACATCAACAGCGGCTTCGACATCGCCATTGGTCTCAATGAGAGCTTTTTTGCAGTCCATCAGGCCTGCGCTGGTCATGCCGCGAAGTTGTGCGACAAGTTTTGCTGTTATCTCTGCCATAATCTTTTTTTATAACTGAATTACCTTCCAGCTGGATTAACCGGAAAGAAAAAAATTCGGTTGGCTTCGGTTCAAGACTACACCGGCTTGACCGAAGCTTCGGNTGTTTCTTCCGATGAGGTTTCCCTGTTCTTGGCTTCGTCCGATTCCACTGAAGCCGCCGGCTCGGTCGCATTCTTTTCTGCANGAGCCGATTCGATTGGAGTTTCTGCTATAGGCAAATCGGGTGCACTATCAGATTTATTGGCCTTAGCATCAGCTTCCGCCTTCATTTTTGCAGAAGCTGCCTCATAGGCTGCCCGCGCCTCAACCATCGGTTGTGTAACAGCACTTAATACCGCCTTTATAGNGCGGATGGCGTCGTCATTACCAGCGATTGGGTAGTCGACCAATGTTGGGTCTGTATTTGTGTCGACTATGGCGACTACCGGAANACGCAAACGTCGNGCCTCTGACAAAGCATTATGCTCGCGCTTGATGTCGACAATAAAAATAGCATCCGGCTTGGTGGCAAGATCGCGAATACCATTTAGCCGAATGTGGAGACGATTTAGTTCTCGGCGCAGCATAGACTGCTCCTGCTTTACAAACTCTGCCATTCGACCGTCGGTCTCCATCTTTTCCAACTCCACCATGCGACCTATAGATCTCTTGATAGTCTTGAGATTGGTCATCATACCGCCNAGCCAACGTTCGCAAGCATATGGCTGCCCAGTGGTTTCGGCCGTTTCTTTGATGGTGAGTTGAGCCTGCTTCTTAGTGCCAACAAAGAGAACCTTGCCACCNTTGGCTACGACTCCTTTGAGAAATACGGCTGCCGCCTCGATTTGAGCCGCCGTTTGAACGAGATCGATGATATGTATACCATTTCGGGCCTCGAAGATGTAATCACGCATCTTCGGATTCCATTTGCGCGTCTGGTGTCCAAAATGGACGCCCGCGTCCAAAAGTTCTTTTACATTACTCATTCTATGTTTTCCATTGGTTACCAGCTAAACTTTTTGTTTAAGCCGTCCCGCGGAAAAACGGGATTAGGTTTGTTGTGGTTAATGCCTCCTCAAGCGACCAAGCTCAAGGTATGGTTTTAAAGGCAGTTAAATCGGCGGTNAATTGGGCTTCAAAAGCCCTCTTTTGNCCAAAAAAAGGGNNNNGANATTACCAAATTAAGTGCAATACGCAACCCTCAATTTTTCTTTTNTATGCGGGCGCTTTCCGGCCAAGCGAGCGAACGGTCAAACATTGGCTGGCCAACTGCCGTTATAAGCCGTAACAATCGCTCCTTCAAGGAGGTATACAGCACTTTATGCTGATGTTTTTGGCGAAAGCCATCAATCAAAACGGTCAACTACTCGCCATAGCGGCGTTTTATTGGCTTGGCTCTGTACTNGGCCAATCGGCCTCACACACCGTTAAGAGCGGTGAGACACTCGGCGTAATCGCCAAAAAATATGGCCTTAGTACTGCTGCTCTCGCTGCCCATAACGGCATTACCAACCCAAATCGCCTGAATATCGGGCAGAAACTGACTATCCCNNCTACCACCAATACGATTACCTACACCGTNCGCAAGGGAGACTCATTAAGTACCATTGCCAAGAAACATCAAACTACAGCGAGGGCCATCGCACAGGCCAACGGCATAGAGAATCCCGATGCCATCAAGCCTGGCATAAAGCTCAAGTTCATAGTTGGATTAACTAGAGACCCCACCAATACCAAATCGACAATCATCACCGGCTCGACGCTGCGCGAGATTAATCGCCCGAGAATCCGGCGTAACCGCTGGAAGCACATTGTCATTCACCATAGCGCCGACCACAATAACAGTATCCGAGGAATGGAACATTACCATCGCCGGGTCCGCCGAATGGAAAACGGTCTCGCCTACCATTTTGTCATTGGCAATGGGGTCAATACCACTGACGGCAAGATTTATGTGGGCGATCGCTGGAAACGCCAGATTCGCGGCGGCCACCTCTCCAGTTCTGCTCTTAATGAAGTTGCCATTGGCATCTGCCTCGTTGGCAACTTCGAAAAGACTTCCCCGACCGCCAAACAACGTGTCAGCCTAAAAGCGCTTATTTCGATTTTGCGCAAACGTACCCGAGTACCCTACAACCAAGTGCGCACGCACCGGCATATCAATCCCAAGCCGACCATTTGCCCCGGCCGCCGCTTCAACCTCCAGCACATTCTCAGTACTTAAGCCTTTGACATGCCAAACCAGGATTCACAAGCGCTGCTGAGCAGAGCAAAGGAACGGGCAGAAGCCGGTGATTTTTCCCAAGCAATCGAGTTGTCGAAACGTTGTCTCGATCAGGAATCTGCACACGCTGAAGCTCTGATCTTGCTCGGCCGTAGCCTAGCGATGCTAAACCGCAACGACGCAGCCATTCAGGCTCTGGAAAAAGCTTCCAAGGCGAAGTCGAACGACATTGAAGTACTGAACCTCCTTGGCCATTTACTTTACCATTCGGGACGAAACAAGGAAGCTAAAGATGCCTTTAAGGGCTGTCTCGAACTAAACCCAAGCCACATCGAAGCAATGCGGCATATGGCCAACCTTACTATAGACAGCGACCAAACCAACGCATTGCATCTCTTCAATCGCGCTTATACGCTTGCTCCCTATCACTACGACCTGTTATTCGACTACGCTTGGGGTATGACATACTCAGTCGGTGACACCAACTTGGGTGCACATCTGTTTCGACGCTGGATCGCACTTGCCCAAAGTACCGCCGACCGAGGCAGCATCGCGCTACAGGCACTTAACTACGCCTCCAATCAGGATCCAAAGACCCTAGCTAGGTTACACTTGGAATGGGCAGCCCAACACACCAATCCGCTTGGTCAAGCAGCCTGCTTCAAAAATCACGATTTCCGTGCTAATCGTTCACTCCGCGTGGGCCTTCTCTCCGCTGATTTCTGCCAACACCCAGTAGGCCGGTTTGCGCTAGTTCTTTGCCACCACATAAACCGCAACCAATTTGAACTTTTCGTGTATTCCAATAATAAACAGGATGTGTTCAAAAAAAGCTTCGAGTCTTTTGCCTCATGGCGAAACATCTTCGACCGGAAAGATGATACTGTCATTGAACAGATTACCGATGACCGCATTGATATTCTGCTCGATCTTTCCGGACACACAAAAGGGGCCCGACTAGCAGTTCTCGGACAACGGCCCGCACCTGTGCAAGCGTCGGTTTTCGCCTATCCCAATACTACCGGCATGGCGGCAATAGACTACCGCATCAGCGATCCGCACTCAGACCCGCCCGGCCAAACCGAAGCATTCTGGGCCGAAAAACTTGAACGCATGCCACATACGCCTTGGGTGTACCTACCTCCGCAAAAAGTTAGCGTATCTCTCGAGACTCCACCCTCCACTAACGGAAAACCTTTCACCTTCGGCTGCCTGAATAATCCGTTTAAAACCAGCCACGCATGCATTCATCTATGGGCGCAGCTATTAAAGCGTATTCCCGAAACGCGACTCATTTTGCAACAACTCAACGACGGCCACGGTCAGCGGCTTCGCGACTGGTTCGCCGAGGCCGGGGCTTCACCTGAGCAGATCGATATTCGACCTAAAGGCAGTGTTACCTACTTCCTCAAGTTACACAACGAAATCGATCTTATGCTCGATCCCTTCCCTTACAACGGCGGCGTTACCACCGGCGACGCATTTTGGATGGGTGTGCCGCTTCTCTGCCTTGAGGGCGAAACCTATGTATCGCGCCAGGGGGTGATGCAAAACAAATGCCTTGGGCTGGAGGCGTTCATCGCTCGGGACGAAAGGGAGTTCATCGAGAAAGCAGTCCAGATTAGCAACAATCCCGACATGCTGACCCAACTGCGACAAAACCTACGCGGAATGCTCCAACGCTCGCCGCTGATGGACTACAGCGGGTACGCGCTGGAGTTTGGCGGCATGTTGCAACGTTGGTGGACCAAGCGCTGCAGCGAAGAAAACTGACACCAGAGCACTTGACCAAACGACGCGTTCAGCCAACCCTATTGGCCTCGATCCATTCAAATACCTGGCCAAGCGCATCGTTCGGACTGCACAGAATCATCTCCCCCACCCTCGGCTTGATCTCAAGCTGACCTTTGGAGAGCGACCGCTCTCCGATGCCGATGCGAAGAGGGAAACCAGCCAGCTCCGAGTCCTTGAACTTGATGCCGGGGCGCACCGAACGATCGTCGAGTATTACGTCCACACCATTAGCCTGCAACTCATCGTAAAGCCGGTTGGCAAGCTTCATCACCTCAGACTCAGGCTCGACATCCAGTGCGGTGATACAAACCTCGTACGGCGCAATCGATGTCGGCCACAAGATGCCATGTTCGTCGTGACATTGCTCGATTACCGCCTGTAGCGTGCGCGTCACGCCTATGCCATAGCAGCCCATGATGCTTGGGTGGCTTCCGCCATGTTCATCGAGGAACGTCGCGCCGAGTGCTTCGCTGTACTTGGTGCCCAGCTTGAATACATGCCCGACCTCAATGGCGCGGCGAATCTTCAGCGGCTGCCCGGTCTCAACGCACAACTCCCCGGTCCGCACCTGACGCAGATCGGCCCACATTTCGACCGTGATATCTCGCTCGATGTTGACATTGCGCAAATGTTGCCCGTCATCATTCGCACCGGTGACCATACCACAGCCGCCACGTAATACTTCGTCGGCGTAAACCGAGATCCCAGTGACCCCGACCGCACCCAAACTACCCGGATGAGCACCCAGCGCCTCGACGACCTCGGCATCTCCCGCAGCACGAAAGTTTCCCGTGCCCAGTGCTCCGCCAAGCTTAGCCTCCTGCAACTGATCATCACCTCGCAGCAGCACTATCACCGGCTTGCCATCTGCAATGTAAAGGAGCGTCTTGATCTGCCGCTCCGCTAAAATATCGAAGCGTTTTGTAAGGTCTTCAATCGTCTTCACACCGGGCGTCTCGAATTTTTCCGAGGTACCAAAATTATCAATCGGCGTAGTTTTAACGGGTCCCTGACTAGTGGCCTTTTCAATATTTGCGGCGTATTTGCCGCTCTCACAGTACACTACCTCGTTTTCGCCGGTCTCCGCCGGCACCATGAATTCATGCGAGTGGGCACCACCCATTACTCCAGTATCGGCTTGCACCGCTATAGCCCGCAGACCACACCGCTCAAAAATTCGAGTGTAAGCCTCGTACATACGCTGATAGCTAACATTAGCAGCTTCATTATTGGCGTCGAAACTATATGCGTCCTTCAAAATGAACTCCTTCGCACGCATGAGCCCAAATCGCGGGCGAATCTCATCGCGGAACTTGGTCTGAATCTGGTAGAAATTAACCGGCAACTGGCGATAGGAGTTAACCTCATCTGCTACAAGCGTAGTGATTACCTCCTCATGTGTCGGGCCAAGCACCCACTCCTTTCGGGCTCGGTCCTTAACGTGAAACAGTACGTCCTTGGCTGTCTCGAGTCGCCCGCTTTTTGCCCAGATATCGGGGGGCTGCAGCGCAGGCATAAATACCTCAAGCGCTCCAGCCCGATTCATCTCTTCGCGAACGATGGCCTCGACCTTGCGCAAAGCTCTAAGCCCAAGAGGTAAAAACGTGTATAAACCGCCAGTGAGCTTTCGTACCAGACCCGAACGAAGAAGCAGTTTGTGGGAAAGGATTTCCGCCTCAGCAGGCGTCTCTTTTAAAGTGGGGATGAATGTCTGAGACCAGCGCATCTTAAAATTAAATCGCCAACCGACAGGCCAGCACTTGGCCCAAGCGAACATGAAAAAAGCAGCGAAGTCGAACTGAAACGCAAGCCGCCTACTTGACAGAATTAACTAGTGGCGCCAGACCTTGAATGCGCACCTCTAAAGTATCGTTGGATTCAATCGGGCCAACACCAGATGGCGTGCCAGTGAGAATAACGTCACCGGGCAGGAGAGTCATATTTGTCGAAATAAAGCTAACCAACTCCGAGCAAGTGAAGATCATCTGAGACGTGGATGAGTTTTGGCAAAGCTGGCCGTTCTTGAACAATTGGATCGTCAGGCAGTCGGGATCGATCTTGGTCTCGATGTACGGCCCAAGCGGTGTGAAAGTGTCAAAAGACTTGGCCCGTGCCCATTGGCTTTCGGATTTCTGGATTGTACGATCGCTGATATCCTGCGCCGCCATGTACCCGAGGATGTATCGGCTAGCCGCTTTCGGGGTAACGTTGCGAATGCTGCGACCAATCACAACAGCAAGTTCCGCCTCGTAGTCAGTCTGGTGTTTTTCAAATGGGATTTCAATTTTACCCCCATCGGGCAAAACCGATTTGGGTGATTTCAACCAAAACAACGGAGACTTTGGCGCTTCGAGTCCGGCTTCAGCAGCGTGGTCGGCGTAATTGAGGCCGACGGCGATAATCTTCGAAGGCTGAACTGGCACAAGCGTTCGAAAACCCTTTTTAGGAATGGGCGTTTTTTGGAAGGAAGGCGCACCGAAGATATCTCCCTTAAGCTTGAAGAGTTCTCCATCTTCAACCTTTGCGTAAAAGACGTTTTCCCCCTTCTGAAAAAGCCCGATTGCTGCCATGTTGGACGTCTTGTTACCACTCAAAACAGGCTAATGCAATGAAAAAGGGCATTTTAGACTATTTCAACGGTCTCATCGTCAATGGATCCCGCATCGGTAGTTCAACTACTTCGCCTTTGGCCAAGTCGACCAATTTCACGGGATAATCCGGGTGTCCCTTAAGGATTTCCTCCTTTTTCCCGACAATCAGAATGATCAACTGTTCCAGTTTGAGCCTACTCTTTGCCACCCGCTGCACATCAGCGATGTCCACAGCTTCGAATCTGCTACGATATTTAGTCCAGAAATCCGGCTGAGTTGTGTAGCGGCCCGTCATCTCATCGGCGGCGAATAACGAAACAACCTGCGAAGGCGAGGCAAATCTGTTGGGGAATGTGTCTATAAACGACTTCTTAGCTGTGAGCAGTTCCTCCGCACTCACCGGCTCTCGAATGATACGCTCAATCTCCTCAAGTACGATCGACGACGCGTAGGCCACCGTGCGCGATTTAGACTGGAACCCGGCGCGAAATACCACCGGGTAATACGCACCCCCTGGAAATGCTGACCGAGCAGAGTAGGCCAAACCCTCGTCTGAACGAACACGATTGGTGATACGTGACGTAAATCCACCACCGCCAAGTACGTCGTTCATCACTTGAATCGCGTAATAATCAGGGTCGTCCCAACGGATGCCTGGTAATAAGATGGAAACACGACCTTGGTTAACATCCTTGTCAACAAGATACACCCCAGGCCTACCATAATTATGGGACTGCGGCACCGGCGGAGCCTTCTTTCCGGAGTACGGCCAACCGGCGAACAGGGCATCGAGTTTCGCTAACATCGCGTCGCGGTCAAAATTACCACTAATGGAAACGATGAAATTACGAGGGTGCACCCAGTCCCGATGGAATGCCAACAGATCCTGTCGCTGTATACTTCCAAGCGACGAGGCAGTCGTGTAACGATTGCCCCAAAAACCCTCACCATAAGCAACAAATTTGCGTTCGCGCGACTCAATGTCCCTTGAATCATCGTTTCGCTGCTTAAGACCCTGCAGCACCTGTGTCTTCCGTAGTTCAAGCTTGTCTTGCTGAAAACTGGGGTCAGCTAAAACAGCGCGTAAAATGTTGAAACCACGGTCTGCATCCTTCGAGAGAAAATTAAGAGTCACGCTCCCGTTAAGACCACTAAAACTGCTTGAAAGCCTTGCCGCAAGAAACTCCAGTTCCTCGTCAAGTTCATCCGCCGGCTTAGACGGAATGCCACCACGCGCCATGAGGTAGCCGGTTAGTTCAGCTAAGCCCTCTTTGCCTTCTGGATCAAGGTAACTGCCCCCACGGATGTTCACTGAAAGGTCAATCAGCGGCCGTTCGCGATCAGGATAAATGTAAACAATCGCGCCAGATGTTAGTTCCACACGGTAATCGGCTGGGTTCGGGGCATCGTAAACCAGTGGAGGGAAGGTAAGTTTCTCTGGTCGATCTGGAATATCTTGCGGATGTCCTAGCGCCGCTCCAAGAACCGCAAAAAAGCTCAAAAACATGTTTCGTTTGATCGATAAAATCATGGTTTTATTTCCTAGTTATTTACTTAACTCGGTAATTCTCCCTCCGATCTTCTGAATAATGATCTTCATTAGGCCCTGCTGTTTGCCATCCGCCTGGCCAATCTGCGACTCCATCGCCTCCAATTGTTGCTTCAACCGCTCGAGGTCTGTTTCGGACTTAATCTGGTTTGAGATACGGCGAACAACCGCCTGCTGCTCCGCGCTCAAGCCGGCTAGCGAAGGATCACCCGGCACTTTCGTCCCGGCTTTTCGCGTATAGGTCGCCACGGTTCGGTTTTCCTTCACAAGATATTTCCCTGCCACACGCCGGACATCCTCAGCGGTAACATTTAGTATGTTGGGGATCTCGTTGTTGATTGATTTCCAGTCACCAACACCCTCGTACTGGATCAACTGCACCAGAAGGTGAAAGTTAGATGATGTACGCCTCACAGCCATCGCAGCGAAGTTGTTTTTCACCTTCTGCAACTCCCGCTCGGAAACCGGTTCGTTTTTTAGTCGATCGACCTCGAAATAAATCGCTGCCTCGACTTCGCCTGGGGTGTTTGGATCTTTAGCCTCACCTCCAATATTAAACATACCTGCATATTTGCGAGACATTTGTTGAGCGAAAGACGATGTCGCCACTTCATCGCGAAGTACGAGTGCCTTGTGAAGCCGACCAGATCGCCCTGATAAAACCGCTGCAAGCACCTCAAGCGCGTGAGAATCGGGATGACCTGCCGCCGGAGTATGCCACAGGATATCCACCTGCGGGTTGGCCTCGGCCTCGGCATTCATCCTTTTTTCCACCTTTTGCTTCATCTCCAAAGTAACGACCTCTGGCGCTTCTCGCTCACCGCGCGGGATTCGGCCAAAGTAACGTTCACACAACTGAATCGCCCTTTCCGTTTCAAAGTCTCCGACGAGGATGAGTGTGATGTTCTGGGGTGCATAATGAAGCGCATAGAATTCATCGGCCTGTGCTTTGGTGATCGCAGGGATATCCGAAGGCCAGCCGATGACTGGCCAACCATACGGATGCGACTCCCAGAAAAGTGCCTCTAACGACTCCTGAAACTTGCCAAGAGGCGTAGACTCAGTGCGCATACGGCGTTCCTCAAACACAACATCACGCTCTGCGTAAAATTCCCGGAAGACCGGCCTTAACAGTCGCTCCGACTCCATCCATGCCCACAACTCAAGCTTGTTTGCAGGGACAGTAATAAAGTAACCGGTCATATCGTTGGAAGTGAAAGCATTCATACCAGAGGCGCCCGCGGTGGTGTAAATACGGTCAAACTCGTTCTTAACAAGAACTTCCCGCTGCGCTGCGATCAGATCTTTAAATTGGGTCTCAAGTTCACGGTAGCGTTTGGTTTTATTTTCCGGTTTGGCCAAGTCGTCGATTTCGCCGCGCCGTAGGGCCAATCGCATTATGCCTTCCTCTCGGCGCATGGCATTGCGTACCTGCTCCTGCTGCTCGATAATCTCTGCGTCGCGCTTGGCATTGGTCGTACCAATGGTCGGGGTTCCCTTAAACATCATGTGCTCGAAGAGGTGTGCGATACCAGTTATGCCAGGCCGCTCGTTGACACTGCCAACACGCGCCACCCAGCCACCTGCAATGGCTGGCGAATGGTGCCGCTCGACCATGAGCAGCTTCATACCATTGGACAGGGTGTGCTCCTNGACCGGNACCTGCTGTGCGAGGCCGGAGACAATGCCGGCGAAAGTGAATGCAAAACCAAGTATTCGACCGAAGGCCTGGCTGANGTGTCGTTTTGTTACAATTTTATTTTTCACGGTTAAAGCTTCACAGAGCAGAATAGAACAACACCAGCGTAGTATCAATCGGCGTCGTGAATGTGATCCACATCACGATTGCAATAAGGACAGAAATAAATACCTCGACGCTGCTCCTCTTCGTCAAGTTTGAGACTCTTTCGACAAATTGCACAGTTCACGGTTTCTGGGACCAGTTTTTGGTCCATCTCAACTTCAACGTGCCCGGAGGTGGGCTCCCCNTCNGGTTTTTCCNGGGTATCCGCAATTGGCTCCGGCTCCGGCTCCGGCTCCGGAGCCTTGGTANCAGGCTTAGGAGATGGATTATCCTCACTGCTGCTGAACCANCCACCGAACTTATCCATCAGGCCAGCAGCGCTCTTGCCCTTCGATTGTTTGCCGAAGTTAAGATGATCCACCTCCTGTTCACAGTAGGGACAAAAGTAAATTCCTGTGCGCTGTTCTTCCCCATCTAGCTTAATGCTCTCGGCGCAATTCATGCACCGAACATATGCTGGCACCTTGAAAAAGCTTTCCGGCTTGCCCGGCTGATACAATTGCGGTGGAGTATCCTCGTTGTCTTTAGCCTCTGGATCGGCTCCAAGACGNAGCAAGTAGTCNATAACTTGCGTGTGGCAGTTAACCGCGGCATGGTGAAGTGGTGTCTCTCCCTCGGAAGCACGTGNTTGGATAAGAGTACGGATATCAGCCGGAAAATTCTCTTCTTCGGTCGATGACCGNTCGTCTGTTTCCCCATCTGGCTCGCTCGCTTCCTCNGTCTTTGGCAGGATGAGCGGGGGCAGCGGCCACCGCTCCGGAGCCACAGACCTTACAAATACCTCAACAATATCAGCCCAACCGTACATAGCTGCAAGGTGTATCGGCAGGTTACCATTAGAATCTTTGGAACGGATATCGGCCCCTTTCTTAAGCATCAACTGAACAATGGACAAATTACCCTTGAACGCAGCCATATGCAGAGGCGTACCACCGAACTTACCCTTGGCATTCAAATCGGCCCCCATGTCGATTAAGAAGTGCGATACACGATCCCAGTCGTTGTAGACGCTGAGGTGTAGCGGCGAGCGACCCTCCTCATTGCGACAGTTAACGCTAGCTCCTTCAGAATACAGACGCTTCACCAACCCCAGTTTATTGTACTGGATTGCTTTGAGCAGTTCCTGATCTAGCTTTGCTTGGTTCACGGCATGCGTCGCCCTGTGCAATTAGCGATCAAAAATGAAAGCCGTTCAATCTCAATCCCTCACTCGAGTGGCATATCTGGAACACCGAATACCGTCAGGCCAAGAGCAATCAATAGAATTCCGAAGGCCAAGTGGAACCATTTCTTAACTGCGAACCAGCTAGACTTACATATTATCCAGTCGATCATATCACGCATTCGCCATGGCGAGATCACCAGCCACATGGATATAATGATNATCAGGTATGCCCAAACAGCAAACACCAATCGCCACTCCGACATATACTCCACGGGTGTAGCGAGCATGTAGTGACGCTGCGTGTCGAGCAACAGCTTGGCAAAGAGCAGCAGAAATACAGCCAAACCCCTCACCGCCAAGAAGTCCCGCAAGAACAGGCACGACCCAACCCCAACAGAGCCGAAGCCAATGTAGAACCAATGCTTATACTCTCGGTAGTCGGCCATGTCATCGCTTTTAATGTTCCATAAGAACCAAGCGGTTGCGGACAGCATCAGTACATAGCCCGGTAAGTTAGCACGAGGAAAGGCCCGCAGCGCCANACCAACCGCCGCAGGGTTAGCCAAGCTGTATGCGGAAAGGGCCACAAGCAATATCCCTGTCAAAACGGACAANTTTGCCAAACTTATCNCANTGTTCATTTTGATGCTGACGTATAGGAATACGCCAACAAACAACAATAAGANTCCAAACAAAGGAACATTCGCCTCCGAAACTTTTTGTCGATCGCTCACTGGTCAGTCCAAATTCACTATGGCTGGATCGCCGTACAAAGTAAACGAACCNGCACGGATAATCTTAAGTTCCATCAACTGGCCTTGAAAACGATCGCCCCCATCAAACACCACGATCTTGTTGCAGCGAGTACGGCCCTCCATCCGGAGGGCATTGCGGCGACTTGATCCCTCAACGAGAACCTCCATCGTTTTGCCGACAAATTGTTGGTATCGCCTCGCCCCCATCTCGTCAATTGCCTNGAGTAAGAGGGCATGTCGCTCTTCAATCAGTTCCTTCGGGAGTTGATTATCCATCGCTGCCGCCGGCGTATCCCGGCGGGTNGAGTACTTGAAAACAAATGCATTGTCGAATTGAACCTCACGACAAAGCGACATTGTAGCTTCAAATTCCTCCTCTGTCTCACCGGGGAAACCAACGATAATGTCAGTTGTGATACCAATACCAGGCCGTACCGAACGTAGCTTACCGATTATCTTCAGAAAACGTTCACGAGAATAGCCACGGTGCATTCGCTTGAGCATCTCGTCGCTTCCACTTTGCACCGGGATGTGTGCACTCTCGCATAGCTTATCCAAGCGCCCGTAAGCCTCGACTAGGTCGTCGCCGTAGCCTTTCGGATGAGGCGATGTGAAACGAATGCGCTCCAAGCCTTCGATCCCATGCACGGCCTCAATGAGCTGTACGAACGCCGACTTGCCCTCCNTCTCGCCAATCTCACGCCGGCCATAACTCGTTACGATCTGACCAAGCAGCGTCACCTCGCGAACACCTCGCGCCACCAACTCACGGCATTCGCTCACGATGTCATCAATCGAACGGCTACGCTCCCTGCCTCGCGTGGAAGGCACAATACAGAAGGTNCAAAACTGGTTACAGCCCTGCATAATACTTACGAACGCAGTAACTGATTTTTTATCGCTTGCACCGTTAAGCAAATGCTCACGGATTGTCGACTCGCTACCCTGCTCTTCGTTGGTGTCCACCACAGCATTAACTCGGCCTGCGAGCAAGTCGCCGATGTGATCAGCCGTACGGTGAAATTTTTGCGTTCCAATCACGAGATCCACATCTGGCAACTGGTCAATCAGTTCCCGCCCTCGACTCTGNGCCATGCAACCCATGAAACCGAGTACCGCCGTCCGGTTTTTTGCCCGCAACTGCCCAGCNACATGGCCCATCTTGCCAAGCGCCTTCTTCTCAGCGGCATCGCGCACGCTACATGTGTTGAGTAAAATAATATCCGCGTTCAACACATCAGCAGTCATACTATAGCCCTTGGAGACCAACTGAGCCGCGACTGCCTCCGAGTCTCGCTCGTTCATCTGACAACCGTACGTTTTTATGAAGACACTCGGCATCCCCTGTTCACCGCTCACTAATAATCCACCAGTGACCTTACCGGCACTTTCCCCATCTTAACCCGTCCATCTAGAAAACTCAGTTCGATGAAAAATACAGCCTCAACCACTCGGCCACCGGCCTTTGCCAAAAGGCTCGCCGCAGCAGCAGCCGTTCCACCTGTAGCAAGTAAATCATCGACCAATAACACCCGTTGTTTCGCCGATATGGCGTCAGTGTGAATGGCAATTGTGTTACTACCATACTCAAGTTCGTAGCTTTCCTCCAGAGTTTCCCAAGGCAGTTTACCCTTTTTGCGAATNGGCACAAATCCGACACCCATTTCACGGGCCATCGCTGCACCAAAAATAAAGCCCCGCGCATCAATTCCGGCAACTAAGTCAACTGAATCAGCTNTTTGCTCCCCGATTAAATTGGCAATGCAGCCATCGAGCAATCGNGCGTCGGCCAAAACGGGCGTGATGTCCTTGAACTGGATCCCCTGCTCGGGAAAATCCGGCACGTTACGGATCGCCGCCCGCAGCTCATCCAGAGTAACATCAGTCGCAGCCATGACCAGAAATGTCGCCGCTTGACCGAGCCCCGTCGAGAATAATGCGTTTAAACGAAACCGCTTGCCAGCACCGCGGCGATCATGGACACTCGGACATGGCGGAAGGGCAAAACGTAGACTCACTTGATTCAGCCTTCTATCAAGAATCGGACAGTTTTTTTCCGGCTCAAGCCGGTGTGGCGCTAACCTACGACGACCTCACTCTCTCCACACTCTACTCGGAGACACTTCCAAGGAACACTTCCCTCGACACTAAACTGACAGACGGATTGCGTCTGCACCTCCCAATCATCTCAGCTGATATGGACACTGTCACCGAGTCGCAAATGGCCACCGGCATGGCTTTAAACGGCGGACTGGGACTGATTCATTACAATATGACCGAAAAGCAACAGCTTAAGGAGGTCAGCCGAGTCAAAAACCACGTACATGGACTTATCCAAGAGCCGATCACCATCGAACCTCATAAGACCATCGGCGAAGTGATCGAACTGATTCAAAATAAGCGCTACGCATTCAGCACCTTCCCTGTTGTGGGCGCAGACTGCAAACTCGTCGGCCTACTCTCCGGCAATGTCCTTAAGCCGCGCTATGCCGCCAAAACCGTTACTGGAGCTCTCGTCCCTCGAGATCAGGTGCAGACGCTCCGCGAAAGTGAGCTGGGCACCGATCCGATCACTGTTGCTGACCAGTTTTTCACCGATCATCCCGGCATAAATAAGCTTCTCGTAGTGGACGACCAAGATAATCTACGCGGCCTTTTCACTTTGAGCGACATCGAGCGGATCACCTCGGAACGGCACGCCCAGTTTCGACCAGCCCGCGACGAGCAATTCCGGTTGCTTTGTGGCGCAGCTGTTTCCACACCGCGCAATGCAGACGGCGAGCTCGAACATGAGCAAATCGAATCGCACGTTGGCTCATTGATAGAACGCGGTGTAGATGTAATCGCCGTCTCGACCGCTCACGGACACTCTAAAGGAGTCGGCGACGCCGTCTCGTTGATCCACGCTGCGTATCCAGATCTCCCAATCATCGCCGGCAACGTCACCACCGCCGCCGGGGTCAACTATCTCGCTGATTGCGGTGCGAACATCATCAAGGTAGGCCAAGGCCCCGGCTCGATCTGTACCACGCGACTGATCGCTGGAGTGGGCATACCGCAAATGACTGCACTCTACGTTACCAGCCAAGCAGCTAAGACAAGAGGTGTCAGCCTACTCGCCGATGGCGGCATCACCAAATCGGGTGATATCGTGAAGGCGCTTACGCTGGCCGAAGGCGTAATTTGCGGCGGCCTGCTCGCTGGCTGCCCTGAGACTCCCGGTCAGGTAATGGAGATCAGCGGAAAACTGTACAAACAGTACCGAGGCATGGGTAGTCTGGCCGCAATGAAATCCGGCTCAGCAGCCCGCTACGGTCATGCTCCCAAGGATACCAACCAAAAGATCGCTGCAGAAGGCATCGAAGC
>PBKH01000010.1 GCA_002721375.1 Verrucomicrobiales bacterium
CGCGCCGTAGTAGTGGTTCACGGATAGTTTCCACATGGCAGTAAACGCCGAGGTTTTGCCCGTTAACGGTCACTTTGGCATAGGCGCAACGTGGGCCGGGTGCATCAGTGGTATTCCAGATTGCGTACCCCAAGAACTGACTCATAAGGCTGACGTCTTGCCGGTTATTATTGAATGTGAGATTCCGCAAGCTGTCGATGTTTATCGTTGTGTCAGTATAATCGAGTTTTACTTTGAGCGATGGGCGTGTGGTATCCTGCGATCCAAGGAAACCTTTTTTTCGCAGCCCGACGCGGGGGAAGGTTACACCGTCAATCGTTACGCTGGCTTCAACATACGAGTAGGGTGTGGGTGGCGGCGCGAACTTTCGGCTTGGCGGTAGAGCATTTTCCCGCGTTCGCCGTTGGTGTCGAATTTTGTCCCAGTCCGCATCAGCGAGGGTGATGCGGACATCAATCAGGCGGTCGTGCGGGAATAACTCGTCAAGTTTAAGTTCCTTTGCGGCTGAGCTGGNNACGGCAGCAGCTGCACCAAGNCCAACGGCGATGAATCGGAATGNATNTAANATGATTTTATANGAACAAATCATANAAANTTGTATCGTTACNCNCGNGGTTTNATNGAAAAAAGGACTGTTATGCGTATANTTAGAAAAGCACAGTTAAAATTTGACCAGATTGTGCTTNTTGCCATGAATTTGATTTGAATGTNGGTACATTTGNAGCGGATACGGCATTGACTCTGCCGGGTCATTGGTGGTTTTTTTGTTCNGAGATTTTACACATGAAAAGCAAACACTCACTTTTGGGNTTACTTGTACTGAGCCANGTCCTGGTAGCNACAGTNCAGGCTAAGCCGCTTGACATNTGGATCAGTTCTTTTCAGGACCAGCTNTATTATGAGGGAATGGTCAAGCTGTATCAGGATGAGGTTGATAAAAATTTCGAGGCNAAGGTGCAGTCATTTGGGTTCCGTGAAATGCCCGAGAAACTAGCNGTGTCTATCAAGACTGGCATTAATCCACCCGACGTGGTCCAGCTCGACGAGGTGCTGTTCGGGTCGTTCCTTGGGGGTGATGTTCCGTTTTCCGATCTGGGTGCTCGAATCAAGAANGCTAAGTTGGATCAAGACATCGCACGTAGTCGTCAAAGTCTATTCGCATACAAGGGTAAAACGTATGGCATCGCACAGTCACTCAGCGCGATGGTGCTCTACTATCGCACCGACTTGTTCGAAGAACTGGGCATTGACCCGGAAGATCTGACTACGTGGGACAAGTTGGTTGAGACTGGTAGAAAAGTTGTGGAGGACCACGGCAAGTCTATGATTGCGCTCGACCCAACGTACTTCGGTATTCTTTTGAGGCAGCGAGGNAGTGACCTGTTTGGCCGGGATGGCTCGGTTTATCCCGATCGAGAAGCAGCAATTGAGGTTCTCGACTGGATGCGCAAACAGATGGAGACTCGCGTCGGTATGGTGCCAGAGCGTGCGTCGATCTTCGACCCACTTTTTTTCAACAGCGCCATTCAGTTTGGTGAAGTATTGACCGTGGTTGGTGCCGACTGGTACGGGCTTGACATGCTGCAGCAGTTNACCCCCGATCTAAAAGGCAAGTGGGGTGCAATGCCGTTGCCTGCNTGGAAGTTGCCGGATGGCAAACACAGCCGCCGTACCTCGACCTTCGCAGGGCAGGGACTACTGATCAATAAGGCTAGCAAGGAGCAAGANGCAGCCTGGAAGTTCATCGAGTTTGTTATTACCAATAAGGATTCGAACTCTCGTCGGTTCCTCGATGGGAACAGTTTTCCTGCATATCGGCCGGCGTGGAAGGATGAACGGCTCCTGCAGCCGAATGCCTTCTTCAGTAACCAAAAATTTGGTGAACTGCTCGTGCGCCTCGCTCCAGAGGTGCCGGAAGTGGTCAGCCATCCAAACCGCGCCAAGGCGGTGTTCCTTTTTCAGGAAACATTCTTCACATCGCTCATTTACGGTGAGCTCAAGCCGGCAGAGGTGCTCGACAAAATGAAGACTATGCTCGAGGCGGCCGAACCAGGCATTTAGTGCGGATCCATGGCCGAAGCTGACCAGCGAATGCCCGGGGCACGCTGGACGCCGTTTTTATTCCTGCTGCCATTCCTTTTGTTTCTGATGATCTTCTGGATCATCCCGCTGGTAGGAGGTGTCAAGATTAGTCTGCAGGCCAATGGCCTTGGTCAAGCAGAGTATGTTGGCCTTGCTCATTACGAGGCCTTGGCAGGAGATGAACGATATTACAAGGCAGTNCGAAANAGTTTCACTTATACCCTAGCCTCCATCGTCGTGATAGTACCACTGGCGCTCTGGTTGGCACACTTGCTGCGAGCAACCTATCGGCGACTTCGCCCTATCTTCACTTTTGCGCTCCTGCTGCCGGCTCTAACACCACCATCCGTTCTGGCGGTACTGTTTCTGATGGTGTTTTATCGCGACCAAGGATTACTGAATCAATTTGTTGTCATTCCATTCGGGTTTGATCCAATCCGGTGGCAAGGAGACACGGATTTTATTTTGACCGGGTTGGTTTTGCAGAATGTTTGGCGTTGGACTGGCTTTATGACCTTTTTTGTATTAGCCGGGATGGAGGGTATACCGAAGGTCTATTATGAGGTTGCACGCTTGGCTACCGGGAGTCGCTGGTGGCATTTTTGGCACGTCACGCTGCCACAACTTCGCCCCGTTCTTTTATTCGTTGCAATCTATTTGTTTGTTGACGGGTTTTCGCAATTTGCCGGTGCAAAGCTACTTCTTGGTAGTGCCGGCGGACCACGCGATGCAGGATTGCTCACAATTTCATACATGAATTTTCATGCATCCAACAACGATTTCGGTTCCGCTACAGCACTCAGCATAAGCTTGCTGCCAGTGATGATNGTCGTACTTTGGGCATTTCTTTTTGTTCGTAGGAGAACGATATGATTTCAGAGGGAACAANCAAAAAAAGTGTGCTCCGTGCAAATGGGGCATTCCTTGTNTTGTGTCCGTTCTTGTTGGCAGTCACTGTTCCATTTATCTGGATGGTTCTAGGGGTGTTTAAAACCAACGATTTATTTTTCAGATTGCCCCGTTTTTGGCCTGTCAAATTGTTCGATGGCGAATACTGGAACATGATTGGTAAGAATATTTTTCCACAGAAATTAGACTGGCAGAACTTTAATGGGTTGCTTAACGGCGATTGGGGGCCTTTTTGGGAGGTCTTCGGTAACTCGCTGATGGTTTCGNNTGCTCAGGCACTNGGTGCTGTGGCTTTGTCAGCCATGGCAGGTTATGCATTCGCCCGTTTTACCTTTCGNGGNAGACGGGTNTTATTCGTATTNGCTGTGGCCTTGATTCTTGTGCCGCGNCAACTCTTCGCCGTNCCGCTTTATACCTGGGTGAACACACTTGGCATGATGGATAATTTGATGGGGGTGATTTTGCCAGGCGTAGTGACGGGTCTCGGAGTGATCTATTTCACTCAGGTGTTTAGGCAAGTGCCAGAGGAGTATCTGCAGGCGGCGCGTGTATGTGGTGCGCCGGAATTTCGAGTGTTTCTGACTGTTTTACCGCTACTGTGGCCGGCGTTGCTCAGTTTCGGGATGATTCACTTCATTCTCGCTTGGCACGAGCACATGATTCCCAACTTGGTATTGTTCAGTGAAACCAATCGCACNTTGCCTTTAGCNTTGGCGAAACTTTATGACACCAGCCAGCGCACGCCGCAGGGTGTTCAGATGGCAGCGTCAACCTTCGCTGTTATCCCGACAGCGATTCTCTTCGCTCTCTGTCATCGAAGATTTAAATCATCTATCTCTGACCTGCTGGTGCATTGAAAGCGGCTAATCTTCTTCCTTGGCCTGGCTTTGGGCGATGACTTTTTTCTCTAGTTCGTTCGGCATGAACTCGTAGTGACTGAATTCCTCGGTATGCAGGCCTCTGCCACCGGTGAGNGAGCGCAGGTTGGTGGAGTAGTGNTACAGTTCCATCTGCGGCACTTCAGCNCTGACCACCTGAAATGTCCCTTCTGCNTCCATGCCAAGTATCTTGCCTCGGCGGCTTGAAAGNTCGCCCATTACTGCACCCATGAAATCTTCCGGTACGCTGACCTCAATTTTGGTAATGGGTTCTAGCAGGCAAGGCTTGGCCGACTGAAACGACTCTCGGAATGCCTGTTTGCCTGCAATCTGAAAGGCGACATCTTTNGAATCCACGGGGTGCATTTTGCCATCGTAAAAGTCGATTTTTACATCCACTACTCGATAGCCGGCTAGGATGCCGTCGGTACAGGCNCTGTTGACACCTTTTTCCACGGANGGGACGAATACGCGGTCGACATTTTGACCGACAAGCGATTGGGTGAACTCGACGCCGTGGTCGCGCGGCGTAGGCTCGATGCGCATCCAAACCTCAGCGAATTGGCCGGCGCCACCGCTTTGTTTCTTGTGGCGGTACTTGGCCTCGCCATTACTGCGGATGGTTTCGCGAAACGGAATCTTTGGGGCAGAAAGCTCCATCTCGATGTTGAACCGCTCCTTGATGCGTTCCATGGCGACCTGAAGATGCAGTTCGCCTTGGCCTGANATTACTGTCTGGTGTAGTTCNGAGTCGACGTGATACTGGAAAGAAGGATCCTCCTCATGAAGGGCGGCGAGCCCAACGGCGATCTTGTCCTCATCGCCCTTATTTTTGGGCTTGAGGGCTTCATGAATATTGGGGTTCGGGTACTCGATGGGCACCACGATGACCTTGCGCTTCGGAGAGGAGAGCGTATTGCCGGTATGGGTGTTTTTAAGTTTGACCAGCGCACCGATTTCGCCGGCTTTGAGTTGATCAACTTTATCGCGGTTTTTACCGTTGAGGATAAACATTTGGCCAAGACGTTGAGGCTCGTCGGTATTGGCGTTGACAACATCCTCACCAGNCTTGAGCGTGCCAGCCATCACTTTGACAAAAGAGAGTTCACCGATNTGGGGCTCGTTTATGGTTTTGAAAACAAAGGCGACGGCCTCGTTGTCGTCTAGGCTGATAGTNGTATCTTCTTCGTTCGAGTTCTTTACNGCGGTTTCCTTNTGATCGTCGGGTGAGGAGGCGTACTTGGNGATGAAATCCATAATTCTCGCCACTCCGACGTTGGTCTCGCTGGAGGCGAAGAANACCGGGATAAATACTTGNGACTGAAANGCTTGGTGGAGTCCGCCGCGCAGTTCCTCCTCGCTGATACCTTCATCAAAGAATTTTTCCAATAGTGTATCGTCTGACTCAGCCACCAATTCGATCAGCTGTGAGTGCAGTTGCTCTACCTGTTCCTCTTCCTCACCGGAAACCTTTGATTCGTCATATTTGCCGCTTCCGTCGGTTTTGTAAGTGAGCTTCGACTTCCGGATTACATCCAGTGCCTTGTTGAAGCCCGGGCCNGGGTTGGTAGGGATATTGATCGGGAAGAAACGCTTACCAAAGGTGGCTTCCAGTTCCTCNAGGATTGGCTTGTATTCTGCGTTTTCGGCATCGATGCCGTTGACAACTATAATCTTCGGCAGGTTGAATTCCTCTGCATACTCCCAAACTTTCGANGTGCCGATTTCGATTCCGTGTGTGGCATGGGCGACGACGAGTGCTAGGTCAGATACCTTCAGCGCAGCGCGACTTTCGGCGA
The DNA here is from genome assembly GCA_002721375.1 of Verrucomicrobiales bacterium. Taxonomy (GTDB): domain Bacteria; phylum Verrucomicrobiota; class Verrucomicrobiia; order Limisphaerales; family UBA1096; genus UBA1096. The sequence goes on from PBKH01000010.1 coordinate 5,669, forward strand.
TGAAATCCAAATAGCCTGGTGTGTCAATGATATGGAATCGGGTATCTAGCCATTCGGTATGCAATAGCGATGTATGGATGGAAAACTGTCGCTCCTGTTCTGCCTTGTGGTAGTCGGAGGCGGTGGTGCCGTCAGTCACGCTGCCGAGCCGGTTGATGTTGCCTGCGCAGGCTAGCATGCATTCGCCCAGCATGGTTTTGCCGGACGATGCATGACCTACCAAGGCAACGTTTCTCAAATTGGAATGCGTGTAATTATTCATTGATTTAATTGGGGGAAAAGGTTTGGAAGTAGGCTCCTCAGTTCTATTATTTGCAAGCCAGAGATATTCACCGTAGGCTGAAACAATTATATTTGGCTGCACAAGTCGTTTGAATTCAGTAGCTTGAATGTATTCTGTGTTTTTTCATCGCGCTTGGCCAAGTCCTACCTTAACGTGCCGCGCCAATGGCAGCCATCCAGCCTTTTCGTGCTCTTTTGCCTGATCCCGCCCGAGCAGCCGACATTTGCGAATTGCCGTACGATGTCATGTCGACTGCCGAGGCACGTCAGATGGCCAAGGGCCGGCCAGACAGTTTTTTACACGTCAGCCGGCCGGAGATTGACCTAGCTCATGGCACGGCAACGAATGATCCTAGCGTCTACGCCAAGGCGCGTGAAAATTTCGACCGCATGATCGCAGCCGGAGTGTTGTATAAGGATGGGCANGCGCACTTTTACCTCTACCGCCAGATTATGGGAGACCATCAACAGCTTGGTCTCGTGGCAGCGGCAAGTTGTGCAGAATACGATGCCAACATAATTCGTAAACATGAGTTTACCAGACCTGACAAGGAGGACGACCGAGTGGCACATCTTGAGGTTTTGGATGCACAGACCGGACCTGTTTTTTTGACTTACCCTGCCAACCATGAACTCGATGCCTTGTTTGATAGACTTGTCATGGGTGAAGCGAATGTGGACTTCATGGCACCGGATGGAGTCCGTCATACGTCATGGGTCATCGATTCGGGTGAGGATATGGCGTTCATCGAAAATCGATTTACCGAGATTCCGAATCTTTATATTGCGGACGGGCACCATCGTAGTGCAGCTGCTTCCCGGGTAAACCAACAGCGCTCAGGTCGGGGTAGCAGCGATTTGTTCCTTAGCGTGATCTTCCCGCATGACCAGATGCAGATTCTAGCCTATAATCGGGCAGTGCGGGACTTAAATGGTTTGTCTATTAAAGAATTCCNTTCGGCGATTAGCCAAGCATTCAANATCNATGAGAGCGGTCAGNCGNTGCCAGCCGAAAAACATCAGATTTGCCTCTACCTTGATGGCCAATGGAGTACGTTGCGTCCAAAACCAAGTGCGATTGACTTCGAGGATGCTATCAAGCAACTCGATGTCAGCATTTTGCAAGACCACGCCTTGGCAACTATCCTTGGCATTGACGATCCACGTCGAAGTAAACGCATATCTTTCGTTGGAGGTATTAGGGGCACCTCTGAACTAGAGAAACTAGTCGATAGCGGGGAGTTTGCCTGTGCCTTTTCAATGTTTCCCACGAGTATAGAGGACTTGATGGCTATTGCGGACAGTGGAGGAATCATGCCACCAAAAAGTACTTGGTTTGAACCTAAGTTGCGCGATGGCATGTTCAGCCATCANATTATATGACTAACGCNCGGNGGCTTCTCGTACGCGTTCAAGTATTACCTCTACGATGAATGGCTCGGTGCCGATGCTGGCGGAGTACCAGAGTCTTTTTCCGCGGCGTTCTGTAGGATTGACCCAGGTGGGTTGACCGTTAGCGAGCCGATTGCGAACCCTTTTTTCCGTTTCACCAAGCATCACTGGAATATCCTCATTTGAGTGAAGTCCATCGCTGATGAAAAACGGTACCATTATGATATTTTTCGTTTCAGCTAACTCGTAGCACTTTTCGATAAGGGGCTCTTCCTCCATGAATACAGCTTTTACATCGGCATATTCGCATTGCGCGCGAATGCGTTCCGCCTGTTGCTCAATTGCCACGCGAGAGTGCTCGTTTTTCTCGGTGCCATGTCCCGCGATGAACAAGGTAGTGTCGCTCGGCTTTGGTTGGCTGGGGAAGGGGTGTCTCTCCACGATGCCCTTGGCGAGGGCCAGCAGCGCTTCGGTAATGCTGTTGTGCGTGCCGATCGGTTCACAGTAATACAGCATCTGACCGTTCTCATAGCGAAGGCGCTCAAATGAGGTGTCGGCACGGATATCGAANCCAAGCGTATGCGGTAGCACTTGCTCGGTGTAGTAGCCATTGCTGATAAACAGGGGCACGATAAAAACGCGTTGAGTCTGAATGTTGTGTAATAAGCCGTTCAGGCTTGGCAGTTGTTTGAGGAAACCAACTCTGACCTCAGCAAAAAGTTGGCGCTCGCGTAGCGAGTCGGCGTGCTTGAGGGCCGGCTTCGCCGAATCATTATTTTTTGTGGATCCGTGTGCCGCTAGGATCAGTGTNCTGTCTGAAAAGTCGTCGGCCATCGTCTTTGTTGGTCGAGATTGTATGCCCGTGATGCTGGTTGGCCAAGGGTACAAAAAAACAGGCAGCGTTTCCGCTGCCTGCTATAAACTGTCAACTTGATTTTAGCTTATTCGCCAGGATCATTTTCACCGCCATCGTTGGCGTCGATAACTTCGTCACGCTTGTTTTTGAATTCCTCGCGTATTTCCTTGAGTCGGGCACGAACTTCCTCGCGATTGCCCTTCATNTTCTCAACCCAATCGGTCCTAAGGCCCTTTAGTTGTTCGCGTAGNCCGTCTTTATCCTCATCGGATGCATCCTTCAGCTGCTTGTGTAGTTCCTTTACTTTGCTGTGATGCTCCTTGGCAGCTGCTTGGAAGGCTTCGCGCAATGCTTTTACTTTTTCGTCATCGCGGACAAGTTTTCCAAACGCTCCGCCACCTTTACGTCCCTTTTTACCTCCTACCTTGTGGCCGTCTTTTTTGGCATTCTTATGGTTTTTCTTCCGCTTTTCAAAGGCAGCCTTGAGGCGTTCCTTGATTTTTGCGACATCGATTTTTGGACGTTCTTTGCCACCCTCTTTGGCATCTTCCTTGGCATTTCCNCCTTCNTTGATTGGTGGTTTCGGTTTGGGCTTGGGATGTGCCTGCGCAGACTCTGGCATTGCCAATACAGCGGCAACCGNAGCCGCAATCATTATGTTTTTGATCTTCATAGTTTGTTTCTTATGGTGAATTTAAATCGGCGAGATTCCCCCTCGCTCTNCAACTAANTAACGCAGACTTTGTGCCAAGTTAGAATGAATTATTTAAGCAATTGTATATCAGTGCTTTAAGTAAATAAATCAATCTGTATTCAGCTCTGTTATTGGGCAATATTACCCAATTTTAATGTCTTTGAGTGGGAATTATTCCCCGCATCATCTACGGCTTGGTCAAGTGCTGTGCTGGTCTTAGACTGTCTGTGTATCATGAAATCAAAGGTTTTGCATTGGGATCTTTTGAGTCAATGGGGAAAGGCTATGTCCGCTGGAATATTGGTTTGGGCGATTCACCAAGTGGCAACCGCGGCCAAGCCAAATATTGTGTTTATCCTCGCCGACGATATGGGCTACGGCGATGTGCAGGCGCTTAANCCACGGTCCAAGTTGCACACGCCGAATNTAAATCAATTGGCTAAGGAGGGAATGACGTTTACGGATGCACATTCGCCTTCTTCGGTTTGTACGCCGACACGATATGCAACGCTTACGGGTCGTTATTGTTGGAGGTCAAAACTCAAGCGCGGAGTGCTCAATGGTTATGGCGCGCCGTTGTTAGAGCCNAACCGNGAGACNGTCGCCGCAAAGTTGCGAAAGAGCGGCTATCACACGAGCGTTGTCGGCAAATGGCATCTTGGCTTGGGNTTTCAAAAAAATGTGGACGGTCAAATTGATTATTCCAAGCCGATTACAGATGGACCGAACCAGCACGGGTTTGACTACTCATTCATTATCCCGGCGTCGCTCGATTTTCCACCGTATATTTATATTAAGAACGGTAACATTATAGAGTTGCCCACAGTGAAACAGCCTGCGGTTAGTTTTCCGGGTTTCCTTCGCAGCGGTCCGCGGCAGCCTGGGTTGACGATTAATGATTGTCTTGATGATCTCACTCGTGAGGCTGGTCGGGTGATTCGAGATCGCGCTGAGGGAAAGCAGCCATTCTTCCTTTACTTCCCGCTGACGGCGCCGCACAAGCCGGTGCAGCCGCACCCGCGATTTATCGGCAAGTCCAAACTTGGACTGTATGGTGACTTTGTCATGCAGGTCGATTGGGCGGTCGGTCAGGTGATACGTGCAATTGAGTCGGCCGGTATTAGGAATAATACACTGCTTATTTACACCAGTGATAACGGATCCTTCATGTACCGCCGTGGCGCTGACGAAAAGGAGGATCATGTCAGTGATTCAACGGTGCAGGCGTACAATGAAAAACATCACACTTCAAATGGCGATCTGCGAGGCACCAAGGCGGATGTGTGGGAGGCCGGTCATCGTGTGCCGTTTTTTGCTCGATGGCCCAGCGTGATTGAGGCCGGGACGGTTTGTGCAAAAACAACCTCACACGTAGACCTCTTTGCCACCTGCGCTGAGATTGCCGGGGCAGGGCTGCATGATGATGTGGCGGAGGATAGCTTTAGTTGGCTGCCTTTGTTCAAAGGTGGTGACTGGAACCAACCGCGTGCGCCGGTTATCAATCACAGTGCCAGCGGGATGTTTGCATTGCGCAGCGGCAAATGGAAACTGATCGCCGGCAATGGATCTGGTGGTCGACAGAAACCCAGAGGTAAACCGTTTCAAAAGCCGTTCATGTTGTTTGACCTTGAGGCTGACCTTGGGGAGAAAAACGACTTGGCTCAGGCCAAGCCGGGAATTGTTGATGAATTGACAGCCAAGCTCGAGGCGATCCGCTCTAACGGTCGAAGTCGATAGCGATCAAGTGATCGGGAGTTGGGGGTCAAACCACGCCGGGCTGTTGTCGGGGACTGAACTCTTGGCAATGCGCTTGGCTAGCTTAACTCGTTGGAATGCCGCAGCGTTGAAAATTTCCAACGGTTGTCTCTGGTTTTTCTGACTTGCCGCGATGGAATCGCGGTCAGCGGGTCTTCCGGTGGTTTCCGATGCAAGGCTGAGGATTTTGTCGATAGTATCACCGGCAGGCTTACTGACAAATTGCTCTTCAATTTTTGCAGTCGGTCGTTTGAAAATTCTGAATAAGGCTCTCACTCCGTGAGTGAAGGATTCGACCCTAATGTGCAGAAGTCAAGATCTGCTCTTGAAAAGTAACAAATCACATTTTTTGCCTTGCTTGGGTTTTGTGAATTAGTCAGCTTTTCCTGCCCTATTGAAGAGTGCTATCTTCAGTCGGGGAACCGCGTAAAAGAAAATTATTATGAAAAAAATACTGACCGTATTCACAAGTGTGGTAATGGCTTATAGTGCTCAAGCCCAACAGTCGCTAAGCGAGCAAATTAACGAGAACGGAGTCGAGTGGATACTAGGGACATGGGAGGCAGAAGTAGATGGCAATACTATGACTTTATCATATAAATGGGCGCTTAAGGAGCATGTTATAGCTCAACATTTCAAAGGCATGAACTTGGAAGGTAATAGTGTAGAGTCTTTCAGTCTAATTGCGATCAATCCAACTACAGGTGAGATTGAGCAAACAGGATATGACACCCGAGGNAAGAAAAGTATCGGCANCTGGGGGCCAAGGGGTGACATGCCATTACTTCGAACGACTAGNACATCTCAAAATGGCGAAAAACAGAGTATGGCCGTTGGCTTCAGAANGATCGATGAGAACAATATAGAATTGCAGATCTTTCGTGTTGATAGTTCTGGTTCCGTGTCAGATTTTTCCGAGATGGACATAGAAATGAAGAGGAAAAAATAGTTCACTATTAATTTGTAATAAGAAGGGCTCCCAATCAGGGAGTCTTTTTTTTGGCGAATTGTCTTTAGACTGGCGGTCTGCCGAGATGCGATATTGCCGCATTCAACACTTGCTTGGCACTAGGTAAACAGCACATTTTTTTTTCGTCCGAATATAGACAATTTCCCATGCTATTGTGCCACGATTGACAATACTGCTTCGCGCAGGGAGCACCCACGATGGTAGTTTCGGCGTTAGGCTTGCCTTGGCGAATACGAGTACGAAAGCGTGGGTCGATGTCGGTAAAGATAGCGACAATATTGGTGTCGGTACAGTTGGCTACATGCAGCACGCCGCTGTCGACGGTAATCACTAGATCGCAAAGGGTGATTACTTCAACAAGTTCGTGCAGGCTTGTCTGGTCGACCAGATTCAATAACCGATCATGTTCCGTGCAGAGATCAAAAATGCCTTTGAAGGGCTGCTGGCCCATACCCTGGACATCGCATCCCACTGTTACCACACTCACGCCCAATTCGAGTAGGGACCTAGCTAAATGCCGCCAGTTCTCCTCTGGCCAGGTGCGAATGGTCCAACTTCGGTTTGGGTGAATTACTACCTTGGTACTTGAACCAAGGGGCTCAAGAAGCCTAGTTGCGGTCTCACGGTCCGCCTGCGTCGTGTAAAGCCGCACCTCTTTTTCGGTGTCCTCCAGTTGAACGATCCCTTGCGCAGGCTGGGCGACAATGTGGGTCTGATTACGATCGGGCAGACCATTAAATTGTACAGGGCAAACAATCAATAGCCGCCCTTCGTTAAGATAAGGCTGAAGAACCGCATCGTCTATTTTCCGGGGTTTGAGCGTGGGAATATTGGCAAATACCTCCGGCCGCTTGCTCCAGACATCAAGGGGCCGATTCAATTGACGTGCCGTTTTTTCGACAGTCGGTATCATGCATATCATGTCTCCGTAGCCTTCGCCGCAGAGCAGGAATCCACTTACACGATTCTGTTCCTCATTTCTTAACGGTCGAACCTCTTTTTTGTCCTGCACCATGCAAATCGGTTGAGGTGTGTCCATGCTGGAGGTTCTTTGCGTAAAAAAGGAATCAGATNTCGATCTGGCCGGTGTAGACGAAATCGGCCGGACCGGAGAGTTGTACATTCTTAAAGCTGTCGCTGTCGGTTTCAAATGTCACTCCGAGATTATCGCCTCCGAGCACACGAACAGAGATAGGAGAGTTATAGCCGTGTAGCTTGGCTGTGATTAGGCCTGCGGCTGTAACACCTGTGCCACAGGCCAATGTTTCGCCCACGCCTCGTTCGTAGGTGCGTACATGGATCGAGTTGTTGCCTGTCAACTGCACAAAGTTAACGTTTGTACCAGCNGGTGCGTAATGGTCGTGATGCCGGATCTCCTGGCCTAATTCGGAAACCATTGCCTTGTCGGCGTCTTTGACGAACAGGACTGCGTGAGGCACACCGGTGTTTACCGAGTGGATTTCGATCTCTCCGGACGATGTGATAATGCGGTCGCCAATACGCAAATTCTCCGGAGGAGTCAGACCGATCGTTACACGCTCTCCATCGATATTAGATTGTATGACTCCGGCGAGGGTTTCAAAGGATATTGCATTGCGTCCGTCGAGTTGGTGTTGGGCGAACCTTGCAAAACAGCGTGCGCCGTTTCCGCACATCTCCGCTTCACTGCCGTCTTGGTTGAAAAAATCCCAGCCCAGGTCGGCGTCGCCTTTGGCCTGGCGCAATAGCAAAACACCGTCCGCCCCGATTCCACGTTGGCGGTGGCAGAGGGTTTGAATCTGCTCGGGAGATAATTTTAACCTGGTTTTACGGTTGTCGATCAGAACGAAATCGTTGCCGGCTCCGTTCATCTTTGTGAATTCAATCCGCATTCAAGTAATTTACCTGAGAAGGGGAATTTGTGCGACCTTTTCATGGTTGGTGTTTCTTTGGAGGTTATCGNATTGATATACCGACTGTGTGCAGTATGCTTGGGAGCTCAATTTCATAATGAAAACCATTATTATTCCTGTCGTCACGTTTGCGCTTGGTATATTTGTTGGGTTTAGTTTTGTCGCAACAGGCTCAGAGCCTTACGGAGTTGAGGTAAACAGCGGGACAGTCCATGATGACCAGCAGAAATTACTCAAATCATTTGTGACTGCATTTATTGATGGAAATGCCAAGAGCTGTGCCAAACTGTACACTGAGGATACCGTATATATGTTGCCGGAGTTACCGATCCAAGTGGGCCGTGATGTTGTTCTGGCCGGTTATCAGAATTTGTTCAAGAGCCGAACAAACAAAATAATCGATATGGTCGAACCAATTTCAGAAGTGATTTCTTTCGGTAACATGGCTGCTATTCGGGGAACAGGCAGAACCGTTGAGGAGACGCCGGCCGGTGTGCAAACTATGAAAACCTATAAGTACATGATCCTGAGCGAACAACAATCGGACGGTTCGTGGCAAATGAAGTGGGATATATTCAATTATGATGCCGATTATGAGGAGGATTAATTCCGCCTGTTACCTGTAATGGTCGCGGCGTTGGGTGATCAGATCGATGTACCGGCGCGTTCCGGGGTAGTCCATGTTTTGCAGGAACAATGCGCTGTTCGTTCGTGCGGCTTCCTTGGCCCAGCGGAGGACGTGGGTGCGCCCGGCATTGTAGTCGGCCAGCGCGTACGGCAGGGGATCATCGGCGTGCAAATACCGCTGCAGCCTAGATTTTAAATAGTATGTCCCAGCCAGAATGTTGGTGAGAGGATCGTAAACGTGTGTGTGTTCGAAGTCGTGTACACCGTGTTCGTCCGCCCACTCGAACGCGGCCAGTTCCATTAACTGCATCAGCCCAATTTCCCCGGCCTTGCCCACCGCCATTTCGTCGAAACGGCTTTCCTTCCAGATGACAGCCTTGATTAGTGCGTACTCCACTTCGAAGTCAGTAGCTGCGTCTCGGATGATGCTGTTGTAACGTCGCTCCTTTTGGTTGCCCCACCACCAGTAAAACACAGCGGCATCTATTATGAGTAGCAAAAGCAGCCAGCGCAGCCAATGGCTTCTGGTTCGGCGTCTGCCCACTTTAGTAATCTCTGCCGGCTGCGCTTGCTCGGCAGGATTCCCGCCAATCAGCCAGTTCCTTGGCCAATCGCTTAGCCAAGGCAGGTTCTCGCTTGACCAAGTTCTGTTTCTCAGACGGGTCGGCAATCAGGTCGAACAGTTGATGTTCGCTTTTGGTCTTTCCGCTGGAGTAGAGTTTGTATCGGTCACCGACCCAAGCGGTCTGCCCCTTCGACTCAAAGCCGATTGGCCGGTTTCGCTCAACCATTTTTCCGTCGAACAATGGTAGAAGGTTAATGCCATCAATCGGCCTATCGTTGATCGGATCAATGCCAAGTAATGCCAAGATCGTTGGCAGATAGTCGCTAGTGACACAGGGGATTTTGGTGGTGCTTGCAGGTTTGATCTTCGCCGGCCACTCGGCGAGTCCTGGCACGCGGATGCCGCCCTCCAGTAGAGAGCGCTTACGGCCACTCAGATGTCCGGCGCTACCTGGAGCCGTGTCTGCTTGGCCTTCTGGGCCGTTGTCGCTGCAAAAAAACAGCAGGGTGTTAGTCGCCACGCTCAGTTTGCGTAGTTCGCTTCGTAGTCGCCCTATCTGTTCGTCCATTGCGGTGATGCATCCGTAGTAGTGCTGTGCGTATTTCGGGTGATCCTTGTAAATCTTCATATATTTCGGCCCAGCGACGACAGGCAGGTGTGGTGTGTGAAACCAGATGATGCTGAAAAAGGGTTGCTTGGCCTTGGTGGCCATTCGAATAAATGGAATGGCCCGGTCCATGATCACGCGTGAGTTGGCGCCCTGAGTGTTTTCGGTAATGCTTTGACCTCGTTCGTTCCAGTAGGCGGTGCCGTAGGGATTGATGTTTCTGTTTTCCAAAACTGGATCCCACCACTTACGGGAATTGTTTCCCTTCGGCCTGATCAAAGGATCCCAGGTTGGTACTTTCGACTCAGTCGAAAAGCAGAAATCGAATCCATTGAGCTGTGGTGGCGAAAAGTGCTTTTTGCCTCGCGGACCTCCACGGTTGGCATCCTTCACCTTTTTTGTCAGTGTGCCAAGGTGCCACTTTCCAAAGTGCCCGGTGGTGTAGCCGTGTTTTTTTAGTAGTTCAGCCAGCGTTAATTCCTCCGGCTTCATGTGGCCTGAGTTGGCGAATGGGATACCATATCGGTAAGGATGCCGGCCGGTAATGCAGCTGCCACGCGTTGGGCTACAGACAGGTGCTGCCGCATAAAACCGATTGAACTTCATGCCTGCCTTGGCCATTGCATCCAGGTGCGGTGTGCGGATGCTTTTATTTCCATTAAATCCAACATCTCCCCAGCCTAGATCATCGCACATGATGAGAATTATATTGGGCTTCTCCTCGGTAAAGCCATAAGTCAAACTCGTAACGAATAGAATGACCAATAAAAAACGGTACATGCCGACGATACTAGATCTGATACAAGCTCTTGGCGAAAATCTATTAAGGATCAAGGCTAGGTTTAATAGCGACCGCCTCCCCTGCCAAGATTGGACCGGCGGCGTATTGGTTTGATGCCACTGCCGTAAATGTCTCGTTCCATCATGGCGCGTCGTCGACCATAACGGGCATTGAGTTGTGAGACTTTTTTATCGTGTTCGGCCTTGGTGATTTCGCTGCTCTTTAGATCGGCGGCATATTTCCCGAGTTGTACTTGATAAGCGGACTCTAGCTTGCGCAGTTCTCGATTGGAGGTGGCGCACCCTGCGAAGAGCAGGCCGGCGAGGATCAATACGGCGAAATTGGAAACCGATCTCATAGCGCACAAAAGGTTCGCTTGGTCGTGCTGCTTGTCAAGCGGTCAACTCGTAATCAATCTTTTTTCCTGCATTCATTGAGAATGTATTAATTAATCGTGCAAGGGGCGAGGATGGCGTCACTCATGCCATGGATGATTTTTTTGTCGGCGGGACAGATTGTGGCCAAAACACCACCAAGTTTGGCTTTGGCTGTTTCAAATTCACCGTGTACGAAGTAATAGGGGCAAAGTCTTACACGTCCCTGTAACGGTTGTACTTGACCAAGATCAAAGTTGAACCATTCAGCATCGACGCGGATTGGGCGGTGGTATTTTTGAAGTATGTGCGGTGACTTATCAAAGCTCTGGATTGCCTGATCCACCGCTGCTGCCCATTCGTCGCGAGGTAGGTCACTACCAAGCCAGACGCCGCGTGCGCCCCACGCCTGTTCAGAGAAGCCGGAGACTTTAAGGATCAGGTTACGATCTTTTTGCGAGAGATCTTTAAGTTGTTGCCAGTTGGTTAGGCCCAGACCAGGGAAAGCGGCATGCGGCGGAAGCGGGGAAGGATCAATCACCCACGTTACTGGTAGGAGTGACTCAAGTGTGCGTTTGAAACCATCGCCAAGCTGTTGTCTCCATACTTCAGCGAGATTGCGATTGTGGAACAACGCGAAAAGCATTTTCTCTTCAAGGAAAGCTTTAGGCGGTGGCGTTATGCTGATTTGCTTCGTTGCTGCAGTTGCCAACAGGGACTCGGCGGCGGGTATGTTTGGCAGATCAAAAAGTTCAAAAAATCGATATATAGCGTCCCCTTTGGCGAAGTCGGCTTTGTCTTGCCCTTGGACGAAGAAGCGGTCGGGGTTGAGCTGTGCCGCGAGCCACTCCATCTCTGGACGGTATGTTCCCGACTCTTCCGAGATCACCAAATGCACTTTTGCTGCATCGTTGAAGATGCCGGCGAAACCTTCAAGCATGTCGTTGCCGCCCCCAATTACTTTGAACCCAGCTTTCGAGTAGGCATGGTTCAGCCAAGTGGTTAGGCCGATGCCCCCAGGGACACTGTCCAACTCAGTGATGTGCAGGCCATCTTCAGTCAGCAAAATGTCAGGCCGAATGACGCGTGGCAGATCAGCTCGAAAGGCGCGGTTGCGCTGGAGGTCGATGATCGACTGGGGTTTACCCTTATCTAGCCAGGAAATTGGCCAGTCGGGGAGGCGTCCCTCGGCGCTCCAGTGATAAATTGTGTTGGCGGCCTTATAAAACTTGAGTAACAGGCGTCCTAGTTGCTCGAGTTGGCGAACGATTTTTTTGTCGAGTGGGAATGGCCTGGTGGCGATCCGCCAATGGTGCCCAGCAAAGAGCCCACCTTCAGGTAGGCTTTGCCGGACATGTTGTGCGGTTTGCTCGGGGGAAAGTTGGTTGTCGGTTCCCATCAGCGGTGGCCAAGCTGAGGCCTTGGCCGGTACCGGGTCAAGTCCCCGGTGATGGTGGCATTATCTTTCCCGAGAATACGGTTATGGCCTGACCACTGAGGAGTACTCGGTCCCCGTTCATTGTGCAATACACGTAGCCGCCACGTTTTGAGGCCTGAAAGCCAACCAGTTTTTCGCGGCCAATCCGTTTTGACCAGAATGGTGCAAGGCAACAGTGCGCCGAGCCGGTTACAGGGTCCTCACTAATTCCAAGCGCGGGGCAGAAGAATCTAGAGACGAAGTTGGCTTCGGCACTATTGGCTTCGGCAGTGACGATGACGCCTCGCCTGTCGAGCTTAGCCAAAAGTGAGAGATCAGGCAGCAGTTCAAGCACGGCTGGCTCATCAGCGACTTGTACAAGATAGTCGAACTGATTTTGACCGCACCAAAGAAGATCTGTACCCAATGACATGGACAAGGCTTCGGTTGGCTTGCACGGGATGGCTGGTTCTGAGGGGAAGTCCATCTCGATAAACCGCCCGTTCTGCTTGGCGGTCAGCCGTCCGCTTCGTGTATGAAAAATTGCTGGGAAGCCATTGCTCAAGATGCCGGTTTCCCACAAGGCATGGGCGGTGGCGAGGGTGGCGTGGCCGCATAGATCGACTTCGGCGATTGGTGTGAACCATCGCAGTCCAAAGCCATCGCCACTGGGCCAGGTAAACGCTGTCTCGGACAGGTTCATTTCGGCGGCGACCTGCTGCATCCACACGGCCTCCGGCTCAGTTGCGGTCAGGCAAACGGCCGCCGGGTTTCCGGTAAATGGTTCGGCAGCGAAGGCATCGATCTGAAGGATGGGAATTTCCATCTGGTTTGGCATCGCAGCGAATAATCTTCGATCTTTGGGGGTGGGCAAGTCTTTATGTAAACTTGTTTCGCGCTGCGGCTGACTGCATGGTTTGCCCCCGCTAGTACGGAACGATGGGTAATTCTGGTTATCAATATGGTCGAGGAGGCAGGGGCGGTGCATTGTGGTTGGTGCTGACCTTGTTTGTTGTGGCTGGGCTTGTGCTGTTTCTCAACCGTGATTCTGATGGTGGTGGGCAGACGTTGGTCGTCTATTGTGCGACCGGAGTAAAGAAGGCGGTTGAGGAAGCGGCCGGAAAATTCGAGCAGGAAACCGGTGTGTTGGTTTCCCTTGAGTACGCCAGTAGCGGTGTGCTGGCTAATAAACTAAAGATCGACAAGGAGGGCGGTGTGCCGCGTGCCGATGTCTATATTCCTGCAGATCACGTTTACGCAGACCGTGCGCGTGTGGATGGGCTCACCGCCGAGTCGTTACGTGTGGCCACATGGAAGGTGGTTCTGGGCGTCAAACCGGGCAGTAATTTTGTACTGGCCGACTGTGACGATTTTTTAGCTCAGAAACTTTCATTCGTGATCTGCGACCCGTTGGCTGGTGTCGGCAAAAAGACAAAGACGATGTTCGAACGATCTGGCCACTGGGCGTCGATGGATGCCGTCAAAGCAGCTTCGTTTCCGACCGTGACCGAGGCTGCATTGGCGGTGAAGGAAAACGCAGGCACGCAGGCTGCGTTTGTGTGGGATTCTGTCGCGAGGCAGTTCGGGCTGCAGGTGATTGAACTACCTGAGTTAGCGGCGAGTCAGGCGGACATTTCTGTGGCGGTCACCGCGTCGACTGCGCGCCCAGCGCTGGCGCTGAAGTTTGCCCGTTACCTTGCTGCGCCGACCCGGGGTGGGACGGTGTTTGAGCACCACCACTATTTGCCAATTCCTGGCGACGCTTGGGCGGACACGCCCCAATTGCGCATCGATTGTGGAGGTGTGAACCGCGAGGCAGTGGAGCCTACTCTTCGCGAGTTCAGGCAGCGCGAGGGTGTGGAGATTGACGTCGTCTACGCCGGCTGTGGGACATTGGTGGGGAAGATGCAGGCCAGCCAACAGGGCGTGCCAGATGTTTTTATGACGTGCGACGCGACATATCTGGACATGGCGCAGGCGAAGATGAACCAACCGTTTGGTCCCGATATCAAGGTGTCGAGCACGCGTATCGTGATGCTCGTTGCCAAGGGCAATCCGCACGGCCTCCGTTCGCTTACCGATTTGTCCAAGCCCGGTCTGCGGATAGGTACTACCGACCCTAGGGCGAGCGCGCTGGGCGCGCTTAGCCATGAGTTGTGTCGCGAGACCGGACAGTTCGACGCCATTGAGCCTAATATTTTAATGATGGCTGACACAGCGCACACGCTCATCCAGACTATGGAGGCTGGCGGAAAGCTCGACGTGGTATTGGTTTACGAGGCAAACATTCAGCACCTGAAGAATCGGTTTGATACTGTGATCCTTCAGCCGGCGCGTGCTTTGGCGGTGCAGAACGTTGCNGCCCGTAAGACGACACCTTATCCGCGATTGGCCAAGCGGCTGATGGACCGGCTCACATCGGCAGCCTCGCGTCAGCGATTCGAGCAGCTCGGCTTCANTTGGGAGGCCGGCGGCCAATGAGTGGTCCGTCGCAAAACAGTCATCGTGTCGCCTCCGACAAGCCGTTTCTTATTGGCCTCGTCGTTCTGGGCGGGAGCTATCTGCTAATTATTGCCGCGATGGTCTTCGCCGACTTAGTATATCTTAACTATGGAGACCGGCCTGTGCTCGGTCCGGAACGGGTGAAACAGGGCCGGTATACTGGCGGAGAGATCACTGTGAAGGTTGAGCCGGGCAGGAATTATTTTTTTCGAGGCGGCGAAAACGAGTCTGGACTGAGGGCAGGCGATAAAACTCTTACTCATGACGGTTTGTTTCGGGCAGAGGGCGGTACGGTTATACTTCTTCCGCAGGCTTCTGGTGATGATGTTCCGGTCACGGCCTCGCTCCGACCGGAGGCGCGAGTGAGCGGCATTGCGTTGACTAACGGTGTGGCGACCGTGACGACCGACGAGGCGCATGGCCAGTTGTGGGGCGAGTTTATTCGTGTCAGTGGGGCAGACGCACTGGGCTGGGACGGCGTTCATGAAATTACCCACACGACGACGAATCGTTTGTCTTTTGTAATTGAGGCNGGCACGACGGCTGGCANACTGGAATTGTCACGGCCCAATCCTCTTGTGCAGGCGCTGCGAAGTCGCGACATTCGTTTTTCAATAAANCTGAGTCTCGTCAGTTGTACGCTAACGACGTTGTTGTCACTTTGGGTTGCGGTGCCGATCGGGTATTTGATGAGCAGGTTCGACTTCCGTGGTAAGCCGATCATAGACACGTTGCTCGACATCCCAATCGTGCTGCCACCTCTGGTTGTTGGACTGAGCTTGTTAATCCTTTTTCGCTACATGCCTGAGTGGCTTAGCGACGCAGTTGTCTATAAGTGGCCTGCNGTAGTNCTGGCGCAATTTATGGTCGCATGCGCGTTCGCAGTGCGGACGATGCGCGTGACGTTTGACCAGATCCCGCAACGTTTCGAACAGGTTGCACTCACATTGGGTTGTAACCGTCGGCAAGCGTTTTGGAGGGTCATTATGCCGCAGGCCAAGGGAGGGCTGCTGGCCGCCGGAACGCTGGCGTGGGCGCGGGCGCTGGGCGAGTTCGGCCCGATTCTGGTATTTGCCGGTGCTACTCGACAGAAAACCGAGGTACTACCGACGAGCGCCTTTCTTGAGTTGCAGGCTGGGCGTACCGAAGGGATGTTGGCGGTTTCACTCATCATGATCGCTGCCGCTGTCGTGGTATTTCTCATCGCTCGNACGCTGGGCATGAAACGCATCTTCGCATGATCGCTCTTAACAAAATAACACTTCGACAGGGGGACTTTGAGTTGTCCGAAGTATGCTTTGAGTTGTCCGCTGGTGAGTACGGTGTGCTGATGGGGCGCAGTGGCTGCGGTAAAACAACACTGCTTGAGGCTGTTTGTGGATTAAGAGACATCGAGAGCGGAAACATTATTTTGGGTGATCGAGATGTCACGAAATTACCGCCGGCNGAGCGCGGGGTTGGCTTTGTGCCNCAGGATCGGGCATTGTTTCCGACTCTACCTGTTCGCGAGCAGTTGGCCTTCGCTCTTGTACTACGATTGATTGACCAAGCAGAGATCGCTGTTCGAGTGGAGGAACTGGCGGAGTTGCTTGGCTTAACCGATCTTCTTGATCGTATGCCGGATAGGCTGAGCGGCGGCGAGGCTCAGAGGGTCGCTCTGGGCCGCGCCTTGGCGCACAGGCCGTCGGTACTGTGCCTCGACGAGCCGTTGGCCGCGCTCGATGAGGAGCTGCATGGGGAGATGTGCAAGCTGTTGGAGCGTGTACACAAGGAAACTGGTGTGACGATCCTGCACATCACCCACAGTCCAAGCGAGGCCAGTCGCCTTGCCGGTTGCCACTTCCGTTTGGTCAACGGTAAGGTAACACGTGATGAGTGACTCAAGCGACCTGCCGGTGCTGACTGATATTGAGCGCGAGGTATACTCGTGGCAGACGACTGTGCCCGGCTTTGGTGAGGAAGGGCAGCGTAAGCTCAAGGCGGCAACGGTGTTGGTAAGCCGCATCGGTGGTCTGGGCGGTTTGGTGGCGTATGAGTTGGCTGCGGCCGGGGTGGGGCGATTGGTGTTGGCGCACGGCGGTAAGCTCAAGCCCAGCGATCTTAACCGACAATTACTTATGCGGCATGATGCGCTTGGCCAAGTGAGAATCGACACTGCCGTTGCGACNCTCACCGGGCTAAATCCACGCCTTGAGATCGTCGCTGTGCCTGAAAACGTCAACGAAGCTAACGCCCTTGAACTGGTTGCGCAGTCCGATTTGGTGGTTGATTGCGCGCCGCTGTTCGAGGAGCGCTTCGCGATGAACGATGCCTGTGTTCGCTTGGCTAAGCCGATGGTTGAGTGTGCAATGTACGAGACCGAGGCATATGTCACTAGTTTTGCGCCGGGCAAAACTGGATGTTTACGCTGCCTCTACCCGGAGGCGCCGGGCGACTGGCGTAGGCGTTTCCCTGTGATCGGCGCCGTGTCCGGCATGGCTGGCTGCGTAGGTGCGATGGAGGCCATCAAAATTCTCTCCGGACTTGGCAAGCCTCTGTATAATCGGCTTCTCACCAGTGATTTGAAGTCAATGACATTTAAATCGGTGAACATTCGGCCAAGATCTGATTGCGCCGTATGCAGCGGAGAATTCTAACCTTCAATCAAAAACCGTTGGCAATATGATGGAAACATAGCTAAATTTTTTCCCGTGCAAATGAATACGCTTAGTTTAGGCAGACCGCACAAGGGTTTTACACTCATAGAATTACTTGTTGTTATTGCCATTATAGCAATTTTAGCTTCCTTGCTGTTGCCTGCTTTGGCCAGTGCAAAGGAGAGTAGCCGATCGATCAAGTGTCTCAGTAATATGCGCCAGGTTGGACTTGGCGTATACATGTATAAGGATGATTACCAAGAGTACTTGCCGTTTGCCGGATCGACGGATCGGAACTGGCATGAGGATTGGGTGTGGGGTGGTCCGGGTGATGCGGTGCTACAGCGCGGTCGAGACTGGACCCGATACGACCGAAACGTTGCATTCCACGCCGAGGCCGGTTCGATTTTCACGCACGTGACAGGTCAGGATATTATCCGAAAAAATAGGATGCCGGACGTTCGTAACAAAACGGTATACGGTGTGTACCGCTGTCCGAGCACGGGGCAGATCGGTTTGGCACTTCGAGTCAACTTTAGTATGACCAGTTTTATGAACGGTCAGACCGGTGGTGTGAATCCCGGAATTAAATATTCTATTGTCAAGAATCCTTCTGAAAAGTTTCTGCTTCTAAACGAGGATCCGCATTCGATGCGCAATGCTAGTTTTCATCCGCACGGGACTGCGTTTGGGAATAAGGCAGGTCAAAAGGTTGGTATTAATGCGATGGGTGAGAAGATCCACACCATGCACAAGACTGGCATTAACGGTGCCTATTTCGACGGTCATGCAGAAAGTATCAAGCATGAGCGAATTATGGAGATCCAGAAGAATCCGAGGTTGATCGACAAATATTTCAACCCATTCAAGTGAGGATCGCTTTGAGTAACGATATTTGGCAAAAATGGCCGGGATTAGTCCCGGCTCTTTTTTTAAACAAAACTGACCAAACGAAATGAAACGAAATACTGAAGCGTTGTCCGGGCAAAAAAAATGTTTTTTGCCGGTCAGTGTGGTTCGCCGATTCTTGGCTGTTTTCATGGCATTTGCTTTTTCAGTTGCACCGGCAATTGCACAGGAGTCGGTAGATGAGAAAGGTGTTTTTGATCAAGTGGACGCAGTGGCTGGCTGGGTTGTTGGAAAGATAGCAGCTGTGTTCTTTTACCCTATCTGGACTTTTGATCAGGTGGGATATCAGGTTAAGAATGTAGAGATAGAGACAGGGGGAAACAGTTATGCGGTGGGTGATTTGGTTATTGTTGAGGGGGGCAAAGTGGCAGACGAGGCCGAAACCAATAAAACCAAATTTAAGGTCAAAAATGTGAACGATGGCGAGGTCAAAGAACTGACTATCGAGGGTGTAGGCCTTTATTCTGAAATTCCAGAAAATCCACTACCAACTGTTGGAGGTAGTGGAACTCAATTGAAGATCACAATCGAATGGGAACCAAACAGTCCAGCCATTCCTCTGGTTGTGGGTTGGTTGGTAGTCGGTGCCGTTTTTTTTACCATCCGAATGGGTTTCATCAACTTTCGCGGATTCAAGCACGCATTGGATGTTGTTCGGGGAAAATATGATAATCCAAATGATGAGGGCGAGGTTAACCACTTTCAAGCGTTGTCTTCTGCGCTTTCGGCTACTGTTGGGTTGGGTAACATCGCTGGTGTGGCTATCGCCGTGAGTCTCGGTGGTCCGGGTGCTGTCTTCTGGATGATCATTGCCGGATTTCTAGGGATGTCATCTAAGTTCACAGAGTGCACGCTTGGCCAGAAATACCGTGAAACTCGCCCGGATGGGAGGGTCATGGGGGGTGCGATGTTTTATCTCTCCAAGGGCTTGGCAGAGAAGGGTTTCAGTGGTTTTGGTAAATGTCTTGCGGTGCTTTTTGCAGTTCTCTGCATTGGGGGTTCCTTTGGTGGTGGCAACACATTCCAAGTCAATCAGTCATTAAATGCGGTGCAGGAGTCGGTGCCTTTTTTTGCGGAGCACCGTTGGCTTTTCGGGCTCATCATGGCGGTGCTGACCGGCTTGGTCATTATCGGTGGCATCAAGCGCATCGCACAGACTGCTGAGAAAATTGTGCCGACAATGTGTGGTATTTATTTGTTGGCTTGTGTGGTCGTTTTGTTTAACCACATTTCTGAAATTCCAGCTGCTTTTGGTACAATCATTGACAGTGCCTTCAATCCAAGTGCGGCTTGGGGGGGCTTCATCGGTGTGTTGGTAACAGGGTTTAAACGGGCCGCTTTTTCAAACGAGGCCGGTGTGGGTTCAGCGGCAATCGCCCATTCTGCGGCCAGGACAAATCAACCTGTTCGTGAGGGCTTTGTGGCGTTACTGGAGCCGTTTATCGACACCATTGTTGTCTGCACCATGACCGGGCTGGTGATTGTGATTACTGGTCATTATGAGGGGGGCTCAGCGGCGGAAGTGGCCAAGCCATTCGCGGCGAGCAGTAACGGTGCCGGTTTGACTTCGACAGTATTTGCATCTGAGATCTCTTGGTTCCCCTACATTCTTTCCTTGGCGGTTGTTTTATTCGCCTTCAGTACCATGATCGCTTGGTCATATTACGGTGAACGTTGCTGGGCGTGGTTGTTTGGCGACGGCTCTTCAATGATTTATCGTTGGCTTTTCCTTCTCATGGTTTTTCTCGGATCTATTATCACCTCGACTAATGTCCTTGATTTTGGTGATCTAATGATTCTTGGCATGGCGTTTCCGAATGTGCTCGGACTCTACTTTCTTGCAGGAGGTGTGAAATCCGATTTGGATAAATATCTCGAAAAGTTGAAGAGGGGCGAGTTCAAACAAACCACATAAGGTTTGTCTAAATGGGGCTGGTTCGTATTTACAGGATAAGTCTTAGATCTTGAAATTTTTCGTGTGAATCCATTTCCAATCGTTGGCCGTGAATTGCTGGTGGCCTCCCGTCGCCGGGAGACCCAGATCGTCCGTTTTGTTACGGCGCTCATTGCCATGGTGATCCTTGGCTGGATGTTGATTGTTATGCGACTGGATAACGCTCGGCCGCATCAATTCAGCGAGATCATTTTCAGCGTGATCGCCGGGCTGTCATTTTTTTTCTGCAACCTCTCCGGCGTGAGGTTGACGGCTGACACGCTGAGTGAGGAGAAGCGTCACGGTACATTGGGACTGCTTTTTCTTACGAACCTGCGTGGGCTAGACGTGGTGTTGGGCAAGATGAGTGCCTGTTCACTGCAGGCGGTGTTTGGCCTGATGGCGGTTGCGCCTGTGATGATGGTGCCGCTGCTGATGGGCGGTGTGGATCCGGCGGAGGTGGGCCGCATGGTTGGAGTGCTGTTTGCTGCGTTGTTTATGTCACTCTCGGTGGGCATGGCATGCTCTTCACAATTCAAAGCGTCCAAGACGGCGACAGGCGTTACGGCTCTCTTCATTCTCTTGCTTATCTTCGGAGCTCCGATCCTCAGTACTGTGCTTGGGGAATACAGTAATATAAGCCGGCCTCATTTAGGGTTGATCGCAGGTTTCAGCACGGGAGCGATGTTTCCACTGGCATTCAGTGGAGGATTTGCGGGGGATGCCGCAGTCTTTTATCAATCACTGTCTATAACCTTAGTTGTTGGCGTGACTGCGCTTGGCTTTGCTATTTGGAGGACGCCGTTTGCCTGGCAGGATCGTGCATCAAAACCGCGTGCTTCAGTTGGAAGGCGTTCGATNGGCGCCTCAGCTAGACGAACCGGGATGCTTGATGGCAATCCTGTATTCTGGCTAGCGGCGCGGCGGCGCTGGCGGCGTGCTTTGGTTTGGGTGGCGTTGTTCGCTGGCTTTATGCTTTGGTTTTGGGGTTATTGGGAGAACGGTCATATGTGGCTGGATGAGGATGTATACCTGCCAACTCTTTGGTGCACCTTTGCCGTCTTCAAACTATGGATTGCCTCGGCGTCGTGTGACCGTTTCCGGGAGGACCGTCAGGAAGGGGCCTTGGAACTCTTGCTAGCGACGCCGTTGGGGTACCGCGACTTTGCGATTGGCCAAGTGCGACANTTGCTGTGGCNGTTCGGTTGGCCGCTNGGCNTCGTGCTGGCTACCGTGCCGTTCATGATGGCCGATTCCAGGGAAGATTCGATACCTTACTACATCATAGGGCTTGGGATGTTGGTAGCGGATATTTGGGCAATGCATTTCGTTGGCATTTTACATAGTTTGACCTCGCGAAAACCGACTTACAGCGGCAGCGGTGTTGCTTTAAGAATCCTTTATCTGCCTTGGATGATTTGGGTTGCGTTAATGATAACTATTACCCTTAGTTCAGTCGTTGTGAGGGCTAACTGGTTTGATGAAGGTTTTGTGCTAGGCCTTTGGGTCGTTGTGGGGCTTGTTAACAATCTGTTCTGGGCTATACGTGCCGAGAGAGATCTCAAGAAAAACTTTCGCCAATTAGCCGCCAAGTCTGCCGGCGCCTGAATCGCTGTTTCCTGCTGGTTGCGCTTGCCCAAGGGCGCAGCTAATCTGCGGCCCGTGCGAATCATGAATCTGTCTAGATTGGAATACTTATTGGCGCTGATGATGTTTGTTTGGGGGGGCGCGTTTGTTCAGGCGGAGGATTTATTTGATGCAGTCTTAGCCAAGGCCGGTGATAACCGAGTCGAGTTGGAAGCGTTCATAACCACTTCAAAAAATGAGCATGGTGAGTTCGGTCATCGTGCTGCTATCTTTCTCGTCGAGGGCATGTCCGATTTGGATCTTAAGCAGCTCAGGTGTGAGTTCCTTAATGAAAATCTTGATCTCGCGATTAGGGCTCGTGAGGAGTTTTCATGGTGTGCAAAGCTTCCGGAGGAGTTGTTTTTTAATGATGTACTGCCATACGCGAGCCTCGACGAAACCCGCGAACGTTGGCGCCCGGATTTTTACAAGAAGTGNCGCAAGCTTGTGGCCAAGGCCTCAACCTCTACCGAGGCGGTGCAGGCGCTCAATAGCAAGCTCTTTAATCTTATCAACGTTCACTACAACACTGGTCGCAAGAAGCNGAACCAGAGTCCGNCCGAGTCAATTGTNCAGAGCCGCGCNACCTGCACAGGGCTGTCGATCATCCTTGTCGATGCCTGCCGCTCGGTTGGTGTTGCTGCGCGCGTGGCCGGNACNCCTCTCTGGACCAACAAGCGCGGGAACCATACTTGGACCGAGATTTGGGANGAAGGNTGGCACTTCACAGGCTCGGACGAATACAACGCCTCAGGTCTGAACCGCGGCTGGTTCGTGGGAGCGGCATCGAAAGCAGACAAGACCGACTGGCGACACGCTATCTATGCCACTTCTTGGAAGAAAACCGGAACCCACTTTCCGATGGTGTGGGATATTGAGGCGAAACAGGTCAATGCTTTCAATGTCACCGACCGCTATACCGGTAAGGTCAGCAGCGACAATGTTGAGGATGATGTGTTTGTGCGCGTGCGCGATGGCGGCAATCGNATTGAGGTTAAAGCCGAGTTGCTTGATGCCAAAAAACAGGTCCTAGCATCCCGGAAAACCAAGGCGGGACGGGCTGACCTCAATGACATCGCCGGCTTTAACTGCAACCCCAACACACCNCTTTGGCTTCGNCTTATTCAGGGTGATAAGGTTAAGCAGATTCCGCTGCGCCGTGCCAATGCCGGCGAAGTGACCTTGGATTTGCAGTGGAACGATTTGCCGGANGAAAGTGCGATCGCCAACTCGCAACTGGCTGCAGTAACCGCCTGGCTGGCCGCCCCGCCCAAGGTGCGCCCTCAGACTTTGCCGAACGACTGGACGAAAGGCTTTCTCTCTAAAGCGGATGCAAAAACGGCGGTCGACCTAATCTGGGCGGACTATTGCGAGCGTTTAGCCAAAGAGCGGAGACCTGAAATCGAGGCTANATCAATCCAGCTTGGTGACAAGAAACTGCGCTATCTTGAGAAAGTTTTTGGGGATGCACCTAGGAGCGGGCATTCTCTCTGGATATCAATGCATGGCGGCGGCGGCGCGCCTGCACGAGTGAATGATGGTCAGTGGAATAATCAGATCAAACTCTACCAGCCGAAAGAGGGAATCTATATCGCGCCGCGTGCACCAACCGACACATGGAATCTATGGCATCAGTCGCATATTGACGGTTTGTTTGACCGGATGATTGAGAACTTCGTCGCTACGCGAGGAGTCAACCCAAACCGCGTGTACCTCATGGGCTACTCGGCNGGGGGCGATGGGGTGTACCAACTCGCTCCTCGTATGGCCGATCGCTGGGCNGCTGCGTCAATGATGGCCGGGCATCCAAACGACGCTAAGCCTGATAACCTACGTAATTTGCCGTTCGGCCTCTTCATGGGCGGGAAGGATGGCGCTTACAACCGAAACAAGGTTGCTGAAAAATGGAGGGTACTGCTGGCCGATTTGCGCAAGGGTGATCCGAACGGCTACGAGCATATGGTGCGCATCTACCCGGAGATGGGACACTGGATGAAGTTGAAGGATGCCGAGTCGCTNCCTTGGATGGCCAAGTTTTCCCGTAACGCTTGGCCGAATAAAATTATCTGGCGTCAAGTCAAGGGTATCAACTCGCGATTTTACTGGCTTCAGATACCGGGGAGGCATCTGCTCAAAGGTCAGCATGTCACTGCAGAGGTCGACGGCCAGTCAATCGCGATCGTAGCAGAAAACATCAAGCACCTTNTCGTTCGGTTGTCCGACCGGTTGCTTGACCTCGACAAGCCGGTGACGATCTTGGTCAACGGTAAGGAACATTTCAGCGAAAGAGTGAAGCGGTCCGCACGCGAGATTATCAAGTCGCTAAATCAACGCGCCGACCCGGCCTCGGTCGCCACTGCCAGTGTGTCACTGAAGCTCTGATCGCCGGNCAGCACCTTGGATTTTATCGGCAACATTTCCACGGCAACTTGGTTGCTTGCGTTGTTNGGGGCATTCAGCCTTGGTTTCTCCAAGACCGGTTTTCCCGGNCTNGCGATGGTCAATGTATTGATCCTTGCNGAGTTGTTCGGGGCCAAGGCATCNGTTGGGATGATTGTGCCGATGCTGATCGTGTGCGACCTCACGGTCTATCCGCTTTTCCGCCGCTACTCGTCGTGGAAAGAGGTGTGGCCGCTGCTACCAGCAACCTTTGTCGGTCTTATTGTAGGCTATTTTTTGTTGNACTACATCACCGAGTCAACTGCTCGTAAGGGCATCGGGGCAATTATTTTGCTGATGCTNTTGCTGCAATTGGGTCGGCTGNGGCTTGGTCAGGCGCTTGGCCGCCTAACGCACTCAGTCGGTTTTAGGTGGAGTAGTGGATTACTGATCGGCTCCTCTACAATCATGGCCAATGCCGCTGGGCCGGTCTTTTCGGTCTACGCGCTGGTTGAGAAGATGGCCAAGGAAACCTTCCTAGGCGTGGGCGCGCGGTGCTTCCTGCTTTTGAATATCATCAAGCTNCCAATGGTGGTCAACCTTGAGTTGGTTGATGTGCAATCGCTGCAGGTGAACCTGCTTGTTTTNCCTGGACTTTTCGCCGGAATTTTAATNGGCCGTAAAGTGATCCAACTCATTCCCCAGAATGGATTCGAGATTCTGCTCTACCTCTTCTCCGCCAGCGCTGGCCTTCGCTTAATTTTTTTCTAGGCACTATTGTGCGGTCCAACCGCCATCGACGCTGAGCATGGCACCTGTGGTGTAGCTTGCGGCATCGCTGGCGAGATAGATCGCCGCTCCCTGAATCTCCTTTAATTCGCCCCAGCGCTTGAGGGCGGTCGCTCCCACGATGAATTTTTTCCCTTCCTCGGTATCGGCGATTGGCACGTTCATCGGTGTCAAAAATGGTCCGGGACAAATTGCATTGACGATGATGCCGCTACCGGCCAGTTCCAATGCCATAGCACGGGTCAACTGCACCACACCTCCCTTGCTGGTTGCATACGGGGTCCGATTCGGAATCGCCACTAGGCCAAGCGCACTAGCCATGTTAACAATGCGGCCGTAACCGCGATCCTTCATGTGCGGCAACAAAGCACGGCACGCGAGCCAGATTCCGTCGACGTTGATGCGCTGCACCTCAGAGAATTGATCGTAGCTTAATTCCTCGATCGACCCACGCGTGTTGATGCCAGCACTATTGATGAGAATATCTACTTGGCCAAGCGCGTCGATCGCTGTTGCAGCCATTTCCTCCATTTCAGACGGGTTCGAGACGTCCGCTGCAAAGCCAAGCGCTTTGCAGCGATACTCATCTGCGATCTTGGTCGCGGTCGCGTTGGCCTCTGCTTGGTTGCGGCTGACCAGCATCAGGTTGGCACCTGCGCTTGCAAGGCCGTCCGCCATGGCCTTGCCCAACCCCTTTGACCCGCCGGTAATTACCGCGGTTTTTCCACTCAAATCGAATAGTTTAATTCCCGGAAGCATGATTCAATAAATATTCGTGCTCGCAGATACTGCCGCCCCAACTTCGCTTGGCCAAGCGCGGCTTGCGAACGATCGACTGCTGGGTGCAATGAGCCACACCGCAAGTCGGCAACCGTTAGCCCAATGTCTTAAATGATGCCGGTGTGGTGGAATTGGTAGACACAAGGGGTTTAAAAAAGCGCTGGGAACGATTTCATCGCCTTTCAAACCCGTTCATCAAGACACGCTAAATTTTTCTATTTAGGTAGTTAACTAGTAGAAACCTCAATTACTTAATGTTTTTATTATTTTCAAAAACATGTCACAAATCAGAGGCAACCTTAGCACGCTTTTTTGATTTTTTTAGTGAAGGGGTGAGGGTCTGAAGATATAAGGGAGGCTTTGATTGGGTATGGATTTGAGCTTTCAAAAATCCTGCAAAGGGCGAAAGTCCCCGCGAATCATGGTTCTAATGAGGAACAATGAGTGCTGAAGTCTTTGTCAGTTATTCTAGCCAGGACCACGCGCAGGTTAGCAAAATAATCGACCGACTGCGTAAAGCCGGCGTATCGGTGTGGATGGACGAGGGAGGGATTGACGCCGCCACACTATGGTCTGAGGCAATCGTTGAGGCCATCAACGACTGCAAGCTCCTCATGATGATGGTCTCCAGACATTCGACCGATTCGGCCAATGTGGTCAAGGAGGTAATGCTGGCCTCGGAATCCAGCAAAACCATCCTGCCGGTCTACCTCGAGCCCGCAGATATTCCCACTCGTCTGAAATACCAACTCACCGGCATTCAACACTCGGAGGCTTTTGCACTGACGCCGGACGCACTGCTCGAAGAGTTGCTAAAAGGCTTGGCGAAGAACGGGGTAGCAGTGCCGGGCTATGAAAACGTCAAGTCTACCGCGCCGGCTTCATCCACCCACAAGCGCAGGCGCAACCAGCCGGTTAATTGGAAAGCCCCTGCATTCGTCGGCGCAGTTCTTTTCGCGATTGGCCTGCTGATCGGCGCAAATTTCGGAAGCGACTCAACTCCACCGCAATCGATCGACCGAACGATCGACCATGCCACACGCCTAGCCATCAACTTGCCTGATAACTTGAACATACTTGCGGGAGCCGACAATCCGTACCTCTGGTCGATCGGATCGGTTGTCGAGATATCACCGAATGGCAGACACATCGCTTACTATTCAATTTCGAACAAAGTTCATACTTTAAACTATGTTGACTTAAGCAACTATGAGGGAACAAAAAAAATCGTGGAATCATTTTCCTTAAAAGGCATTTTATTTTCTCCCAACAGCAAATGGATCGCATTTTTCGATAAAGGCAAAATAAAGAAAGTTCTATTGGATACAAAAGAAGTTGCAATTGTAGGCGAAACGAGAGTTCCAGATTACGGGTACTGGGCCGAAGATGGATATATATATTTCGTGCATTCACTCGGTCGAAAATTATCCCGCATTAAAGATGTTGGAGGAACGCCTGAACTTCTCCATGAGGGCCCCCATCAGGAAGGAGCAACGCTCGGAAAACCGTTCGTGTTGAAAGATGGCCGGGGAGTTCTCATGACCTTTCCCGGAAAAGGCATCAACCGTAACTATGCCCCAATCAATCACTTGGATCTCAAGACCAAAAAAATCAAGGATTTGGGGGTGACCGGAATCTGGCCGTATTACCATGAGGCGGGATATCTACTGTTTGCAAAAAACGGGAATATCTGGGCTGCGCCACTTGATTTAGATAGTTTAAGCGTTTCAGCCGACCCTGTTCCTCTAATCAAGGGAGTGGGTATGTACGCCCATTGGGAAACAGCTCAATATTCTTTATCAAACTCGGGCGCGATTGTTTATCTGGAAGGCAGAGATGAGTCACTCGGTATTCCAGCTTGGGTAAATTCAGAAGGAGAGATCGAAAAAACGACCATGCCAGAACAATTTTATGGTATTTCCGACATCTCACCTGATGGCAAAAAACTCGCAATTCAAGTTGCTGCGGAAAAGGATGATATCTGGATTTATGATACCGAAACTTGGAGTGGCTCCAAATTGACTACCGACGGTAGCAACGGTTGGCCTATGTGGTCGAAGGATGGTGAAAGCGTGGTATTCGTTTCACGCACGCTCGAAGAGGAAGCCTGGGGGTTATATTCAAAAAAGATTAACGCGATTGGTGCTCCCCGAATGATATGGGAGCCAAGTAATGGAGTCATGGCAACAAGTTGGCATCCAACGGAGGATAAGTTGGCGATGAACTTCGAATCTGATATTTGGTTCATCAACAATCCCCTCACCGATCCAAAAGGAATCAAGTTTGCCGGCGAAAAACATCTCGAATGGGTGGGAATGTTTTCACCCAATGGAAACTGGATCGCCTACGACATTGACCAAAGTGGTAGCTACAGCCAAGTTGTCCATTCGCTAAATGATACCAATCAGCTCTACCAAGTAGGAACCAAGGATAGTGGGAACGGCCTTTGGTCCTCAAAAGGAGATGCTCTATACTTTATCCAAGGTTATGGAAGTATAGTCCGGGCAGAGTTTGATCCTGAATCAAGCAATAATCCCGTCGGTAAAATTAAGGAACTATTTTACGTCAAATTGATCGACAACCCGGGCAGTTCCTACGACATACACCCCACCGAGGAAAAGTTCTTATTGATTGTGCCCAAGACTCCCTTTAAAAAAGTTCGAGAGATTCGTGTTCTCTTAAACATCGAAAACGAACTGAGGGGGCTTTTCCAAAAGTAGCTGTTTTTTACAGCAGCGTTTTCGACCATCAATAAAGCCGGTGTGGTGGAATTGGTAGACACGAGGGACTTAAAATCCCTTTCCCGCGAGGGAGTGCCGGTTCGAGTCCGGCCACCGGTACCAATAATTAAACCATTAAAGTGGTCCGTTTCTTTCTGGGTCACCAAGTTTAGGCTCGATTATTACGAGTGTTTTTTAGTAAAAGACCGCTAATTCGTTATGGCCATCGTCGAACTTGTCATGACATTGGGAATGCTTGTGCTGCTGCAGGCGGTTCTAGGATTTGATAATCTGCTTTATATCTCGCTTGAGTCGAAACGTGCCCCAGAGCCGCAGCAGTCGTCTGTTCGTAAATGGGGCATTGGCATTGCGGTAGGCTTGCGGGTCGTGCTGTTGTTTTTGCTGATTAAGATGATCAGCGCGTTTGAGGCTATTTGGTTTACAATTTCTTGGGAGGGCGTCTTTGAGGGGGCGTTTAATCTCCATAGCATCATTGTTCTGGTGGGGGGGGTGTTCATTCTATACACGGCGATGAAGGAGATTTTTCATATGATCGCTGTTGAGGATTTTCTATCAGAAGCAAAGCGAGATAGTTCTTCGGCCAAGTCTGTTGTGGCAAAGATTGTGTTCATGAACGCTGTGTTTTCGTTTGATTCGATTTTGAGTGCCATCGCGCTGGTGAATGATCCAAACGAAGACTACTGGATCATGGGTTTAGCTATTTTATCGGGCGGAGCCATGATGATTTGGCTTGCTGATGGGGTTTCAACCTTTCTTCAAAAGAATCGCATGTATGAGGTCCTCGGATTATTCATCCTTTTTGTCGTAGGCATCATGTTGTTGACGGAAGGGGGGCATCTTTCGGGTATGAAGTTATTTGGCAGTGAAATCCATGCCATGAGCAAAACGACTTTTTACTTTGTAATCACAGTCTTAGTCCTGACTGAGGTCGTGCAAAGTCGTTACAAGAGAAAACTACTTCTAAAGCAGCAAGCGCAGCAAAAGTGATCCGTTCCTGATTTGACTCAGGCCTTTAGCCGCGCTCCCCGCTGGTCGTGGATCGGAAGGGAAACCTTGGCTGGGACGCGTTCGCCGAACAACTCGATCTCTACTTCCGTTCCTGGCTTGGCCAAATCCAACGGCAGATAACAGTAGGCAATCGACCGGTCAATGGTATGAGCATGGCCTGCGCTTCGAAGGCGTGAGACGATTTCGCCGTTGAACCAGACCGACTCCGCGCCGTAGGCGGGGAATATATTTCCCTCAAGTACGACAGTTCGCAGCCGTGTGCGTAGTCCTTCTTCTTTGCATTTTGCCAAGGCGGAGCGACCTGTGAACTTGTCTTTTTCCATATCGGCGCAAAATCCAAGCCCGGCTTCGAGCAGGTTGTCTTCTGGGGTCACATCGGTACTCCAGTAGACGTAGCCTTTCTCGAGCCGTAGCGAGTCAAGTGCCTTATATCCAGCAGGGCGGATGCCGTGCGCTTGGCCAAATTCGAGCAGAGTTTCCCAAATGACACCGGCGTCGTTGTTGTCGACATACAGTTCCCAGCCCAGTTCGCCGATGTAGCTGACGCGCTGTGCCCATACAGGTTTGCTGGACACGGTGATATGCTGTGCAGTGAGGTAGGGGAAGGCGTCGTTGCTGATATCGTCTGATGTCGCTTGGCCGAGCACATCACGCGCTTTTGGCCCCCACAGGCCAATACATGCCAACTCATCACTGACATCTCGTAACTCGACGGAGCCATCAGTCGGTGTATGCGCACGAACCCATTCGAGGTCGTTGGACAGGAATGATGTGCCGGTGATGATCCGAAATCGATCGTCAGCCAGTCGGCAGACGGTGAGGTCGCTCTCGATACCGCCACGCGTGTTAAGGAACTGTGTGTAGACGAGCGAACCGGTGGGTCGATCGATGTTGTTGCAGGCAACACGCTGCAGCAGGTCGAGCGCGCCGGGGCCGTTGACTTCGAATTTGCCGAACGAGGTCATGTCAAATAATGCGGCGCGTTCGCGAGCGGCGAGGCACTCCTCGCGTATCAACTTGTGGTACGGCGCACGGCCCCAGCCCCAGTTGTGCTGGTCATCTGCCGCCTGGCGGGCAGGCTCGCCAGGTCGAAAAAAATTAACGCGTTCCCAGCCGTTTTTTTCGCCGAACTCTGCGCCGAGGCTGACGAGCCGAGCGTAAAGCGGACTCTTTCGTTGGTTGCGCGCCCAGAGGGTTTCGTCGGCAGGAAAATGCTGGTGATAGTAGTAGTGATACACCTCACGTGCCTTCTCGGTGACGAATCCGGTGTCGCTGTAGTTTTCACCAAAGCGGCGGATATTCATCTCATGCAGGTCGAGCGACGGTTCGCCGTCGATGATCCACTCGGCCATCACCTTGCCAACTCCTCCTGCACCGGCAATGCCGTTAAGCGACATGCCGGCGGCGACGTAAAAACCGGGTACTTTAGGCACCGGACCGAGGCAGTAGTGGCCGTCNGGNGTCATGGCNTCTGGACCGTTGATAAGCTTTATTACCTCGGCACGCTCGATCATCGGGATGCGCCGCAGTGCTCCCTCCATNACCGGCTCGAANAGTTCCCAATCCTCTGGAAGCAATTGCTGGGTGAACTCCCATGCGACGCCGTCAGAGGACCACGTTTTCGGTTCCAACTCGAAGCCACCAACAAGAAATCCGCCGACTTCNTCGCGCAGGTAAAATAGGTTGTCGGGATCGCGAACGACCGGCGTCTGCTCAGACAGTTCTTGGCCGGGGATGTGCCGCGTAGTGATGTATTGATGCATCATCGGAACCATAGGCGTGATGGTGTCGACCATGGCCGAGAGGCGAGGCGCCCACTGGCCGGCGGCGTTGATGACGATTGCGGTCTGAACAGTGCCTTTTTCTGTCTCAACGTGGGTAACGGCTCCCGCTGCGTCTCGGCCGATGCCGGTCACGCGGCAATTCGTCTCGATGGCAACGCCCAACTCGCGAGCGCGCTTGGCGAACTCAAGCGTGATGCCGTTGGGATCGAGCCAGCCGTCATCGGGGATGTGCACCGCACCCTGGATTCCGTCCGGGCTCATGAACGGCGCGATATCGAGCGCTTCATTAGCCGAAATGGTGCCGACGTCGAGGCCGAGCCCGCGCGCGCGGCTGACCTGTCGCTGCAGTGCCTTGAGTCGGTCCGGGCTGGAGGCAAGGCGCAGGCTTCCCACCTTGTGCCAGCCGATCCCGTTGGCGTCTTCGGCTTTAAATTGGTCATACAATTCGATGCTGTAGTTCATCAATTGCATTAGTGCTGGCGAGGTGCGGAACTGGCTGACTAAGCCAACGGAATGGAAGGTGGTGCCGCTGGTTAACTCGCCTTTCTCAATTAGTAGCACGTCGGTCCAGCCGCGCTTGGCCAAGTGCCAGCCGATGCTGCAGCCGGTGATGCCACCGCCGATGATGACGACTTTCGCTCGTTCGTTCATGGGCGGCGCACCTTGGCTAAGCAGGGTTCGGGCGGCAATAACCAATTCTGGGGAAATGACTCCCGGGCTTGCGCTTGGTCAAGCCGGGCGGCAACCTCCCGTGCCCCAATGCCTGATGATGCGCCAACAACGCAGGGCAGTCGCATCCACCGCTGGCTCAAAACCGCGCCGACGCGTTGTTTTGTCGCCTACGCGTCTTTCGCTGCCTTTGCGACCTACTTCTGCATGTACGCCTTTCGCAAGCCGTTTGCGGCTGCCAAGTACGAGGGCCTGATGTTTCTCGGGACGGATGTGAACCTCAAGACCGTCCTGCTGATTAGCCAGATTATTGGCTACGCACTCTCAAAATACGCCGGCATAAAGGTCTGTACTGAGATACGACAGGCACACCTAGCCAAATTTCTTGTGGGATTGATTCTGTTTGCTGAGTTTTCGCTGTTCCTGTTCGGCTTATTACCAGAGCAGTTCAAGGTAGTGGCCATTTTTATGAACGGGATTCCGCTTGGGATGGTGTGGGGATCAGTGTCGCGCTATCTCGAGGGGCGCCGGGCATCGGAGGTAATGTTTGCCGGTCTTAGCTGTTCTTACATTGTGTCGAGCAGTTCGGTAAAGGCATTCGGAACATGGCTTATGGATCAAGGCATCAACCAATTCTGGATGCCGGTTACTGCCGGGTTATTTTTCCTGCCACTTTTCATGGTTGCGGTTTACTTCTTGAACCAGTTGCCGCAGCCCAGCGCGGCGGACGTTGCGGATCGCAGCAGGCGCAGCGTGATGAACTCGGGCCAGCGTTGGGCGTTTTTTCGAACCTTCCTTCCGGCGATGCTGATGTTGTTGCTGGTCTATTTTTTTCTCACCGCCTACCGGGATTTCCGCGACAACTACACGCCGGAAATTTTCAAGGCGCTTAACTATGACACCAGCCCGGAACTATTCTTGCAGGCCGACTGGCCGGTAGCTTTCGGGGTGATGATAGCGCTGGCTTGCCTAAACCTTTTCCGGGATCATCGTTACGGGTTGATTGCTGTGTTCGGGGTGATGCTAACCGGGATTGTTCTAATGGCCACCGCAACGTTGCTGCACGAACAGGGGAAGATAACAGGCCTGTGGTGGATGATTCTGATTGGCACCGGTGCCTACCTCGCCTATGTGCCGTACGGTGCTGTATTGTTTGAGCGAGTGATGGCGTCGACTAAGGTTGCTGGCACAGCCGTGTTTGCAATCTATCTGCACGATGCTATCGGTTACACCGGTTCGATCACTGTTCAGCTATATAAGGATCTCGGCCAGGGTGAATTAGACTATTACGAGTTTCTACGCGGCTTCACATGGCTTCTGTGTGGGCTGGGCTTGGTTTGCTTTGTGGCCAGTTGCGTTTACTTCATGGGCAAACACAAGCCGGTGGCTGCGGACAAGTCTTAAGTGGTGCGCATGACCTTGCGTGTGCCCGTCGATTTTGCCACCCTCTCGATGCCCGATCATGCCCAAACGCACTGTTTTTAATATTTTTTTTACCATTGAGGTGTGTGCGTTCGCTGTCGGTTTTGCCAAGTGCGTGGCATTCGCCAAACCGCTGCAGTGGCATGATCAAGGTCATTACCGCGAGGCTAGGCTGAATCAGCCGCTTGGCCAGGATCCCGGTCTTTCGTTGCTCCCGGCCGAGGTGACTGGAGTAGCTTTTACCAATCGTTTGGCTCGTGCACGGATGGTCAACGCTAACCTACTCAATGGTTCGGGTGTGGCTGCAGGGGACGTAGACGGTGATGGTCTGTGTGATCTCTACCTGTGCAGTCTCGATGGGGAAAACGGGCTGTTCAAAAACCTCGGTGATTGGCGGTTCAAAAACATCACTGCTTCGGCCGGGGTCGGCTCGGCGGGGATGTCGAGCACCGGTGCGGCGTTTGGTGACCTGGACGGCGATGGTGATCTCGATCTTTTCGTCACCTCTTGCGGCGGACCAAACGCGCTCTATATAAACGATGGAACCGGACGGTTTATGGACCGAACTCAGGCGGCAGGGGTGGAGGCTTTGAGGATTGGCTCGACTTCGGTGGCGTTTGGCGACCTCGACGGTGATGGTGACCTTGATATTTATGTGGCCAACTATGGTGAGACATCGGTTTTGCGCTCGGGCGGNTCTTTGTCGGTGCGAACCATCAACGGTAAGCCTGTAGTCACTGGTCGATACGCTAATCGTATCCGGATCATTGATGGTGACATGGTCGAGGTAGGCGAACCGGACTTCCTCTATATAAACGATGGCAGCGGTAATTTCACCAAGGTCAACTGGACTAGCGGCGACTGGCTCGACGAAAACGGTCAGCCGATCAGGAAAGAGTTCTGGGACCTTGGTTTGTCGGTGATGATTCGTGATGCTAACCAGGACGGTCGGCCAGACATTTACGTCTGCAACGACTTCCAGACGCCGGACCGCTTCTGGATTAACCAGGGCGGCGGCCGCTTTCGGCTTATTAATGAGTTGGCGCTGCGGCATCGCAGCTACTTCGCGATGGCAGTCGATTTCGCTGATATTAACCGTGATGGGTACGACGACTTTTTTGTTGCCGACATGATGAGCCCGACGCACCTGCTCGAGATGACACAGGTTGACGTGAGTAATCCTTTCGCAAAGCCGATCGACGAATTCATAGACCGGCCGATCATTCACCGTAACACACTCTTTGTTAATCGCGGCGACAATACCTATATGGAAACCGCCAACTTCAGCGGTGTTGCCGCCACCGAGTGGACTTGGGGCGCGGCGTTTCTCGATGTCGATCTCGACGGTTTTGAGGATTTGCTGATTGCCAATGGTCACGCTTTCGACACGCAGGATCTAGACACGATCGAGCGTACATCCCGGCTCGGCAAACTGCCTAATGCACAGGAACAAAAAAAAATCTTTCTCTATCCTCCATTGGTTGTGCCAAACATGATTTTCCGTAACAAAAACGGTCTTGGCTTTACCGAAGTTGGTCGGCGGTGGGGGTTTGATTCGAAAAACGTGTCGCATGGCATTTCACTATGCGATCTCGACAACGACGGTGACCAGGACGTTGTAGTCAACTGTCTCAATGCGCCGCCGCTGCTCTATCGTAACAATGCCACAGCGCCTCGTGTGTCAGTTGCGCTGCGCGGCGCGGGCGGCAACACACGCGGTGTAGGTGCGCGAATCAGTATACGTGGCGGAGAGCATGTGCAGTCGCAGGAAATAATTGCCGGTGGTCGTTATCTTGCCGGCGATCAGCCACAGCGAAGCTTCGCTTCCGGACGGTCGCAGAGTCTCTCGATCGAGGTCGACTGGGCGGGTGGCAGCAGAACTGTCGTTGCTTTAGTAAAGCCCAATCACGCATACGAAATTCACCAAAAAAACACGCAGCCCAAGCCAATGCTTTTGGCCAAACCGAAGCCGATGTTCATCGACGTCAGCGATCGCCTAGAGCATGTGCATACCGAAAGACCGTCGGACGATTTCGTTCGTCAGCCTATGCTGCCTCGGCGCCTCACGGAGTCAGGACCTGGCGTGGCTTTTGTCGATTGGGATTACGATGGTCGGGAAGAGTTGTTTTTCGGCGACGGCGCGGGTGGAAAACTGGCCGGCTATAGTATCGATGCGGATGGACNCTTGGTCAAACTGGATGANCCTGCATTGGNTTGGCCGCTTGTCGGCGATGCGCTTGGCTTTGGTGCGGACGCACAAAGCATGCTTGTGGCGCTGTCCGCTCACGATTCGCCAATGCCGACTGCGCCATCGCTATTGCGTTTTAAGCCAGGAATGGCCAAACCTGAAATCATCGAATTGCCGTCTGACAACCACTCTGATGCAGGATCTATCGCTGTGGCTGATGTGGACAGTGACGGCGAACTTGATGTCTTTGTTTCTGGCCGAGGTGTCCCCGGAAAATTCCCGCAACCAGCCTCGTCATGGCTGATGCGTGGCGGTCTTGATGGGCTGAAGTTTGATGCCGAACAATCTGTCGTCTTCGCTAATCTTGGCCTTGTAACCGCGGCTGTACTTGTGAATCTAGACGATGATCCATTACCGGAACTGGTGCTAGCGACCGAATGGGGGCCAATTCGGATTTTCAGTAACCGAGGCGGCAAATTCAGTGACGTGACGAAGGCATGGGGGCTTGAAGCGCAGCCGGGTCTTTGGAGGACACTCGCTGTCGGCGACTTCGACAACGATGGTCGGTTCGATTTGATCGCCGGCAATTGGGGGCTCAACAGTCACTACAAGCATGGTGAAAAACGTGTGCCATACCTCGTATATGGCGACATCGGCGGCGATGGTTTTTACGATGCACTTGAGGCGCGATTCGATGTTGCGGCCCAACGGCTGCTGCCGCGTCATCGGCTTGTGACTCTCGAGCAAGTGTTTCCGTTTTTGCGCGAACGATTTTCGACACACCGTCATTATGCCTCTGCAACAGTGCAACAGTTGTTTGCCGGGCAACAGTTCGGTGCCAAGTTACTTAAAGCATCGCATCTAGCGTCGGTCGTGCTGCTCAATCGGGGTGGCAGATTCGAAACAAAACCATTGCCGTTCGAGGCGCAACTCACGCCAATCAGCGGCGCTGCTGTTGCAGACTTTAACGGAGACGGAAACGAGGATTTATTATTAAGCCAGAACTATTTTGCCTTGAGGGTCGAGGATTACCGGATGGATGCCGGCGAGGGTTTGCTTTTGCTTGGCGAAGGTGGTGGACGGTTTTCGAGCATTTTTGGACATCGCAGTGGCATTCGGGTGCATGGCGAGCAGCGCGGCTGCGCCGTGGGCGATCTAAATAACGACGGCCGTCCGGATGTGTTGATTACTCAAAGCAAGGGTCGGCCGAAATTGTATCTCAACGAGACAGGCCAAGTCGGTCTCCGAGTGCGTGCGGATCAAGGGGCAATACTTCGGCCAGTGTACGACGATGGTTCAAAAGGCCCAGCTCGCTTGGTCAGTGGCGGGACCGGTCGTTACTCGCGCAACAGTCGGACTCAACTTTTCGGTGCGGCCAAGCGCATTCGCAGTCTTGAGGTCACTCGGCCAAACGGAACAAGGAGNAACGTAAAAATCACTGATTTTAGTCGGTTACACGAGCTTTCCACAAATTGATATTGCTATAATCCCTTAGCGGCGATGTCGCTGCGTGCAAAGGCGCCGTCGAAATGAATTTTAGCAGTAGCTTCATAGGCNAGGTTGCGTGCGGCCTCCAGATCTTGACCAAGTGCCGTGACACCCAGCACTCGACCTCCAGCATTGACGATGTTTTTGCTGTCGATCTTGGTTCCAGCGTGGAACACCTTGACGCCTTGCAGGGCATCGGCATCGGCGATACCTGTGATGACCTTACCCTTCTCGTAGCTGCCGGGATAACCGCCGGAGGCAATCACCACGCACACGGCTGATTGGTCATTCCAATGCAATTCTTGCTGGTCGAGAGTGCCGTCGATGCTGGCCTCAAGCAGGTCAACGAGATCGTTTTTGAGCCGGGTAAGGTACACCTGCGTTTCTGGGTCGCCGAAGCGTGCGTTGAACTCGAGCACCTTCGGGCCACTGTCGGTCAGCATTATGCCAGGATATAGCATTCCACGAAAATCGATACCTTCTGCGGCGCAACCGGCCAGCCACGGTTCGATCACGGCATTGGCAATCTCGTTGAGTTTGTTGTCACTCAGGAACGGCACCGGCGAGTAGGTGCCCATGCCACCGGTGTTCAGGCCTTGGTCGCCGTCGAGTGCACGCTTGTGATCCTGAGAACTCGGAAAAAGCTTGGCGGTTTTGCCGTCGCACAATGCATGCAGCGACACCTCCATGCCGGTGATCAGTTCCTGGATCAACACGCTGGAACCTGCATCACCGAACGCACGGTCGGTCATGATCTGGTCGATCGCTTTATTAGCCTCGTCCGGCGTATTGCAGATGAGCACTCCTTTCCCGAGGGCAAGGCCGTCAGCCTTGACGGCGCATTTTCCCCCAAGCGAATCGGTGAACGCTTTGGCCTTGAAGGCGGCCGTGAACGATCCAGACTTCATCGTTGGAACGCCGTTGCGATCCATGAATTCCTGCGAGAAAATTTTCGACGATTCGAATTGTGCGGCCTGTTGTGTTGGCCCCCAGGCGCGTAGGCCGGCGTTTTGAAACTGGTCCACGATTCCCATTGCCAGTGGGTTGTCTGGGCCGACGACTGTAAGATCGACTTGGTTGTCTCGAGAGAATTTGAGCAGCGAGGGAAGATCTTCCGCGCCGATTCCGATGCACTCGACATCCGCGTCATTAGTCGCGAGAGTTTCGCCGGCAATTCCCGCGTTCCCGGGGGCGCACCAAATTTTTGAGGCGCGCGGCGACTGCGCCAGTTTCCAAACCAGGGCGTGTTCGCGGCCGCCACCACCGATCACCAAAATCTTCATCAAAACTCCGCGGCGCATCGTAAATCAGCTGCTGCAAGGGGAAAACATTTTTTCAGGGAATCAGTTCATCTAGACTGTCGACGTGATAGGTTNCTTGCNCAAGATCGTCTCNGGTGGACAGACTGGCGCTGACCGTGCGGCGCTCGACTGGGCGATTCTTAATGATGTGNCGTGTGGCGGCTGGTGTCCACTTGGCCGNTGGGCGGAGGANGGCGTTATTGATGCCCGGTATCCGCTTCGTGAAACCCCAGATCCGAACCCTGTGGAGCGAACGGAGTGGAATGTTCGCGACAGCGATGGCACACTGATAGTNAGTCTGNCCAAGCGTCTGGTTGGGGGNACTGCTCTCACGTCTGAGTTGGCCAAACGTCTTGTCAAGCCGCATTTGATTTTGTCAAAAGTAGACGGGGATCTGTTGAAGCAAGGAATGGCACTCCGGTGTTTTACTTCTGCAAAAGAGATCGAGGTGCTCAATATCGCCGGGCCAAGGGAATCGAGCGAGCCTGGTATCGCGGAGTACGTTATGCAGTTACTCAATGTAGCGTTTGGTCAGCCGGATTTTCGCAAAAATAAATTGAGCCAAGACGGCTTTGCCGTCACTCTCCGCACCCCGGAAATGCGGAAGGTTAATATAGGCTTGGTCGGGTGCGGAACAGTCGGTAGTGGCGTGGTGCAGGGTCTGTCCCGCAACGGCACACTGATGGCGTCTCGGCTAGGGTTGAAATTTGCGCTGGGNGGGGTGGCNGTGCGAAACGTGCGCAAGGCCCGTCCGGCTCGATTGGCCAAANATCTTGTCACCACTGACTGGGAGTCACTCGTTCGCAATCCCAAGATCGATGTAGTGATGGAATTGATGGGNGGTACAACCACNGCGCGTANAGTGGTTAGCGAGGCTTTGAAACTTGGGAAACCGGTGATTACTGCCAATAAGGCGCTCATCTCCGCGCATGGCGAATCAATTTTNAAGTTAGTAGAGNAAAATGGTGGNAACCTCTACTATGAGGCGGCGGTTGCAGGCGGCATCCCGATTATTAAGTCACTTAGGGAGGGCTTGAGCGGAAACCGTATACAGCGACTGTACGGCATCCTCAACGGCACCTGTAACTATATCCTCACGCAAATGGAGGTTGAGGGGCGGGGCTTTGAGGATATCTTGGTTGATGCACAACGGATGGGATANGCCGAGGCCGAACCGTCGCTGGATGTGGACGGGTTCGACGCACAGCACAAGGCCGGGATTTTAGCCTCGCTGGCTCACGGTTTTTGGATTAAGCCCGGCCAGATTTTTGTCGAGGGCATCCGGCACATCACCACACTAGACATCGAATTTGCCCGTCATATGGGCTACTGTATCAAGTTGCTCGGCATCGTTAAAAAACTGGGTGATAATGTTCAGGTCGCTGTATATCCAGCTTTGTTGCCGGAAAAACATGTGCTGGCGAATGTCAGTGGTGTCTACAATGCAATCCTCGTTCGTGGAGACATCGTCGGGGACACACTGCACTATGGACAGGGAGCGGGTGCCGATGCCACGGCGAGTGCGGTACTTAGTGATCTTGCCGACGCAGCACTTGATTTGAAGAANGGTAGTATGGGGCGGGTGCCGCCGTTTGTTCCGCATGAGGAGAAAGGCAACGTTTTGCCGATCGAGAAGGCAGTCAGCCCGTTTTATCTTAGACTCAGTGTGATCGACCGGCCGGGAACACTTGCCAAAATCGCGGCAGTCCTCGGAGAAGCCAAAATCGGTATCTGCTCAGTGATTCAGCCNGAGGGGCACGTTGGCGAGAGTGTGCCGTTGATCATGATGCTTCACGATGCGCCGGATGNCGCGATGCAGAAAGCACTGAGGCGAATCGCCCGATTGTCTGCCGTCAAGGCCAAGCCCACCATGATTCGCGTGGAGAATTTCGACTGAAGTGAGTATAAGCGAAACCAACACGCCAACTGCCTGGCCTGGCTTGATTCGTCGATATGCTGACCATTTGCCCGTTAGCAAGGCGACGCCGATTGTGACACTGCTTGAGGGCAATACTCCGCTCATCCGNGCTGAGCGACTCGCCAAGGAAATCGGTGGTGATATTGAGTTGTACCTAAAGTACGAGGGGCTTAACCCGACCGCTTCGTTCAAGGATCGTGGAATGACCATGGCTGTGTCCAAGGCCAAGGAGCGCGGAGCCGAGGTTGTGGTAT
Organism: Verrucomicrobiales bacterium; assembly: GCA_002721375.1. Taxonomy (GTDB): domain Bacteria; phylum Verrucomicrobiota; class Verrucomicrobiia; order Limisphaerales; family UBA1096; genus UBA1096. The sequence continues at coordinate 46,208 of PBKH01000010.1, forward strand.
GCGCAAGCACCGGAAATACTTCTGCATCGGCGGCAGCCTACGCTGCGCGTGCCGGACTCAAGTGCATTGTGTTACTGCCTAACGGCAAAATCGCTCTCGGTAAACTTGCACAGGCATTGATGTACGGTGCAAACACGATCGCGATAGAGGGCAATTTTGATGATGCCCTGAGAATTGTACGCGAACTGGGTGAGACCGGTCAGGTTGAGGTTGTGAACAGCGTCAACCCGGTTCGGATCGANGGACAAAAGACAGCCTCATTCGAGGTTGTCGATCAGCTTGGCCAGGCGCCGGACTTTCATTTTCTTCCAGTTGGCAATGCCGGCAACATCACAGCCTATTGGCGTGGCTACAAGGAGTATCATGATGCAGGAAAATCGGATGCAAAGCCACGAATGTTCGGGTTTCAGGCGGCCAATGCCGCTCCGCTTGTAGATGGTGCTCCGGTTAAAAATCCGCAGACTGTGGCTACAGCCATACGCATTGGTAATCCAGCCAGTTGGGACGGAGCCATCAGTGCGGTAAAGGAGTCTAACGGACACATTGGAAAAGTTACGGATGAGGAGATCCTTGCTTCATACAAGCTAGTTGCCGGAACCGAAGGGGTGTTTGCAGAACCTGCCTGTGCTGCTCCGTTGGCTGGGCTTATTCACTGCGTGCGTGATGGGATCATTCCTATTGGCAGCAGGATTGTGGTGACTCTCACCGGCCACGGCCTCAAGGATTCGGATGCCGCCATTAGCGTCGCTGGTGCCNAGCCTAAGGTTGTTGAACCTGACTTGGACGCTGTGAAACGGGTTATCGGTCTTTAGAGGTTGGCTGAGCACTTGGTCTCTTTTGCCCGCTTGGCTTGCCATCGGCAGACTGTGCTTTTACCTTCCGTCGCCTGTATGGAAAAAGTGGTCATCATTGGGTCTGGCTGTGCCGGACTGACTTCTGCAATTTACACTGCCCGTGCTAATCTCGAACCTGTCGTGCTGACTGGCACCATGCCGGGTGGGCTTCTCACTACGACGAGTATCGTCGAGAATTTCCCCGGTTTCTCGAAGGGCATCGATGGCACGGAATTGATGGTGGAGATACAGCAGCAGGCCGAGCGGTTTGGGGCGAAGATCAATTTTGGGAGCACGGTTGAGTCTGTGGATTTCAGAGGGCAACCCCTCAGACTGACGGTTGACGGTAAAGAGTTGGAGACCCAGACTTTGATCATCGCCAGTGGGGCAGGGCACCGCCATCTCGGCCTTGAGAGTGAAGCAAAGCTGGAAAAAAAAGGCGTCACCTACTGTGCGACCTGTGATGGAGCNTTACCAATGTTCCGGGACCAGCCGTTGGTGGTGGTTGGTGGTGGCGATTCCGCCTGCGAGGAGGCGACCTACCTCACTCGATTTGCCTCCAAGGTTTATCTGGTGCACCGGCGTGATAAATTACGAGCATCCAAGATTATGGCCGAGCGAACCTTGGCCAATGACAAGATTGAGCCGGTTTGGCATTCGGAGGTCANTGAGGTTCTGGATGTTGAACAGGATAAGGTGACTGGCGTGAAAATCCGAAACAANCAGACCAACGAGGAGAGNACGGTCGATTGTGCAGGGTTGTTTATCGCGATNGGACACGTTCCGAATACACAGTTGTTCCAAGGCGTGATCAATATGGATTCTGCTGGTTATATCTTGCCCAAGTGTGGGCAAGCTACCAATATTGCTGGCGTGTTTGTGGCGGGCGACTGTTCGGATAATGTGTATCGTCAGGCGGTCACGGCGGCTGGCGAGGGGTGCGCTGCGGCGATTGATGCCGAACGTTATCTGGCTTCGCTAGATCAGTGANGCCATNCGTGCAACAAACCATCCTCAATTATGCAGCCGCGTAAGGCACAGATTAAACGCGAAACCGGCGAGACTAAAATTCGGCTTGCTCTAAATATCGATGGCAATGGCAAGTCGAGGATCGCCACCGGTATCCCGTTTTTCGACCACATGCTTACATTGTTCGCAAAGCACGCGACGATGGACCTTAACCTGCGCTGTAACGGCGANATTGAGGTGGACCATCACCATACGGTTGAGGATTGCGGCATTGCGCTTGGTCAGGCATTCGTAGAGTCACTAGGCGACAAGAAGGGTGTCCGGCGTTACGGCACCGGGTTCGATCCTCGCAATCCATTTACTGGTGAGGCGTTCGTCCCAATGGACGAATGCCTTGCAAGGTGCGTGATTGATTTCAGCAATCGGCCGCACCTNGTTTGGCGTGGCCTGACTAGATATCATCAGAAGTCCATCACGGAAACCGACAAGTTGCAGGACATTTCGTCCGCGTTTCGTTTTGGGTTGGCGAAGGAGTTTTTTCAGGCTTTCTCTAACGATGCCCGCTGCAATCTGCATTTGGAATTATTGTATGGCGACGAGCCGCATCATATCGTTGAGGCTCTGTTCAAGGCGTTCGCTCGATCTGCCGACATGGCCTGCCAGCGGGATCCTCGTATTGCCGGACAATTGCCAAGTACAAAGGGTAAATTATAATTAAGCAGCTTTATTCATGTATGCTGCATGCATGAACGGCAATAGCTTTTCCGAAAAGCAGAAAGCAACTGTTTTGAATAAAGTCGGTTTGGGATTCGTTGATTGAANTGCCNGACGATTCAGNATACGCATCAGCGGACGATGCCAAATTGGTCGANTGGGCCAAATTAGGTGAATTGAATGCATTTGAGGTGTTGGTTTCCCGGNACCGCGATCGAGTNTATGCGCGTGCCTACAGCATTATGCGCAACGAGGATCTTGCGGTGGATCTTTCCCAGAGTGCGTGGNTCAAGGCGTGGCAGCGCCTTCATCAGTTTCATGGTGATGCCGGATTCCTGACTTGGTTGAGTCGGATTGTCACCAATCTCTGTATGGACGAGCTGCGCAGGCAGAAGCGGGNTAANATGGATTCCATCGAGGCGATGGAGGACTTTACTGGTCCGGTAGAAAGCCNCTTNGAACTGGAGGCGATCAATCCGGCCGATAGGCTGGAACGTGAAGAGTTGAAAAAGAGAATCGATGNTGCTCTGGCTAAGCTTTCAGATAACCATCGAATGGTGATCGTTCTATACGAATTCGAGCAATTGGAGTACCAGCAGATTGCCGAAAAGATGGGAACCTCGATTGGGACCGTCATGTCACGGTTGTTTTATGCTCGGAAACGCTTGGCCAGTTTGCTGAACGAAACGCTGAAACGNGATGGATTAATAGAATGAACGAGAAAGAAATAGAATTAAGAGTGCAAGCNTTGGTAGACGGTGAGATCACCGGGCGTGAGGCCGAAGCGTTGCGAGTGTTCATCGAGGGCGATGCCGGCCTGCGGGAGTTGCAGGATAGGTTAACTGTCATGCGGGGATTGATGAAAGGCGCGGAATTGCCACGTTCACTACCGGAGTCGGGCGACTTCCACTGGAGCCAAATTGCCAAAGCCATCGATTGTAAAGAGCGAAAAGCCAAGTCGNGATCCCGCATGGGATGGTTCTTGCGTCGAGTAACTCCGTGGGTCGGTTTTGCCTGTATCCTCCTTCTGCTTAACTCACCTTCGCGGCACAATGGGNCGCCTGACTTGGGTATTAAAATTGGCAGCGATCACGAACTGGAGTTGTCTAATNATGAAATAGAAGTGATGACCTTTAACACTGAGGACGATGATATGAGCGTCGTCTGGCTCGATTTCTCAATCGATCTAAGTCCTTAAGCTCTTAAACTTAAGCTTGATTAACATTTTGTTTCCTATAGAAAATTCCTTTTTGGCCAGATGGCCTCCGACTAAATTCTTTTGAAAACCTTCGCTCGTTTTATATCTATGCTTGTTTTTGCTGGNGGCAGTTGTATTGCGGCCCAGGCGGATCATCATATTTTTCTTNAGGCCAATCTTATATTGGGAACCAATANGGAACAAAAAGACAAGATGGAGGCATTGCCTNCAATCAAGGACAAATTGTCCAGCGTGTTTAAGTGGAAATACTACTACAGGCTGAATCGAAAAAANATAGAACTGAAAGAAAAGGAAACTANGCCCGTCCAATTGAGCCGATCCGCCTCGATAATGGTGACGAACATTAAGAAAAACAAAAAAATTTCTGTCGGCCTTTATAGCGATGGCAGAATGTTGGTTCAAAAGTCGCAGGCCTTGAAACCAGGAAAACACATGGTTCTTGCTGGCAATACAGAGTCCGACTCCGCCTGGTTCATCGTTCTCTCGAGGCCTCTATAATTCCTTAGTCAGGTTGGGCTTACTTGCCTGACGATAATTCCTAAATAAATCTAATCCTTAGTTCGGACATCATTTAGACCGTTCTTGTCCACGATAAGCTCGCCTTCAGAGGTCCCACTAGAGACTACTCTGTGTCTTCTCGTGTGGTATCAGGCTTTTCCTTCATGAGATTGGCAATGTCGTCGTGGGTCTTCAGCTTGGCGGATGACAGGCCGTTCTCGATCAGTAGCGTACCGATGGCCCGGATGGATGCCAGTTCATCTTCGGATAATGACCTAGACGACGATCCCATCCCATGCATGCTCATCATACTGCCCTCGTAGCCTTCATTCGGCATCATCCCCATTCCCATGCCGATGGTATTGTCCGGTTTTCCTGAGAAAACTGCTGATTCAATGATTTCCTCCAATTCTTGCAGGGCGCGGTTCCAGTTTTCGTTCAGCGGTTTTTTCGCGCTGTCGATTAGGAGGCCAACGAGCTCCCGATTCAGGCTCCGGATGGCGGCGTTGATCAGGGTGTTGTCGTTCAGGTTGGCGCCGGCTTGTTCCAGTTGGCGAATGTTCTGGAGCAGGCCGGCTTTGGCGGCGTACGAAGCGGCGGTCCGATTGGCGTCGTCTTTGGTGTCGAGGTCGGGCTGCTGCGTCAGCAGATGCTTGAGGATTTGTACGTTCGGGTTGACGGCGGCGTGGTGCAGCGGGGTGCTCCCGTCATGTTCGCTCCGTTTCGGGTCGGCGCCACGCTTGAGGATCAGCTGGAAGAATTCCCAGTCGCCGACCCGCGCCGCTTGTGAGACGACGGATAAAGCTGTTAACTCTGCTTTGTTGGTATCCTCAATCATTCCCATGCCCATCATTCCTGGCATCATAACAAGCGGCATACTCCCGTAGGGGTTAATGCCCGGCATGTCCATGTCCATTCCTTGGTCAAGCGGCATTTCCAATTTGTCGTTTTCCTGGATCGCATTTTTGGATGATTCAGTTTCATCTTCTGACGAGTCTGAAAGCATTCGGTTTACTTTATCCAGGTCAAATCCCTTATCAGTGTTGGGATGGTTGACATCGGCNCCTGTCTCGACCAAGAGCCGTGCCTTGGCCAGGTCGCGCTTGGCCAAGGTCTTGCGTAGAAGCGAAACCTCGCTGTTCTCCTCGAGCGCCTTGGGCATCAAGGNATCCGGCACCTTGGCCAAAAGNAGCGGTAGGGTTTCTGTGTTGGCTAATTCAAATGCCGAAGGCGACTTCGGCACAGGAATCCCCATTCCCGGCATTCCGAAGGGATTCATCATGCTCGGTATCATGTCCGGCATGCNGCCCATCATCCCTGGCAGGCCCATGCCGAGCGGGGTGGCCGGGGTGTCGGGGGTTTTCGGTTCCTCATCGGCATCGATGGGGAGCACCCCNGCATCGAGCAGCGTCGTGACCATTTCGGCATCCTGTTCGCTGACGGCAAACTCCAGCACGGTTCGTTCGTCGCCGTCTCCACCCATCCCCATCATGCCCGTAGAGGGCTGCTCGTCCGGCGGTTCGTGGGTCCAAACGTTGGCGGTGGTGTCCGGGTCAAGGCCCTGATCAATAAGCCATCGAACTAGTTCCTTGTTTTCACTATGGACGGCGTGGTGCAGCGCGTGTTGTTGTGTGAGGATTTCAGTTTCGGATGCTTCGAAGTCGATNTTTTTTGGGCCGCTAAAAAAGCCCATACCCGGCATNACCCCAGCTAAGTTAGGNTCCTTGTCTGGTGATTCTTCCTTCCCGGGTTTGGCGACCGACCAACCGTCTTTGGTGTAAGCCTTTAGTTGATCCAGATCACCTGCTTGGATTGCTGCGAGGACGGCATCGTAAGTCCATGATGAAGAATCAAGTTCTCCTGTGGCGANTTTGTATCTCGGACTACCGTTGTGTTCCCACTCCAACGGCTTGCCGGTAAAGATGTCGTTCNGCAGAGCAGCGATGTAGTCCGGCACCAACTCGTTAAGATTGCCGGGGAGAGTNCCCTTGGNNCGACGATATCGCTCTATGGCGATGCCCAACCGTGCGGCGGAAAACAGATTCATCATTNGNCCTGCCTTGGAAAGGAATNTTTCATTGGGAGAGAACAGCATACCGCTTCCGCTNAAAGGATATTTTTTTTGGTCGCTGGTCATCTCAGCCTCCCAGAAATGCTCGCTAATCTTTCTTTGGTTTAACTGGCCGGCTTGTTCTGCTTCCCGGATCAATTCGATGAACCGTTTCATGGTGGTGTCGTAATGAATCAAATCATTCACCAGCCATTGCTTAGGGATTAGATTGGCGTATTCAAAAAAGTCTTTCAACATTCCCAACTCCTCTCCGTTGATGGTGCTTTCGATGCTAAGAATAACACTCAAGCGATTTTCTTGCATGCAGCGTTCCCATTGCTTGAAGTAGTCCNAGTCGAGTGTGAGGAATGTGTCCCATTCTGTNAGATGTTCGTNGCTCCATCCGTTCAAGTGCAATCCGTTATTCAGCCCCCCTACGATGATGTAACCCACAGCGATGTTTACGATCTGGCCGATTAAATACGGGTCACTTCTCGAGGCTTCGAACAACCGAAACTGAAGCCGCGCATGGTCCATCNCCCNGTCGGTATCGCCCAGAGCTAGTTTAAGTCTGACAGAGTTAAACAAGAGTTGCGTCATCCATTTCATCGGACTCAAGTGCGGATGGGCGCTTTTGAGTCCGTTCTTGAATGGATATGGGAAGTAATGCTTTGGCCGCTTGGCTGCTTCTTGCAGTTCACGGAACAGGGCGTCGAATTGGGCCAAATAACGTTCGATCACCTCGCGGTCGGTTCCCTCCATCGGAGAACGGTATGCACTAAAAGCGTTACCTGGATCCCCTCTGCGAAGTTGGNCGGCAAAATTCCCCAAATGCGGACTAGTCCGTTTTCGTATCCTATCTCTTGGGAAAACCTTTAAATCTAGGACGGCTTCAATGTTCGTCTTGATGGTGGGGTTGAGGTAAACGGGCTTCTCGCCGACCTTCTGGGTATAAAGGAAACCGCTGAACGGCTTGGCCATGAAAAAGTTGTCGTCATCGGCCGGGACTTCGCCGACGTAATCGTTGAAGTCGTAACTCCACCCTTCCGCTTCGCTGGTGGCCTTGTACTTGGCCAAGGCGCTATTCGCCATGCTTTTGCCGAGTGCGTAGTAGGTGGANACCCCGGCGATGGCNAGCACGATGAGAGCCGGCACGCCGCGTACCGTCCACTTGAACAGGAACCGCTGAACGGAATCGCGAACCCAGCGCGAGACGAACCCGCGCATCACATGGTGCAGCGCGAGGATGCCGAGGAGGATAAGCCCTATGATAACATATGGATCCTGCTCGTAGGTCTCCGTTTCGCCGATTAGGAAAGCCACCGACAGCATCGCCGCGCCGATGAGGAACGACATTTCGCCGGAGCCGTGCAACGGCTTGATCGGCTGTAGGCCGCCTACGCCGCGCCCGAGGGTCATCAGGGTCAGGCCTATGAAGAACAACCAGCCGGGAACAAGCATTAACCATTCCTCATTTCGACTTCCCCCATTNGTTAATCTGCCCGTCAGCAGATAAAGTCCGAAAGGAGCAAAAATGTTAAGCATCAGGAGCCCGTTGCCTAACCAGCTGATGCGGCGCTTAGCTTCTTCAGCGATCCACCCGTGCCGCAACAGGAACATTGCGAGTAGACTAAATACAATCGCTGCAGCGAACAGAACCAGTGCCACCAACTCTTGGGTTTTGCTGCTACTCATCTTTAACTGTTCTTCGGAGAACTTGGCGGCGACTAAAGCTAATGAGATTGGGCCGATGATTGTCAAGATACCCATTCCGATCAGACGCAGTCGATGTCCCTTCATGATTGGAAGACAAATTAGGAGTAAGGTCTGTGTGAGCATTGCATAACCGATTCCTAGTATTACAGGCATTCCAATCTCGGGATCGTTTATTGCGGCTCCTACCCCACCTAGGAGGAAAGAGAGATACAGAAAACACTGCCTTCTGATGGAATTGGGATTTGCAGACCAGCCCTCTTCTCTGGCGAATAAGCCAATCACCAACAGTGGTATGGCGACAGCGTAAAAGGAGAGCAGTGAAAATACCTTTTGTGCTATACTGTTATCAAAGGTTGTTCCAATTAAATATCCAGAGTAGAAAATGATCAAAGGCGCTACTATCACTGTGCTTAGAATGCCGAACATCTTAAGTCTTTTGCCTTTCGACTTCGGAAAGGCGATAAGGATAAGTCCAAGCACCAAAACGATTGCCTGTATACCAATCACCACACGAACCGCCTCCCAAATGTCGTCCATAGAAACAATCAGTGTCGTCAGNAGAGCGAATAGGTTCAGTGCAAATAGGATTGANAAAGATTTTGGGTGTTTGGATTCGTTCATTCTTTGGGTTTGTTCCCGGTAACGTTTTTATGAACATTTCGAGACAATTTTGCTAATAAAAAACCATTTGTTTATTTGGCGTGGGGTTTTGGTCAATCGAGGTTTGTTTTCCATTACAATATCTGGTCAAAATTAGACGGTATTAGGGCTTTTTTGCATTGGTTTGCTAACCGCTTGATTGNGNNTGTCCTAAAAATTAATAAAAGCACAANATCTAGTATTATTTTAAACTTAAAAACCACAATATATTGGATTTTAATAGTTTTAGAATAATGGATTTAGGGGTTGAAAAATAAGAGTGTTTTTGGATATAAATTGTTTTTTGCGGGGAGGAACTTTTTGGACCTTTATTTCTAAGAATTTTCTTCCCTGTTTTAAATCCTTTAAGATCGATAAAAGTGCCTAAAAAGACAGCCAGTNCCGACCGGTACGACGCCACCAAAATTGACAAACTCGAGGGTCTTGAGGCCGTACGCAAGCGGCCTGGAATGTACATCGGTGACCCTGACGAAAACGGACTGCATCACTGTGTTTACGAGGTGCTCGATAATTCAATTGACGAGCATTTGGCCGGCTATTGTGACAAGATCAAGGTGTCGATTCACGTGGACGGTTCGGTGTCGGTTGAGGATGACGGTCGAGGCATCCCGGTGGACATGCACAAAAAGTTCAAGATGCCTGCGGTCGAGCTTGTGCTAACTAATCTACATGCTGGCGGCAAGTTCGGCCAGGGGGCTTACAAGTATTCCGGTGGCTTGCACGGGGTCGGCGCCAAATGTGTGAACGCGCTATCCNTCTGGTTTAAGGCGGAAATCTATCGTGATGACAAGGTGCATTACATTGAGTTTGCACAAGGTAAGACAACAAAAAAACTTGATGTTATCGGTAAGACGAAAAAGACCGGCACCAAGATAACCTTTCTGCCTGACCCTGAAATTTTTACGATCACTACGGATTATAAGTTCGAGATTCTTCACCATCGACTGCGCGAACTNGCGTTCTTAAATCCGGGCATCACAATAGTGCTGTCTGACGAGCGCGAGGGCGGCAAGACTGAGACGTTCTTTTACAAGGAAGGCATTATTCAATTCGTCAAGCAGATCGGTGAGAACAAGCAGGTGATCCACTCCAAGCCGATCTCATTTCATGCCACAAAGGATGAGGTCATCGTTGACTGTGTGCTTCAGTACAACTCAAGTTACAACGACCAGATTTTGTGTTTTGCCAATTCGATCGCTAACTCTGACGGTGGAACACATCTGACTGGTTTCCGGACGGCGCTCACGCGGGCGATAAACCAGTACGCCAAGGCGAACAAGCTGCTCAAGGAAAAGGACCCGAGCCTGTCGGGCGACGATGTCCGCGAGGGCTTGATCTGTATTCTAAGTGTCAAGTTGCCAAATCCGCGGTTCGAGTCACAGACCAAGGTTAAGCTGGTCAACACCGAGGTTGAGGGCATCGTTTCGTCGATTGTTTACGAGGGCTTGATGGGCTATTTCGACAGCACCCCGTCGCTTGGAAAGAAGATTGTCGACAAGTGCCTGACTGCGGCCCGGGCCCGAGAGGCGGCTCGCAAGGCCCGTGACACGGTGCGAAAGACGGCGATGACAGGCGGTGGCCTGCCAGGAAAGCTGGCAGACTGCTCTGATCGAGATCCGGCCAACACGGAGTTGTACATTGTGGAGGGCGACTCCGCTGGTGGTTCGGCAAAACAGGGCCGTGATCGGAAGTTCCAGGCGATCCTGCCNATTCGAGGNAANCTGATCAATGTTGAGAAGGCTCGACTTGATAAGGTGCTGGAGAATCGCGAGATCCGTACGATGATCACGGCGGTCGGCACCGGTATTGGTTCGGGCGAGGGAGAGGGGGCGTTCAATATCGAGAAGCTGCGCTATCACAAGATTATTATCATGACGGATGCCGACGTGGACGGTTCGCATATNCGCACGCTTTTGCTGACGTTCCTATATCGTCAGATGCCGGACCTAGTGAAGCAGGGCTACGTCTATATTGCACAGCCGCCGCTCTACAAGGTCACTCGCAAAAAGCGGGTCGAGTACATCGATGACGATGCCCAGATGACGAAGATGTTGCTAGGCCTCGGATCGGAAGATGTGCGTCTACTCAGTCTTGAAAACAACAAAGAGGTGGCCAAGAAACAGTTGGGTGAGATCTTAGAGTTNTTGCAGTCTCTCGACAAATACGCTCGGGCGATCCATCGACACGGCGGGGACTTCTGCGATTACTTGGAGCAGCGGGATCCGAAGAAAAAGTCGCTCCCGAGCCATCTTGTGAAGATCTGGGAGGGCAACGACGAAACGGTTCATTATTTTCAGANCGAGGCTGTCTTGGCTAAGTTCGGCAAGGNCAATCCGGACCTTGGTCTGTTTGGCGTGGAAGAAGAGGAATCTGTTGCTGAGGAGGAATCTGTAGTCGAGAGCGGTCGCAAACCAAAGAAGAAGGAGGGGCCGCGACGTCGGGCTCGCCATGTGGAATTGCATGAACACACGGCAGTCGAGGAAATATTGTCCAAGCTCAACCGCAAGGGTTTAAGCGTTGAGCATTATTCGGCTCAGGATGAGCCGCTTTTTGAAATTCACCACGGTGATAATGGTAACGGCGATGTGCGTCGTTTGTTTTCCGTTTCGGAAATCCTTGAGGCGATCATGGATGTCGGGCGTAAGGGTCTTCAGATCCAGCGATTCAAGGGNTTGGGTGAGATGAATCCGAAAGAGCTGTTCGAGACGACNATGGCACCGGAGACGCGCAAACTTTTGCGTGTGGAGGAGTCGGATGCTGTTGAGGCCGACGAGATGTTTACCAAGCTGATGGGTGAGGAGGTCGAGCCGCGTCGGCATTTTATTCAGGAAAACGCACTCAACGTCCGTAACCTCGACATTTGATCCAAAAAACTTTTTAGAAACTCATGGCAGATTCCAAGGACAAGGATTCATTACCCGCAAGCAACACACCGCTATTTGCGGCNAGCGAGAAAATCCAGAAAATTAACGTTGCGGATGAGATTAAAAACTCGTTCTTAGATTACTCAATGTCGGTGATCATTTCGCGTGCGCTGCCGGATGCGCGTGACGGGTTAAAGCCATCACAGCGCCGCATCCTGCTCGCGATGCATGACCTGAACCTCTCTCCTGGTCGACATTACCGTAAATGCGCCAAGATCTGTGGCGACACTAGCGGCAACTACCATCCGCATGGTGAGGCGACGATCTACCCGACACTGGTGAACATGGCCCAACCGTGGTCGATGCGTGGTACNCTTGTGGATGGGCAGGGGAACTTCGGCTCCGTAGAAGGTGACCCACCGGCCGCCATGCGTTACACCGAGGCGCGTCTTACTCACTTGGGTCATGCGCTGATGACCGACATGGACAAGGCCACGGTCGATTGGGTGCCCAATTACGATGAGACCCGGCAGGAGCCGACCGTGTTTCCCGCAGCGTTCCCGAATCTGCTGATTAATGGTGGTACTGGCATTGCAGTCGGTATGGCGACAAGTATCCCCCCGCACAACCTTGGCGAAATTGTCGACGGTATCTGTGCTCAGATCGACGAACCAGAAATCTCGATCGAGGGGTTGATGCAATACATCAAGGGACCGGACTTCCCGACAGGCTGTCTCGCAGTCGGGCTGGATCCCATCCGCGACTATTTCAAGACCGGTCGGGGTAGTATCAAGCAGCGTGGCCGTGTTGGGGTTGAGCAGATGAAGGGCAATCGAGAGCAGATTGTTATTACACAGATTCCGTACATGGTTAATCGAGCCACGATGGTGGAGAAAATCGCCGGACTCGCGAATGACAAAACGATAACCGACATAACAGCTGTGCGCGATGAGTCTGATGAGAACACTCGAGTGGTTGTCGAGCTCAAGCGCGATGCGGTGCCGAAGGTTGTTATCAACAAGCTGTACAAGTTCACGCAACTAGCAACGTCATTCAGTGTGAACATGCTGGCGATCGACCACGGCCGGCCTAAAACGATGAATCTCAAGGAGCTGATCAATGCCTACATTGAGCATCGCCGTGAGGTCATCCTGCGACGCACGAGATTTGAGTTGGATAAGGCTGAGGCCCGTGCTGAGACACTTGAGGGCTACCTCTGTGCGTTAGCCAACCTCGATGAGTTTATCCGTATCATTCGTAACTCTAAGAACCGCGAAGAGGCCCGTGTCAAACTGCTTGCTTTTGAGTTCCCGGAGAAGGTGCTTAAGAAATGGGGCATAAAGGTTCGTAACAAGGAGCGCATTCAGGGCGGTTTTTATCTTCTTAGCGAGGCCCAAGTAAATTCCATCCTCGATCTGCGTCTGTATCAGCTGACCGGCCTTGAACAGGACAAGATCAAGGCCGAATACGATGAACTGCTCGTCAAGATTGAGGACTTGATGGACATTCTGGCTCGGGAGGATCGCGTGCTGGGAATCATTAAAGCGGATCTTAACGAAATTAAGGATAAGTATGCAACGCCACGTCGTACCGATATCGTTCCAGATGAGGGCGATATGGCGATTGAGGATCTAATAGCTAACGAGGGCGTTATCATTACCCTTACGCACAACGGCCTCATCAAGCGTACCAACGTTAGTTCCTACCGCGCCCAGCGTCGAGGGGGTAAGGGTGTTATAGGCATGGGCACTCGTAAGGAATCGGTCGTGCAGGGTGAGGGCGAGGATTTTATAGAGCACCTCTTTACTGCTAGCACACACGACTACTTAATGTTCTTCACCAACACTGGGCGTGTTTATGTGCGCCGCGTGCATGAGATTCCTGACATGGGTCGTGCAGCTAAGGGGCGTAACATCGCCAACCTGCTCGAGTTGCAGTCAGGTGAAAAGATCGCCGCGCTGATCCGCGTCGAGTCGCAGCAAGATGAAAACAAGAAGGATCTGACCTGGCGGCAGGAAAGGTTTCTTTTCTTTGCTACTCAGAGTGGCACAGTGAAGAAGACGGCGTTGAGCGCTTACGGCAATGTGCGCCGCACCGGCATTAATGCCATTGGAATCAATGAAGGTGATCGCCTCATCACAGTCAAACTAACTACTGGACACGACGAGGTTGTGCTAATCACAAGCGACGGTAAGAGCATTCGTTTCAATGAGGAGAATGTCCGTTCAATGGGCCGTACGGCGGCTGGTGTGCGCGGAATTCGTCTTGGAACGAAGGACCGGCTTGTCGCTGCCGCCATAGTTGCGAAGGAGGCTACGCTGCTCGTTGCTGGTGAGAACGGCATTGGTAAGCGTACTGGGTTCGACGAGTATCGCGTCCAGTCGCGCGGTGGTAAAGGCATCATCACTATGAAGACCACGGCCAAGACCGGTGAGGTCTGCGGTGCACTGGCGGTGCGTGATACGGATGAAATTATGCTTATTACCGTCGGCGGCCAGATGGTGCGTACAGGCGTTGAGCACATACGAATGACTGGCCGCAACGCACAGGGTGTCAAACTCATAAACCTCCATGGTAAGGATCGGCTCCAGGCAATCGCCCCGGTCATCAGCGAAGAGGCCGCGGACGAGCACAGCGGGGACTAATCTACGTGTTTGGGCTACTGCTTGACCCTGTTGCAAAATTAAACGCTCAAACATTTTCCTGACTACTCGTGCTTTGACATCCAATAACGATGGAGTGTGGAGACGATTTAAAGACTATGTTTGGGGGCTTGGCTATTAGATCAAGCCTACAAGTTTGCGGCCAATCCAGTAGAAGAGCAGCAGTAGTAGGATGGCGCTCCCCCATCCCGGATGGCTCCAAAGGCGGGTGCGGATCTGTGCCGGTTTAGGCTCAGGAAGGACGGAAATTCGTTTGATAACCTCATCAAGGGAGTCAGTGTTGACGCTTTCACCTCCAGTGATGGAGGCGATCTCGGCGAGCACCGTGCGGTTAACTGGGCGGCCCTGTTTTTCTCGTTTTGGGAGGGATACGGTCAGTTTGGTCTCGAGCTTTCGATCGTGTTCAGGGGCTTCGATAGTAATTTCGAATTGGCCTCCTTCTTGTGGCAATAACTCTGCACTATATACACCCCAGCCGCCTTCGATTTCCGTCAGTTCAATCTGCTCATTCTGGCCACTAGGCGAGATGATTGCACCGTTGACCTCGCCATTTTCCAGTGGGAAACCGGCTTCGTCGAGTACGGTTGACTGTAGGAAAACGCGGTCACCGACCTTGGGCGTCTCGGGCGTGTAGCTTAACCGGATGCCTTCCTTTTCGGCGAGGTGGCGCTTGTGAGCCATCCAGCGGGCTATTTGGCTCCAGAAGCGGTAATGAAACTTGTCCTCGACGCCGCGCCTCCAGCGCCACGCGCTATCGGTGCCCATAAATAAGACCTTACCCCGGCCGGCGTCACGGATGGCTAGTAGCGGGATGCGGCCGAACTGATTGCGTAACTCCGAGTGTACAGCGAGCACTTCGCTGCCCGGCCGGCTTTTGGTCACCCCGGTTGACCAGTAGAAACCTGGCAGCATTTTCCAAATTTGGTCGTTCACCATTTCGTCGGCATCGAAGCGTGTTAGCAGGTGGCCACGGCCACGATTTGAGAGCGTGAGGACCGATTCGTTTTGTAGGCCGATGCCTGTGGGTTTGGTGCTGTCAAGCA
>PBKH01000011.1 GCA_002721375.1 Verrucomicrobiales bacterium
TAAATAATGAAAGCTAAACTCATTGTCATATTTATCGCATTTTTTTTATTTCAGCGAAATTCGCATCATTGTGGGAGGAATGTTTAAATCATTTCTATAATTGATAGGTATCGATGAAGTGACTATTAAACTAATTTCAATTCAGAAATCTTAAGAGCTTTTTTGGATTCGGGGCAAGGTTTGAAGAGGTGATCATGGTAGGGGGTGAAGAACTTAGCAACTGTGTGAGGAATTTAAAGGACCCTTGTCGATAAAAGAATAAACTAGTGGTTGCAGACTGAAGAACACTTGCTTGATTCTTNAAAAGTTCTTTGGCCATCGGGTTTCCACTCCCTGCCTGATTAAAATATCCTGAAATATGGATAAATATTTTTTGTTAGTTAAAAAATGCACNGGCAGGGTNCTTCTGNCTACAGATTGGCTGGCTAGAGCGCCTGCTACTTCGCCAATGTTCCATTCAANGGGATGCAGTCTGTAGCAGCCATTTGTAACATGTGTTGTTCCTATGTTTTTAGCTGCCGGGATTAAATTCTTAAGTCTGCGAGGAATGAGCGCGCCGAGGGGNATTTCAAACGGNAGGGTNGCGAAGTCGATATAGTTATCACCACCCGTGGTAGGGTGAAGATCTATTTGATAATGTCCTATGCCAACTGAGTCTGGATACCGTTTGGCACGCAGTTCGTCGTTGTTTTTCAAGCCCAGCGCCATCATTCGATTTTTCACCCCGCAATGTTTTTCCAAGATAGTTGTCATAGCTTTGATGCGGCGAGACTCNCTTACATAAGGATATTTGGCCATTCCGTCACTGGTGGCCATGGCGTCACTTTTCAATCGTAGTCCCGGCCATCCCTGGCCGCCGTCGTCCCTGGGGGCTTCGGTCTGAAGCCAATAGAATAGGGATAAGCTTAATTGTTTTGATCGCTCGATATGGCTCTGTCGTTCATCGAGATTTTCACTCACTAGATTGCCCAATAAATAATCGTTCTGCGGCCANTTAATAAGACTAATGTCACGGAATCCGCTATTCGGCAAAAAGTTTTTGCCAGCAAGAATTCGACGATATGTCCAAAGATTGATGATCCCAGTTTTATGTGGTCCCGTGGGATTGAACCCCAGCTTCCTGGGGAGCCCTGTTGAAGGGTGCGTGTAGGTGAAATCTAATAATTTCCCAGGCCATGGGGGTGTGATGTCAGGNGTGAATGATTTCCAGAAATCATATTCACTGGGTTTGTCAATAATGTGGTTTTCTCCATCGATATGTTCGACCGCAAAACACATTGTAAACGCTTGTTGATTGTGCGCAGATGATTTCTCTGGCATGTGCAGTTCNCCTGTTACACTTTTTCCTTCTGTTCCTANAGCATGTTCGCAATGAGCCATCGGCAATAGGTCGCCCAACTCAGTAGCATCAGCAAAAAACGGTGCGTGAAGTACGAGTGTGGAGTTCCTNTTAATGAACATCACTTTAACGGANCGAACTTCATCATTTACTGTTTCGACCGCTGTAGGGATCGTTTTTCTAAGTATCGTAAGTTGGCCAGATGAGATAAATGGATTTAGCATACCCTCTAGGCATGCCAGCGCAACTATGGGTTCATGGCAGAGGCGGGATACGGAGCCGCTGCCGGGGTTCAATTGTTTGGAATTGCGTAGGAGGGGTGCGAGGGGGTAATGCTTTTTGTAGTAGTTGCGTATGTGATTTCTAAGTTCTCTGTATGAGCTAGTGCAGCCGATGCTCTCGATCCATTTGTGCTCATCCGGAGGCACTCCCTGCGATGTGAGTTGACCGCCAATCCAGTCGGTTTCTTCAGTCATTATAACATTCAAGCCGGATCTTAGAGCTGATAGTGCTGCTGCGCATCCTCCAAGNCCGCCGCCAATGATTACGAAATCTGNTTTTAGTTCTTTCGGCTCTTTTTTAAATAAGCGTTTTTTTTCACTTTTGTGGCAGCCAGATAGTCCTAGCGAAAAAGCAGAAAGTCCCGATCCAATTCTGGACAAGCTTTCGCGCCGATTGATTTGTTCTTGATGAAAACACATTACAATGGACAAGATTGTGAAGTATTCGGAGTCGCCTAACGTTTTAGTTCCGTTAATACTNCTAGCCCTGCCGTGTATATTATCGACCGCTACAACATCAATAAAGAATATGTGTGGAATTTTGACCGAGCGCCAGCACCAGTTAGTGTCGATGTGCCAACTGTTGATGGTCGGTGGACGTATTGTGGGCAGCCAGTAGATTCGCCACTAGGCATAGCGGCTGGACCCTTGCTTAATGGGCGTTGGTTGCTCTATTATGCTTCACTTGGCTTCGACATACTGACCTACAAGACGGTGCGTGGCCACGAGCGGCTTTCATATGGTATGCCAAATTTGCAGCCAATCGTTTGGCCAAACGGGGGGCTTCTTCCGGATAAGGTTAATACAACTGAAAAAATGGAAGGAAATTGGGCCATCTCATTTGGAATGCCTTCAAANCCGCCTCGGTTTTGGCAGGACGATGTCTCTGCNGCGAGGAAGTGCTTGGCAAATGGTAAATTTCTTTGCGTTTCTGTNGTTGCCNCGCCGGCAAAGGGGGACTCAATTGATGATGTGGCCGCTGATTATGCCCGATGTGCGCGTTGGGCTGCTGACAGCGGGGCGGACGGGGTCGAGGCTAATTTTAGTTGCCCAAATGTGAGCAGCGTTGACGGCCAGTTGTATCTAAATGCAAATGATGCAGGTATAGTTGCAGCCCGGTTGCGTGGGGCGATCCCTGATAAACCACTGCTGCTTAAGGTGGGCCATTTTATGGAGAAGGATTGCGCACAGGCATTTTTTGAATCGGTTTCGCCGCATATTGATGGGCTGGTGATGGTTAATGGTTTTTCTGCGCGTGTTCAAAATAGGNATGGCNAATTCCTTTTTAAAGGACGCTGCAGAGGTATTGGTGGGAAAGCTGTTCGTGGCTTAGTTTTTGGTCAATTGGCTTGGTTTGATGAATTTATACGAGATGGTTGTAAGCCGGTGCGCTTGGTTGGTGTGGGAGGTCTTNCTAATTCTAAAGANGTGCGACAAGCGCTTCAACTAGGATGCGAGGCGGTACAGTTTGCAACAGCGGCAATGCTGAACCCCGATTTAGCCTTGGATATTAAAAGAAAGGGTTTTTAGTTTTACAATGATTCGTTTAGGCCTAACAGGTGGCATAGGTATGGGCAAGTCTACGGCGGCGAATCTCCTAGTAAGTCGAGGTGCGAAAGTGTCCGACTCGGATCAATTGGCCCGTGAACTAGTTGAACCTGGTGAGCCAGCATTGTTAGAGATTGTTAAACTATTCGGTTCCGGAGTCCTGCAGAGAGACGGATCTCTCGATAGGGATATTGTTGGAGAATTGGTTTTCAGCGATCCGGTAGCTCTTAAAAGCCTAGAAGGGGTTTTGCATCCAAGAATTCGTGAGATCAGGCAGGCTCAGTTCAACGGTTGGGAGTCTCTTGGGGTGCGACTTGGGGTGGCGGTGGTACCGCTTCTTTGTGAGGCTAGTATGGAGTCAGAGTTTGATAAAGTTGTGTGCGTGGCTTGTTCTTCCAGCATCCAGAAAGAAAGACTTAGGGGGCGAGGGTGGAGTGAAGATCAGATAAACCGACGAATTCGCGCTCAGATAACGGTAGAGGAGAAGATGCACCGATCGGATTACGTCATCTGGAGCGATGGGCCGATTGNTGCCCATGCAGNTCAATGGGATGCATTGTTATCTTCTTGGGATTCAGAAGGCTGATCATTGTCAGGGTTATTCTTCCGGCTGAGNCCGGCCATGGTTAGTATCCAGCCACNATAAACAGTCCCAGCTATACTGAAAGGTAATCCGCAGATAACGCCGGCGATGANTGCCTTGCGAATCGTCTGGCCGAAACTGTCTCGGGCTAGAACCTTCTGAAAGAAAAGTACGCCTAATGTGCCGGCGCAGCAGGCCAGCGNACATGAGAGTGGTAGCGTCAGGCCGCCAGTTACCATCGTGGTACCAAAAAATACGTTGTCGATGGCAAACACCCAAAGACCGCTTAGCGGGTGCAGGTGTGACTTTGCTCTCCTCTTGAATTGGGTTGGCTGGTTAGAGGGTTGTTCCATCGCCTATAACGGTTCTCGGCTGTCGTAGCCAGCATCTAATTCATGCCAATGGGCAATATCCTCCTCGTCCTTTTCCCAGCATAAGAAGACCTCGCGGTTGCCGCGTTTGGATGGGAAATCGACCAGTCCTCGCTCGTGGTCCTTGATCTGTATTTCGTGTTTTTTAAATTCCGAGAGAATCGCCTGAATCTTTGAGAGGATTTTGATGGATTGGTTGATCGACATGCCGCCAATATCCGACTGCGCTTTCATCATAGTATCAACGCATCTGCTAACTTCGGTGTACTCATGGCGCAGCAGGCTAATCTGATTCAACCATTCTCGTACTTGCGGTATCATGGCGCGGGCTTCAGCAAGGGTGTAATGTGTGCTGAAATGGTTTCCCATTTTTACTCTTTTGTTTTATATTGAATTTTAATGCGAAGGGCTTCGTTAGGGGTGATTTCGTAGGCGCGCTGCCAATTTGCCTTGGCTTTCTTAATTTTGCCTAGTTTGTTACGGACATTTCCTAGTTGCTCAAGTAGATAAGCATCAGGGGCAGTCATTTTTTTCTCCTGATCAAGCAGCAAGCCGAGTGCTTTCTCCCACTCTNCATGGGCCTCGTCTATTTGCTTAAGCGCATGGAGNGCATCACCTATGTGTTCGTGAATGGTTGCATCTGGTTCCTCCTGGGTGAGTTTGGCGGCACGTCGTAATTCGGCTAGTGCTTCCTTGTATTTACCCTGNCGNTAGTATAGCCAGCCAAGGCTATCAACGTAAGCAGCGTTGTCGGGGGCGAGCTCGTTGGCNCGGGAAATGTACTTTGCTGCCTCATCGATGTTGCGGTTAATGTCAGTCCACATATAGCCGAGGTAATTCATTGCATTGTGGTATTCGGGTGACATTTCGATGGATTTTTTAAAGATGTTGCTGGCGGTTTCGTATTGGCGGTTTCGTTCGTATGCAGCGGCTAGTTGAAAATAGAAAAAATGAGTGAGTCGGTTTTTTTCAGTTGCTTGAGCAAGTTGTTCAGCCTCNAGGAAGCTTTCGATCGCGTTTGTATATCGATGAAGTGAACTTTGAGCGAGACCTGTGTAAAAACTGTTAATGAATGTAGGCTCAAATCGCTCGTTGGCATTCTTTAGTGTTTCGAGTGTGTCATGAGGTTTGTTTTGGAACAGTCGAACGCCAGCGAGTTCGTAATAGGCTGGTTCAAACTTAGGGTTGATTTTGAGTACTGTCTCGAAATGGGTGGCTGCTTCGTTTAGTTTGTCAAGGTTACGTTTGATGCTTCCAAGTGCGAATAGTGCACGTTCATTAGTGGGGCGCTCGCGAAGAATTGCCTCAAGCTGCTTCGCCGCTTCCTCCGCCTTGTCCCCTCGCATGTAAAGGTCGGCTAACTGCTCACGGACACTGAGCAGGCCGGGGTTAAGCTGTATCAACTGAATGAATAGAGTTATTGCTTTGTCGTTTTCGCCCCATATTTTGTAGTAGTCGGCCAATCGGTGAATGATCAATGGGCTCTCCGGGTTAAGGGCGATTGCCCGATCGAGACTTGTGATAATGCCGGATTTGATTTTGTCCATTTTGGACCTGGCAGCCAAGCCTATGTCGCGGTACAGATCAGCTACACCAAGCCAGAATTCAGCTTTTAGTTTACCTTTGGTGAGGGCAGTGTCCAAAACCTTGAAGGCATCTTCAAAACGGTTAGCTGAGGCGAGGAGTTTGGTTAATCCGCGAACCGATATCAGTGTTGGATTCGGATTTGATATGGCGGCTTGGAAGGCAGCGATGGCTTCCTCAGTCTGGCCAGCCTGTTGGTAGGTGAGTCCCAGCCATTCGTTCAATGCCACAGATTCTGGCTCGACAGCTTGGCCGCGCAGAAGGACCTCGATGGCTTTGTCGGTTTTTTTTATCTTAAGGAACTGTTGTGCGGCCCTGATTACTACAGTTTCTTGTGAAGGGTCAGCCTTGGCTGCGGCTTCGAGATGTTTGAGCGAATCAGACGTCTTAAGACGTAACTCAAAGCTGCGACTAGTTATATAATGGGTAAGGCCCTCTACACGGTTCCTGAATTCAGGGCTGTCCGGTTTTGATAGTTCCTCAATATTTACACCGTGTACTCCGGAAGAAATGCCGGGACGCGATTTGGCCAGAGGCGAAGTGTAGCAACCCGGGCAGAGCCAAATTATACTCAACCCAATGAAAAGTCTGTACTGTGAACCGCGTCTCATGTTCG
The DNA here is from genome assembly GCA_002721375.1 of Verrucomicrobiales bacterium. GTDB lineage: Bacteria > Verrucomicrobiota > Verrucomicrobiia > Limisphaerales > UBA1096 > UBA1096. Next base: position 6,323 of record PBKH01000011.1, read on the forward strand.
GTGGTCCACCCTGAAGTACTACTGTCCGAGCCTGTCTGTTGGCTACTTCTGCCAGGTGCGTTTCTTGTGGCGGTTGGCGCGGGATTTCTTCTTGCGCTTGTGTTTATTTATCTTAGCTTTCCGGCGTTTCTTCAGTGAACCCATGTATGTTTTATTTTCGTGGTCTCTTTTTTCAGTCTATCAAATTAATGGACAACCTTATTGAGCGGATACTCAATGATGCCCTCTGCTCCAGCTGCCTTTAGCATAGGAATGATTTCCCGTGCGACAACTTCTTCGATGACAGTCTCAACCGCCACCCAGCCGCTGCTGCTTAAGCCAGAAACAGTTGGATTACGCAAGGCTGGGAGCTTTTTCAACACCTTTGAGAGGTTTTTTTTCTCGATGTTGAACTTCATTCCAGCTTTGGACTCTGCGTCGAGCGCTCCACGGAGCAGCATGGCGATAGTTTCTATCTTGTTCCGTTTCCAGTTATTTTGCCAAGTTTCCATGTTGGCGATCAGTCGGGGAGTGGAAGAAAGTAGTTCATCTATAATACGCAGGTTGTTGGCCGCCAGACTAGAGCCTGTCTCAGTTACTTCAACAATGGCATCGACTAGTTCGCGGGCTTTTACCTCTGTGGCACCCCAGGAAAATTCGACATTGGCCTTGACCCTATGCTTGCGTAGGTACTTTTTCGTAAGGTTTACAACCTCTGTTGCAATGCGCTTGCCGTTAAGTCCCTTGACGCTCTTAACTGGGGACTCCTCTGGGACACACAGCACCCAGCGGGCAGGGCGGCGGGTGGCGCGGCTGAAAATCAGCTCGGTAACTTCGTGAACCTTGGATCCGTTCTCCAAAACCCAGTCTAGTCCAGTAATGCCGCAGTCAAGGTAGCCTAATTCGACGTAGCGACTGATTTCCTGCGCGCGGATTAGGCGTATCTCGATTTCCTGATCGTCTATGTAAGGCACCAGAGAACGTGAGCTGCTGCGAACATTGAATCCAGCCTTGGCCATCTTCTCGATAGTCGGTTTTTCCAGGCTGCCCTTGGGTAAGCCAAATCGGATGACTTTCTTTTTACTCATTTATGTGAAGTCAAGATTCTTGGATTCCCTACATGCGAGAACATGGACTGCCGAATGCTTTGAACTGATTGGGCCGGATTGAATTTGAATGTTTTTTGATACGTTTTCGTTTTATATTTCATTAGCTCTTATACTAATTGGCCGATGCTAATTTCACCGTTAAACAAACGGGCGAGTGTTCGCGGGTAAAGTTTGTGTTCCTCTTCCTGAATGCGTCGGTGGAGTGACTCCGGAGTGTCACCTTCAATCACAGGCACCACGCCTTGCGCGAGGATGGAGCCAGTGTCTATGCCGTGATCCACCAAGTGAACGGTGCAGCCTGAGACCCTAACTCCGTATTCATGCGCCTGCTTCCAAGCTTCGAGTCCTGGGAATGCAGGCAGCAAAGAGGGATGAATATTAATGACTTTTTGCTCAAATGCACGTAGAAAATCGCCCTTGAGTATCCGCATGAATCCGGCCAATGCGACCCATTCTGCGCCCGAATTTAGTAGGGTGGCTACATAGTCAGTCTCGGCGGTCTCGTCTAGTTTAGTTCGATATTTCCCCGGTTCGATAAATTTCGAAGGAAGGCGTAATTCCTGGGCAAGCTGTAGAATTCTGGCGTCCTTGACGTCGCTTATGACCATCACGATCTCCGCCGGCAAGGAGCCATCATTACAGGCGTTAGCTAGTGAGACAAAATTAGATCCCCTGCCGGAACCCAGTACAGCGATTTTGGTTTTTCGGCTCATGTAAATCTACACGATCACAGGCGTGTCTATAACTTATGCGAAATGATATCTAAAGTGGAGTTTGTTTTTTTCAACTTCATTCTCCACCTCGCTTGATCAAGTTGTTAGCCTGTCTTTACGGATGAAATTCTCACTGGATCTAACGGTGGCAACACGCCCAGAGTGGGTAAGCGTTGTCAAGGATGATATCCCGGCATTTTTGCAAGATCATGCAGATTGCGAGCGAAAGGCATCGGCCATGGCGATGAGTCTTGTGGCCAAGTATCCCGATAGATTGGAGATTATTCCGGAGCTTATCGCTACCGGAGTGGAAGAATTGGAACATTTTCAACAAGTTTATGAAGTGATGCGCGAACGTGGCATCCCTTTGGCCAAGGAGATGGAGGCGGATCCGTATATCAAGGGGTTAATGACCCTTATTCATAGCGACTCCACGCGTCGCTTTCTTGACCGGCTGTTGATAGCATCAGTCATTGAGTGTCGTGGGGCCGAGCGGTTTCGCCTGATATCCGAGGCTATGACCGATGACGCGCAGCTCAGAAGTTTTTATCATGGCCTATGGGTGTCTGAGGCGCGGCACGGGCATATTTTTGTAAAGATGGCCTTGGAATTTTTTGAAAAAGAACATGTTTATAAACGCCTAGGTTTTTTTAATGTTGAAGAGGGTAAAATAGTTGCTGAGCTGGAGCTTCGTCCAGCGCTTCACTGATTTTTTTATGACTGTAAACGCTAATAAATTAAGGATGAACCGCCGCCGTTTCCTTGGTGTGAGTTCTGTGTCAATGATGGGCTTTCAAGTGGTGCCAAGCCGTGTGTTTGGTGCGAACAGTCGATTGGCAGTAGCCGGCATTGGTGCCGGGGGTAAGGGGCGTGCGGATATCGCGGGCGCGGCTAAGGCGGGCGCGGATATCGTCGCGCTGTGTGACGTAGATGATAATCGAGGGGCAAAGATGTTTAAAGCATATCCCAAGGCCAAGCGGTTCAAGGACTATCGCGTAATGTTGAGCAAGATGGGCAGCAGCATAGACGCCTGTACTGTTTCCACACCCGATCATACGCATGCGGTCGCCACGTCACTGGTTATGCGGATGGGCAAACATTGCTACACACAAAAGCCCCTCACCCATAATATTNATGAGGCAAGACATCTGACCAAACTGGCCAAGGAAACGGGCGTGGTTACACAGATGGGNAACCAAGCACATGCCGGTGAACCGATTCGACGAGCGGTTGAATTGATACGGGCTGATATCATCGGCAATATTACAGAAGCGCATATTTGGACTAACCGTCCAATTTGGCCGCAGGGAATGAAGACGCGCCCCAACAAGACGGGTATCCCAAAAGGTCTGGACTGGGANAACTGGCTTGGTCCTGCNCCGTTCCGAGAATATGGCAAGGGTTACGTGCCGTTCGCATGGCGCGGTTGGTGGGATTTTGGTACCGGTGCGCTGGGAGATATGGGTTGTCACATAATGGACATGGCGTGGTGGNGTCTGGACTTAGGATCACCTGCAAGCGTAAGGGCGCAGCATGGCGGCAACTCAGTTGAGAGCGCACCAAGTTGGGCGTTGGTTGATTACCAGTTTGGTTACCGCGGGAGTCGTCCTCCAGTTAAATTGGTTTGGTACGACGGCAAGAAAAACGGTGTTCAGAATGCACCCTCTCTCGAGGTAACTGATGGAGTAGACCTGACTAAAAAGGGGAAACGCAGGGGTGCTTACGGATCGGTATTAATCGGGGACAAAGGGAGGATGTTTTTTAACCGCTTCTCCGGTTGGGTGGTCACAGGTCGAGATAAGGATGAGGTGAAGCAAATTGAAACCAGAACCGGAAAAACTATTACGCGAACAAAGGATAATTATGTCGAGTGGGTTGATGCGGCTACCGGCAGTGGTCACAAGCCGCTAAGCGGGTTTGAAATTGCTGGTCCTTTCACTGAGATGGTGCTACTTGGGAATTTAGCCATTCGCGCCGGTGAAGAGGTGAAGTGGGATACAAATAATCTATGTTCTAGGAACAGTCAAAAAGCCAACCGCTTCGTCCGCAGGGAGTATCGTAAGGGGTGGAAGCTCTCATGATTTTGCGATTTTTGGCTGCGCTGAATTTTGTCCCGTTTTTTTTTGGGCAGTTGGCGACTGCAGACAAACCTATATTTTCGTTTGGGGTCATTGCTGATTGTCAGTACTGCAACATACCGGTTACCAAGGACGCCAAGCGACAGTATCCATTGTCACGTGAGAAGTTGGCCAAGTGTGTTGCGCAGTTGAACCGGCTTGATTTAGAGTTTGTGGTTCACCTTGGCGATTTCATTGATAAAGATTACTCGAGTTTTGCCGACGTGGTGCCCATTTACAATCGGCTTAAAGCAGATCATTATCATGTGCTTGGTAATCATGATTACGAGGTGGCCGATGAGAGTAAGGCAAAGGTGCCGGGAGTGCTGGGGCTGAAGGAATGCTATTACCATTTTGTGCGAAAAGGCTACCGTTTTATAGTGCTGGATGGAAACGATGTTAGCCTGCATGCTTACCCTGTCGGGGACCCTCGGTTTGTCCAAGCTAAAGCGTATCATGCTAAATTGCCAAAGGGTACACCTGAATGGAACGGGGCGTTAGGTCAGGCTCAAATGAAGTGGCTTAAAAAAAATCTGATCGAAGCGGAGAGATTGGGAGAGCGGGTGATTTTGTTTTGTCATTTCCCAGTTTATCCGAAGAATGTACATAACTTATGGAACGCTGCGGAAGTGCTAGATCTGTTGCAAGATAGTAAATGCGTGATTGCGTATATGAACGGGCATAATCACGCAGGAAATTACGGCGCCCTTGGTTATCAACATTACGTAACATTTTCTGGGATGGTCGATACGACCGAAACCGCCTATGGAGTCGTTAATGTGTACAAAAAACAACTTGTCATTAGGGGGGTTGGAAGGCAGAGAAACATGATGCTCCCTGTTGGATCAAGCGGGGATTAGGATGCGTTTCTGGCTAGCGGTTCTTCCTCGAATTGACCGAGTTCACGGAATTTTTTGTACCTAGATTCTAGGCGTTTCTTGACCGACATTCTCTTGATTGATTTGATGTGCTTTAGAAGGTGTTTTTTTAATGTGGAGGCAGTTGCTTCCATGTCGTTGTGTGCTCCGCCCAGAGGTTCTGGAATCACCTCGTCCACCAAGCCGAACCTCTTCAGGTGATCAGATGTAATCTTTAGAGCATCCGCTGCGTCAGGCGCTGCGGCACGGTCCTTCCATAGAATGGAGGCACACCCTTCCGGGCTAATCACCGAGTAGTAGGCGTTCTCTAAGACAAGCACACGGTCTGCTATGCCAATGCCTAATGCCCCCCCGGATCCGCCTTCACCAATAACTACGGCAATCACTGGCACTCTAAGCGTCATCATCTCTCGTAAGTTAACGGCGATTGCCTTGGCAATATGGCGCTCTTCAGCCCCTATGCCAGGAAAAGCGCCAGCGGTGTCAATAATAGTGATGATAGGAAGCTCGAACTTGTCAGCTAGTTTCATTAGGCGGAGTGCTTTGCGGTAACCTTCAGGATGTGCGCAGCCAAAATTGCGCATAACGTTCTCCTTCGTGTCGCGTCCCTTTTGAGTGCCAATAACCATGACGCGTTCTTCTCCTAGCATGGCGAAACCGCAAACCATGGCCTTGTCGTCGGAATAAAGACGGTCTCCGTGCAGTTCAGAAAAATCTTCAAAGGAAAGCCGAAGGTAATCGAGTGTGTAAGGGCGTTTTGGATGACGTGCTAGTTGGACGCGTTGCCAAGGTGTAAGGTTAGTGTAGATGTTATTTCGCGTTTCCACGATTTTGTCTCGAATTTGGTCAGCTTCACTCTGAAAATCTACTTGAACGCCACTTGGTAATTTGGTATTGGTTAGTGCATCGAGCTTTGTCTGTAGATCGACAATAGGTTGTTCAAAATCGAGGTGGTTTTTCATGACTTGCTTAAAGAGCCCCGGCCAAACAATAGTACGATGTCGATGCAGTGCAATCCGAAAGAGGATGGATTGACCTGTTAATTGATCGTTTTTATGATTTGAGAGCTTNGGTCACGCATNTTGCGTGGCTTTCGCACGGTGTTGTGCTAGTGTTTAGAATGTTTGGCTAATCGAATATGACAATCAGAGCCCCAACTCAGTGGCATGACTGTTGCTAAATTACATTTGAAATGATCAATCCCTCCAATTTAAATNACCGAACGGGTGCAAATCGTCCAAGCAAGCGATTTGTGGCATGCTTCACTTTGATAGCAGGAGTGATGTGGATGCCTGGCGGGCTGACTGGGCAGATCCATATTACAAGTAAGGACATGTTCAGCAAGGAGGGACAATACTATAAGATGTACTCTAACTTTGTCGGCCATTTTTCGGAAGCAGCGAGGGAGGAAGTGGACGTNCTTGATTATATCGGAGAGGAAGGAGAGGATCAGGTGTGGGACTTCCGGGACGGTCCGGAGGATGAGATAATTCAATTTGATTATGTAAACCTAAGTGAGATCGACACAAATGTTGAATTCGAGGGAGCAACCATTGTGGAGCGGGCGACTTTCGATTCGACCGGCAAGCAGAAAAGCCTGTTTCTAAATATGAAGCCAGGTGTGGGGCGTTACGTTTACGGGTTTTACGACGAGAGCATTGACGCGCAAAATCCGGGGATTCCGTTGAGCGGTCGGTTGCTTGATTTTCCCGCGGTTATTCGGTACGGCAATCAGTGGAAGTCATCGACTTCNTATGAATTTGTCACGCGCTCTGAATTATTAAATTTTGATTCTCCAACTAAGGTCGTATATGAGTCTGAAATGACAGTNGACGCTTTTGGTATAATTGTNCTTCCGGGATTAGGCTTTCATGACTGTCTNCGAATTAATGAGCTGGTCAAAAANATGGCATATGTAAAAATCCCAGGATTGATTGANGACTGGCAGGAAGCAGTCACTCAATTCACTCGTAATTATTATTGGTTGTGCAAAGACATGGGGATTGTCGCACAAATTAGCTCCAATCCTGAAGATGTGCCGCCTGCAGACGATTTTTCAATTGCTAGTGCGCTTTGGCGGCAGTTTGAAAACAACCGCGGTCAATCTACTGACACTGCTCAGCCAGTTGAAGGGCTTGAGATCTCGCTAGATCTTAAGGGGAAAAGGGTTTTGTTNAACTGGAAAAAAGCCGAAAATGCTGTTGAATATATGGTTCAGTCGAGCGATAGTCTTCANGTGAACAGTTGGAGGGACNTAAAAAGAACTGCAGGAAGCTTTGTTTTAGACTATATTTCCTCTAATAAACAACGTTTTTACCGGGTAATATCGCTTGAGTAGTTGAATGTATATGCAGACCTCACAATATTTGTCCATGAGCTGCAATTTGGGTCAAGAGTTAAATCGTGGTTCGCTAAGAGCTGCGTTTACGCTAGTTGAATTACTAGTTGTGATCGCGATTATTGCCATACTTGCTGCATTGATGCTCCCTTCATTGGCGCAGGCTAAGAGCGGTGCTCGTTCTGTAGCTTGCAAGAACAACCTTCGTCAATACGGTATCGCATTGAACTCCTATGTCGGCGATCTGGGTTATTATCCTGTATATAATTTTGATCCAACAGATNTTGAGGGTGAGAGTCATAAATATTGGCATGANCGCCTATTACCGTACATTGGANCNGATTGGAATGGTGGAGAAGCCTTAACCTGTTCCGATTACAAGGGCGCGACAATTGTGGGGAATGACAATGCGGTAGCTTTGGGCAGTTACGGTTATAACGCTTTCGGTGTAAAGCTTGGCTACAGCCGTCTAGGTTTAGGGGGAACTTACAGCCATACNATGATCGGCGGAAACCTTGACGATTTGCCAACCGAAGGATCGAAAATTACGGATAGTGATATTCGGTCGACTGCTAACATGATTGCTGTTGGNGATGCCACGCTTATNTGGCTAACAAAACCAATGATAAAGATTTTGTATGGTCGAGAGGGTGAGGATGGAGCTAGCGGGATGGCGCATCTAGACATCAATTACCGCAATTATGTTCAGCGCAAGGCTTACCCGTTGAGCGGCAGGATAATCGACGCTACTGAGGCTCGTCACGGAGGAGGTTACAATATTGCTTTTTGCGACGGCCACGTTGAGCTGGTCGATCGCAAAACGCTTCACGAACGGAGTTTTCGCGCCTTGCGCCGCTGGAATAATGATAATAGGCCGCACTCAGACCTGTTGAGCAGTTATCAGTCCTGGCGATAAGATTCAGTTTATTTTAAGCCACCAAACCTTAAGGTAGGACGGATCATTTGGAGCTAACGGGAAATCAATAGGCTGAGGTGCGGAGAATGACTTAATAATATGGCGTTCCGCCAAGTGGAGTCCGCTTTTGACATCCTGTAGAAATTTTTTTTCAGATAATCCTGCGGTGTTGCAGCATGCAAGCAGTAGCCCTCCTTTGCGAACAAGTGGGGCAGCCAACTCTGCTAGCAAGGGATAGTCGCGTTTTGCCAGAAATAAACCTGACTTTTTCGATCTGGAAAAAGTAGGAGGATCAAGAATTACTAGGTCATAGAATTCGCCGCGTTTGGCTAGTCGCTTCATCCAGTCTAACGCATCACCGTAAATGAATCCGTGATGCTCAGGTTCGAATCCGTTCCTTCGCATGTTACCCTGACCGCGCTCAAGATATCTACGTGAAAGATCAATGTTGTAGGTGGTGGCGCCGGCACTAGCAGCGCAAACCGAAAAGGCGCACGTGTAAGCGAAAATATTCAAAACACGAGATTTATTGGGAGTGAACTGAAAAACAGGAAAATCGGGCGCCACTAAGTTCTTTATTAGCCGCTGTCGGTTTTGTCTCATATCGAGAAACAGTCCAGTTGAATAACCTTGGCTAAGGCTCAAGTAAAAAGTAAGTCCGTTTTCTTTAACTTCGAAGGTATCCGGCGCTTCAAGTCCCATTAACAAGCGTGGAGAGGCCATCCTCTTAGTGCTAAACTGTACTTGTCTGTCAAGTTTTCTATAATATACCCCTTTAAGTCTAAGTTTGTTTTTCCACTCAATCGTAGCCTCAACCTCTGCTTTGGCGAGTGGGTTTGGTGATTGGGCCAGCAAGAATTGTCCAAGACGATCCACATACAAGTTTTCCCAACCATCCGCTTCACCATTGACGAGTCGATAGGCGTTAGTTTTGAGGCAGGCCCCGGCCCGTAAATTGCGGAGCATAGGGCTTTTTGTTGATGAACCTAGCTTCAATGAATTGCTAATTTACCATAAATGCCACTGTGGAAATTCTGCGTAACCGAAACCTTTTGTGACAATCCAAAGTCCGAGTAGCAGGTTTGTTATTGCGTGTGCGGCGATAGCATCACCTAGCCGGTTAGTCCGGATTACCAGCAGTTGGTAAATCATCCCACATAATATTCCAGCAATCCAGTGAGAGTGGGTTAGCCCAAAGATTATTGAGGTTAATAGGAATGATTTTGCGTCGAACTGGTTATGCGCTGCAAACAGCCATTTTGGTGTCATAATGTAGCGATATAAGAATGACCGGTAAAACACTTCCTCTAGCATTGGGACGAGTAATGTTGACCCAGCAAGACGCACACTGACGAAAAACCACACCATGGCAGACGATTCATCGAAGTGTTCGGGTAAGTCCCAGGAGTTATCTGGTTCGGTTAATTTAGGATAAGGAATATCTAGCATGATCCAGAGAGCAAACACAACAACTCCAGCAATTACTGCATCTAGACTGCAATGCCAGCGCATNTCNGATACCAATGACCATGTTCCCCACAACATCCAGACCCCAATAACGCACTTGANGAGGTATATCCAGTAGTGCGACTCAATTCCGAAACCNCCTTGAANGGATGTAANCGCCAAGAAGAGTACAAATGGCANTNCTCTGGCGAGAAGGGGTGAGGCTTTAAGGCCGGAAGTNAAAGCATTCATCGTCTGAAAATGCGACGTGTTGCGGCGATAAATTTCGCCATATCGTTTTGGCTTCCGATGGTTATACGTAAATATTCGCGTACAAGAGGGGTGTCAAACCATCGCGTCAAAATCTTATCATTGCGGAGTGAGTCAAACCAATCCTTTGCGGTGAGGCGGGGAGGTTTAGCGAAAACGAAATTGGTTTGGCTTTGGATCACATCAAAGCCAAGTGACTTTAGTTCCGCTGTCGTGCTAGTTCTCGTGCTCTTGATGCTTTCGAATAGTTTTCGGTAATAGTTTGTATCCTTTAAGGCAGCTATTGCCGCTGTTTGCCCAAGCCCGTTTACGTTGTAGCTATCGCGAATTCGATCGAGAGCGGCAATGAGCATTGGATGGCCGATGAAATAACCTATCCTTTGAAAACNAAGCGAATAAGACTTGCTAAACGTTCTCGATATTATCACGTGAGGGTNTTGTTTGAAGAGTGATAGTGCNTTTTCTGATGCGAAATCGGCATATGCTTCGTCTAGGATTGTGACGCCTTNTTGTGCTGCGCAAAGTTTGGCAAGTTGTTGTGTTGTATATCCCCGCCCGCTTGGAGCATTAGGCGTAGTGATAAACGTGAGTGCGGCTTTTAAATTCCAGTTTTTTTTTCGAAGTTCTTCGTTGTCTGGNAAATCGAAGTTAGAAAGAAGTTTGACTTCATTGCGGCGGGCTCCTTGTATGTTGGCAAGAATCGGGTAGAGAGAATAGCTTGGTGTGAAGTATTGTACNGTTTGCTTTGCCAGCTGCTGNTGAGAGGTGGCNCTTGGTTGNCGAGGTTCAACAAAGGCACGCGTGGCCAAAGCGAGCAGTTCGTCCGATCCGTTACCTATTATAATATTCTCCGGTCTGCAGTCGTGAAACGAGGCAAGCTTTGCGCGCAGCGCTTGGCAAGTCGGATCCGGGTAGAGGCGAAGACGTCCGTCGGCTGCGTTACGGATTGCTTGAATGGCTTTGGGTGACGGGGGCGAAGGGTTTTCGTTAGTGTTTAGTTTAATTAAATCGTGCGCCTTTGGTTGCTCGCCCGGGATGTAAGCGTTGAGCCTTCGTACGATCGGACGAATCATTTTTTCAGGTGAACAGTCTTTACGCTTGGCTGTCATAAATCGGATTGNCCCATTAGCCGNATTTCTGCTGATTGACCGTGTGCGTCGAGACCTTCTGTCGTGGAAAATGTNCGAAGCGTTTCGATCGATTTGATCAATGCNGGNCGGCTATATTTCACAACACTAGTGCGGCGNTGAAATTGATCTACCGTCAGCCCAGCAAAAGACATAGATGCTCCGCCGGTGGGAAGCGTGTGACTTGGNCCGGCCATGTAGTCCCCTAATACTGTCGGGGACCACGGTCCGATGAAAAGTGCTCCAGCAGTGGTGATGTTTTTCACTGCCGGGGAGGGGTTTCTTACCATTATTTCACAATGTTCGGGTGCAATTCGATTTGCCAATTCAATGCCATCATTGATGGACTTGATGTGAATTAGCCAACCGTTCTTCTTAAGCACTTGCTTGATGAATTTTCGCCGTGACAGAGCGGGAAGTTGTTGAGCGATCTCACGTTGAACGGCCGTGATAAGGCGAGCTGAAGTGCTTGCAAGCCAGACGCGTTCGTGCCCAGAACCATGCTCCGCTTGTGCGAGCAGGTCGGCTGCTGCTAATTTTGGGTCAGCAGATTCATCGGCGAGAATGAAAATTTCGCTTGGCCCAGGCAACAGGTCAATCCCTACTCGGCCGTAAAGGAGTCGTTTTGCTGCAACAACGTAGGCGTTCCCCGGCCCGAAAATTTTCAGCACAGGTTTGATTGTTTTGGTTCCGTATGCCATTGCTGCAATAGAGTGTGCACCTCCCACTTGGTATACCTCGGTTGCGCCAACATGACCAAGGACTGCAAGAAGCGAAGGGTTTAACTCCGCGCCTATTCTGCTGGGAGTACAGACGACGATTTCAGGGCATCCGGCTACCTTGGCAAGCGTTATTGTCATTAAAGCGGTTGATACCAGCGGCGCGGTTCCCCCTGGGATGTAAACCCCTACCCGTTCGAATGGGTCAAATTTTTCACCGACTATGCCGCCTTGGTGGTTTTTTTCATTCCAGTTTTTGCGGAGAGACTGCTTCGCGAAAAAGGCGATATTCGCCTTAGCTATGCGAATCGCTTTTCGTGTGCGGTTATCTAACTCTTTCCAGGCGGTTTGCAGGGCAAGCTTGTTGATCTTTATTGTTTTAGGGGTGAGTTTAGCGCTATCGAATTGTTTAGCATAGCTTAGCAATGCAGCGTCGCCGCGGTGTTTGACTTCATTGATGATATCCTGGGTTCTTTCTTCAATAGCTGGCTCAAACAGGCTCGAGGTGGCGAGGAGTTTGTTGAGATTGCGGGCGTAGTTCGGATCTGTGAACCGGATCAGTTTCATCTGGACCAAAGATAGAGGTAAGAGTACCTGGAAGTCAAAAAAAGGAAGATGGGGAATTGCTGTCAAGCTTCTAGCTTCTGTTAGAGAAGTAATTTTTATTTTTTTGTGTTTGACGGGTGAGGTTGCATTGTGACGTAATAACTAATCTGTTTTATTGACATTCGCAATGCCTCGAAAAGCCAAAAAGAAAAAGACTGCTGTTAGTTCTGCGAAGGCGTCTAAATACGACGCTCATCATAATGTAATTAACAATACATACGGCGACTTCGCAAACCTTAGACATCAATTGGCTGAGTCAAGGGAAGATGTGGCTGAGCGATCTAAGTTACTTGATATGTTTGCTAGCTGTGAAGATTCACAACGTTCATGGCTGTTGCTCGAAGATTACTTTAACAAGTTAAATCTCGCTCGTAAGGATTTTAGTCAGGATGACTGGTGGGTGAAGATGTCGCAGATGAGTGGAGGGGATCGACTTGAGGACTTAGCTTTGGTATTCATGAAATCCGGACGATCCGTTCCTAATGAATTGATGCCGCATGCTAATTTCACACGCTTTGCTCAGGTGGAGCAGGCGGAAAAAGATTATCAGCTCTTCAAGGGCCTGGAAGAATGGATGTTTCCTCCAGGACTGTCGCATTTGGATGCCCCGCGCGCCTCACTACAAGTAGTTGGCCGAATTGTTGAAGATTCAGAGGTTCCTGGACTTAGTCAGCTTGGGATTGAAATACATGTTATTCGTCCGCGCACAGGCGATCGCGTAAAAACCTTGGACGATATGGCTGACCTTACGATGCGAGCCGCACATGAGCAGGAGTTGTTTCCTGCAGATGACTGGGCTTTCATTCGGTGGTCATCAGGAGTTCGACATGATTATGATACTGAGTCAGAGTTGATACCATTGATCGGTGCTGACCTGCTTAAATGGCTAGTGCAATGGGGTAAAGTCGGACGGATTTCGCTTGAATGTTCTAAGAAGCCAATCGAGTTTTATGGTCGTATAATCGAGATGGAGCCGTCACTTGAGCAAGGCAAGTCCGAATTGTATTTTACTCACGAGGTGCAACTTCCGGGAAAGAAAACTTGTGCCCTTTCTGAGGTTCGCTTTTTCGCCGGCGAACCATCTTTGGCACTTGTAGGGAATGAGGTGTTTCTCCTGCGCAATCCTCCAACACAGGATGTCCTGGGTAGCTGGGTAAGGATGCAGAAGGCTCCAGTTTCTAAACTTACCCATCGTTTGCTGACCAAGTTGCGCAAAATCAGCACTAAAAATGGTGTGAATTGGGAGCAGCTTTGCGACACTCATAAGGCAAAACCGCGTTTTGTATTCGAGATGGCCAATGAAACTGTTCGATTAAAATTACTGGCTAAGAGCGTGTCGGACAGCAGCATGTGGCAGTGGAATGGGCATGAATGGATCCGCGAAAAATCAATCAAAAAGAAATCAAGGAAGCCAGAAGTGCTTGATGATGACCGCTTGGAGAAAGCTGTTGAATGGTTGCGGCAACTTGATTGGTTTACTCCTGAGCCGGGCATCTGGGTGGGTGATGCCAATCCGTTTTTCCTAGAGAGCCTTTTCGCCGCATGGTCCATTCGACCGGATGCCGATTATCTGGGTGATGTGGAGTTTAAACGACTCTTTCTCCAGCCTAAACGCCTTAAGCCAAAGCTTATAGTACGCGGAAGCGGCATTGACTGGCTATCTGTATCTGCCGAGTGGGAGGAGGAAGGGATGAAGCTTACGGCTAGAGATCTCCAACAACTCGCAAGTGCTAGTGGCAATTTTGTAAATCTTCCGGATGCTGGCTGGGTTCAACTTGATCAAAAAGCAGTTCAGGATGCACAGGAAGCCATGGCTGACTTGGGTGTCGATGGTTTGTCGGCTATCGAACAAAAGGTCGGGATAGAGCAGGCGGCGCATCTCGACCAGAAAGACCTTGAAAAGTTTGTGCCATCCGCGGAGTTGGAGCGATTGCGCGGCCGACTTGATGAGTTTGAAGGAATTGAGACTACAGTAGTTCCGGATGGTGTGTGTGCTGATCTCCGTCCGTACCAGCTAGATGGCTATAGTTTTCTCTGTCACCTATCCAAACTTAAATTAGGTGGGATATTGGCCGATGACATGGGCTTAGGCAAGACACTGCAGACGCTTGTTTGGCTAAAGTGGCTCAAAACCAGTCGCAGAAAGAATGCCAAGATTAAGCCTTCATTAGTGGTCTGTCCCGCTTCGGTATTGCATAATTGGCGCCGGGAATCGGAAAGATTCACACCCAGCATGAAGGTTCTTGTGCTCGAGAGTGGTCATGCACGGCACAATTTGCGCAAACGCGTACCCGATAATGATATTGTTGTAACTAATTACTCGATACTGCGTCGTGATCTTGACGCCTTGGCCAAATTTTCATTCCGTGCGATAGTACTGGATGAAGCGCAGTTCATTAAAAATCCTGGAGCGCAGGTCACCAAATCGGTAAAGGAACTCAAGGCCGACCATAAACTGGCACTTACTGGGACTCCGATTGAGAACCGTATGCTCGATCTGTGGAGCATAGTCGATTTTGTTCAACCAAACTATTTAGGCAACCAGGATCACTTTAGCCAGGTGTATGATTTGCGAGGCGCTGAGAAGGATGAAAATGCTGCGCGTATTGCTCGCCGCAAACTCTCTGCAAAGCTCCGACCACTTCTGCTTCGTCGGGTCAAAAAACAGGTCGCCAAGGATCTTCCTGATCGTGTGGAGCAACGCTTGGATTGCGAACTTCCGGACGAGCAGAGAAAACTTTATCTAGCAGAGTTGAAGCGAAGTCGGGAGCAGGTCATGAAGGCGGTCAAGCAGAAAGGCGTGGCGAAGAGCAAGATGCATGTTTTGGCGGCATTGACACGCCTGCGTCAGATTTGCTGCCACCCGGGTTTGGTTGGTAGCGACACGGAGTCTGGCAAGATGAATACACTATACGAGTTGGCAGAACCTCTGTTAGAGGAGGGGCATAAAGTACTCGTGTTTAGTCAGTTTGTTAGAATGTTGCAGATTCTGGAAAAGCAGTGTGAGGATCGAGGAATGCCGACTTATCTTCTGACTGGCGAGACAAAAAACCGTCAAGAGATAGTTACGGCATTTCAAGAAGACGAGTCGCCGTCGGTCTTTCTCCTAAGCCTGCGAGCAGCAGGAACCGGCCTTAATTTAACAAGTGCTAGCTACGTCGTTATTTACGATCCATGGTGGAACCCGGCAGTGGAAGCTCAAGCCATTGATCGCACGCACCGCATCGGTCAAACCGCAACGGTTAATGCATACAAGATGATTACTCCTGGTACAGTCGAGGAGAAAATCTGGGATTTGCAGCAAAAGAAGGCCAAGACAGTTACAGATGTTCTTGGGGATGAAGGTTTTGCAAAGGGTTTAAGTACAAACGACCTCGAATATCTGTTCTCCGACTAATTGTTTTTTTAGTTGTATTTTTTCAAGCTGGAACACTGACTGATTCCAGCACTTACTTCGTAAGCGATCAGCGAAAAACCACTTTGCTTTTGCAGCGTCAGGCTTTAAGCGTCAGCTGCGCTTACCTAGCTGCTTGAGAAATCACTATTCAAAATGAGACGCTTGATAGTTTTTTTACTTCCGTGTGTTTAAGTATAATTTGACTATTCTTGAAATAACCCGATGCTAGACATTGGAAGCACAGATACAATAACCAATAACGGTACTTTTATGGTGTGATTTTTTCATGATAAGAGACACTCGCATTCCGTCAGTTTATAAAGAAAAAAAGCATTCTAGACTTTATCTGACGCAGGGGGGAAGACTAAAATGTTTAGTGTTTTGGAAACTAGCAGGTGTTTGCATTGCCGGGAGTTAACGTATGTAAAGTGTCCCACCGTCGACAGGAAATGGCGTGCCGGTGATAAATGACGCCTCATCACTGCATAGGAAGACTGCCATTGCGGCCACTTCCTCGGGTTTGCCCATACGTCCGACTGGTTGGTACTCAGAAAGTTTTCTGAACATTTCGTCCTTGTTGTCAGGGTAGTTTTTTTCAATAAACCCGTCGACAAATGGCGTGTGGATTCGCCCTGGTTGAATCGCGTTACATCTTATGTTGTCTTTTAGGTGGTCCTTAGCAACAGAGTAAGTCATAGCTAGGACTCCCCCTTTACTCGTGCTGTAGGCTAATCGGTCGTTGATCGCCATGGTGGCAACTGTGGAGGCGATATTGATAATGGATCCGCCTCCGCTATTGAGCATTTGCCGGACTCCGCCTTTTAGGCAGTTGAATACGCCTTTTAGGTTGACATCCAACACGTGATCAAACTCAGCCTCACTGGTGTTCATGATGTTTCCGACATGTGCGATGCCTGCATTATTGATTAGACAGTCTAAACCATTGTGGGAGTTCCCGATATGCTCGAAAACCGACTGAACCTGATCGTGGTCAGTCACGTTACATGAAATCAACTCAGCTTGTCCTCCTTCTGAGCGAATTAGGTTAACTGTTTCGATGGATGCTTTATCATTAATCTCCAGGACATCAACATGTGCGCCTTGTTTAGCTAGTGCAATGGCGATTGCACGGCCAATTCCTGAACCCGCTCCTGTAACAACGGCCGATTTCCCTTTAAGATTGAACATGCCGGATAATTTCTATGAGGCTTTGATGTATGGCAAGTTTCAACATTTGAGTAACGACTTTGTTGGAAATAAGAGTGAAATCTTTTAGGATTGCGTAGCCCATGACTGACTCTCAAAAAACAACCGGTAGGCTCCGTAGCGAGGAGTGGTTTAATAATCCGGCGCATCCNGATGGNACTGTTATTTATATCGAACGATTCTTAAACTATGGTATNACNCCGGAGGAATTGCGTGCGGGCAAACCAATCATCGGAATTGCCCAGGTNGGCAGCGATATTACTCCATGCAATCGCGGGCATCTCGAAACCGTCGAGCGAGTCAAGGCTGGAATTCGCGACTCGGACGGAATCCCATTTGTCTTTCCGGTGCACCCAATACAGGAGAGTTGTCGTCGTCCTGCCGCCGCGCTTGACCGCAATTTGGCCTATCTTGGTCTTGTTGAGGTGCTGCATGGCTATCCATTTGACGGCGTCGTNNTGACGACAGGTTGTGACAAGACGACCCCNGCTTGCCTGATGGCGGCGGCTACAATGAATCTNCCGGCGATCGTGCAATCGGGTGGGCCAATGCTGAACGGTTGGCACAAAGGAGAACTGGCCGGTTCGGGTATGATGGTGTGGGAGGGACGCAAACAATTGGCAGAGGGCAGAATCACCGTCGAGGAATTTCTTGAGCAAGTTGCAGCATCTTCCCCGAGCGTCGGGCACTGCAATACCATGGGCACGGCCCTTTCGATGAATTCATTGGCTGAGGCNCTTGGCATGTCGTTGCCTGGTTGCGCGGCTATTCCAGCNGCATACCGCGAGAGAGGTCAGATGGCATANCGTACAGGTCTGCGNATTGTAGAAATGGTTCGCGAAAATCTAACGCCTAGTAGAATTATGACCCGAGAGGCATTCGAAAACGCTATTGTGGTCAATACCGCTATTGGGGGTTCCACCAACTGTCCAGTTCATTTGACAGCTATCGCTCGACATCTTGGCGTTGAGTTGACACTTCAGGATTGGCAGGAAATAGGTTATGATGTTCCNCTGCTTGTAAACTGTCAGCCAGCAGGGAAATACCTTGGTGAGTCGTTTCACCGTGCTGGAGGCATACCGGGGGTCATGCGAGAACTGATCGGTGCAGAGCGAATTCATGGGGGAGCAATGACCGTTAGCGGCAACACGGTTGCAGAAAATCAGGCAGGCGTGCCGGAATCGGACCGTGAAGTAATACGAGCATACGATAGTCCGCTGAAAAAGCAGGCTGGGTTTCTTGTCTTGAATGGAAACTTATTTGATTCAGCGCTAATAAAAACCTGCGTCATCAGTGACACATTCCGGGAGCGTTACCTATCTGACCCAAGCGAAGAAAACGTGTTCAAATCTCGGGTAATTGTGTTTGAGGGTCCGGAGGATTATCGTAATCGTATTAATGATCCTGCTCTAGCGATTGACGATTCCTGTATGCTAGCAATTCGCGGGTGTGGGCCAATCGGTTATCCAGGCTCCGGCGAAGTCGTCAACATGCAACCGCCGGATACACTACTCAAGCAGGGCATTCAAACATTGCCAACAATGGGNGATGGTCGTCAAAGCGGTACGGCAGCAAGCCCGAGCATCTTGAATATTACGCCTGAATCGGTTGCAGGCGGNAATCTTGCATTGCTGGAAACAGGGGATGAGATTCGTGTGGACCTCAATGCNTGCCGTGTCGATCTAATTGTTTCTGANGAGATTTTGACNAAACGGCGAGAAAGATATTCGTCGCCTAAGCTTCANCACCAGACTCCTTGGCAGGAGATGTATCGTGGCTGTGTCGGACAATTGGACACAGGTGCATGTATCGAATTCGCGACCAAGTACCGAGATGTATGCAGGGATATCCCCCGTCATTATCATTAAGGTTGACGATCGTTGTTGAGTTGAAGACTTGTCGGCNTTAGNTTNCGTGTACATGAGTGAAGGAGACATNCCGCCACGGGCGGATGGCCGCGCAACGGATCAACTCCGTGAGGTNCTGTTTAGAAACCACATTGCACCACATGCGACTGGTTCGACACTAATTGAATGGGGTGATACCCGAGTTATTTGCAGCGCCACTGTTGAGCAGGCGGTACCTCGATGGATGAAAGAGCAGCAAGTAGAGGGTGGCTGGCTTACGGCCGAATACTCGATGCTACCTTACTCGACGCTTGACCGAAAAAAACGAGATATTAGTCGNGGAANGATTGANGGTAGATCGCAGGAAATTCAGCGATTGATAGGTCGATCAATTCGCGCTGCTGTTGATCTTGTCAAGCTTGGCCCGAGGATGATCTGGATCGATTGCGATGTCTTNCAGGCTGATGGAGGCACGCGAACGGCATCTATTACCGGAGGGTACGTGGCTTTGGCNTTGGCTTTGGCCAAGCTCAAGGCAGAAGGTTTGNTAGATGTCGATCCCATTGTTTCACCTGTGGCTGCCGTCAGTGTTGGTGTTGTAAACGGGGTCCCCGTGCTGGATNTACCGTACGTCGAGGATGTTGATGCCGAGGTGGATATGAACATGGTGATGAATGCCAATGGAGGTTTTATCGAACTTCAGGGTACCGGTGAAAAGGGGACGTTTAGTGGCGATCAATTAGCGACCATGCTTGCTCATGGCCGAAAGGGGATCAACGAACTGATTATTCTCCAGAAAGCAGCCATTTCGGGAGCCTGATTCATTCTAAACATGAATTGTNGGGAGAAGCCAACCCGGCTCCACCTCGTTCGTCACGGTGAGGTCAACGAGTCATATCATGAGGTGTTTGGCGGGCAGATCGACATGGAGCTGTCACCAAACGGGCACAAACAGGCAAAGTGCTTGGCCAAATTTCTTGATGGACGCAATTTTAACCGAATTTACTGCAGTCCCATGCTCCGAGTGCAGCAGACTGCCAAGCCGTTGCTCGATGNTCTTGGGCGGGAAGCCCAGNTGATTGACGATTTACGAGAAATTGATTTTGGCGCCTGGACCGGCTGCAAGTGGCATGAGATACGGGATAAGTTTGGTGCCGATGCTGAGGACTGGCTCCTGCACCTTGAGAACGACGATGTGCCGCAGGCAGAACCAATGGACAGCTACCGTTCACGTGTTCAGTGTATCCTTAAGCAGATGATAGAAGAGGGCCTAGGGGAAGACCTTCTAGTTTTGTGTCACGGGGGTGTGATCAGAATGCTGCTATCTCTGCTTCTTGATGAACCGTTTGCAAAAATGGGTCGTTTTGAGGTGGATTACGCCAGCCTCACTCTTATCGAGTATCGCACCAACCGTGTCGAGATCAAGCTGCACAATTTCGCCCCCTGGTTGTGGCTTCGTAATAATGGGTGACTTAGGCTTTGTCTTTTGCGTATTGCACGCGAGTTGATATTAGATGTTTGCTCATCAACTGGAGGCGAGNTCNTCGACGTNTTTGTAGGTTGTTTCTAGTTGCGNAACGAGCTCGTCGGTGATTTCTNCACCAGATTCTCTCAATGCCAACATCGCGGCCCCTAGTACTGTCGGCAGGCGCGGTTGGGAGAGCATTACTTTGAACTGGGCGCGAATCGTATTTTCGAACGCTTCCATTACTACTCTGTTAAACTGCAGAACTCCACCGGAAAAAAACAGCGGGAGAGGTGACTGGCTTAACCCTGATTTTTCCACTGCTTGAACACAAAGGCGAGCGACAGNAGTGCCGGCAGATTTACANATTTGATCGTAAACCGGGTCTCTGCCGCCTATCGCTTGATCAAGTCTGGAAGCAAGTATGGCAAATTTATCACGTGTGAATTCGGGGTGATAGATAACAGGTGCCAGGCCTTGGATGTTCTTTATTTCGTACCATTCACAAAGCGCTTCTGTGATGGCCGTTGATGGGCCATTTTTTTCAAACTCTGCGATCGCAGCCCGAATGCACTTAACAGCAATCCAGTATGCACTTCCAATGTCGTCGAGAAGGGGNCCCCATCCACCAAGTTGTGTGAATTCGCCGTTTTCGTTGCAAGCAGTAACGCTGGTCCCAGTCCCGCAGATGACAAGCACGCCCGGGCGTCCCAACGTGGCTCCCTCAAACGCCGCAACAGTGTCTCCGACAAGGCGTGTTCTTTTCCAAGGATAAATCTTTCCGCAAAGCTTTTCCTTCTGGTCCGTCGTGGCTTCGTTGAAGATGCCAGCCGCCGATACTGCATAATGAGTAAATTCGTTAGCGAAAGGCAGTTGAAGTTCCAGATCTCGGAGAATTTCGCTGACACGGCGTCTTACCTCCTTTTGGTAAGAGCCGACAAAATTCATTGAAGCTGAATGGACAACAGCTAGAACTCGGCCGTCGTGTGTGACCGCTGAGCCATGGCTGTAAGTTGCACCGCCGTCGATCCCGATAACCAATTGTAGTGCTTGCTCCATAATTGTGGGTGGCCGGTGTTCTTTAGGTGCACCGGTGAGATTCTGGCGAATTTGTATACAGAGCGCAACACGATGTTGCTTCGCATCATGTGATATAACAAGTTACACAAGAAGTTAGATATAAATAAATTTAAGACTTGGCTGATGTGTAAGGTTCAGGTAGCCCTTTTCGCCTTTTTTAGGTCGAATAAGTGTTTCCCGGGTGAGTTTGTCTGCTTTCCCTTACCGATGAAAGTAGTTAGGTTGTCCCNGGTTATTAAGGGTGATACTCGATTAACTTAAATATTGTGGCTGCGCGAGACGATTATTTGCTGGATACACTCACCGAAATGGGGGCCGTGACGGACGAGGAGCGTGCATTGGCCGAAGATGAGGCGATGTCTAGTGGNGATGGCGTCGTAGACACCTTGGTGACGAAAGGTGTTCTGTTAGCNGTTCAGATTTCTCAAGCAAAAGCGGCNCAATTTGGGGCTGAATTTGTTGAGCTCGGCGACCAAACAATTGAAGATGANGTTATTTCCTCCGTGCCCGGCTCGGTGGCGCATCAATACAAGGTGGTCCCTTTATATCAAGATGAATTGAGCGTTACAGTCGCAATGTCTGACCCATCTGATCTAGACGCNATTGATGCACTTGGTCAAACGCTAAATAAAGAGGTCAAGGTTAGTGTTGCTAATGAGGAGGAAATTGAAGGGGCAATAAAGCATTACTANGGTACTGTTCGGGATGACAGCGTCAGTCAGCTTATACAGGATATAACTGAGGGTGAAGTTCAAATCAGTACGCTAGGAGAGGTGAAGGTTGAGGAGGACGAGGATTCTGTAGACGCCGATACTCCAATTATTAAACTNGTAAACACCATTATCGTTGAGGCNTTTCGACTGGGAGCTTCCGATATTCACCTGGAACCACTCGCCTCACGCTTTAGGATGCGCTACCGTATTGATGGGGTTTGCCACGAGCAGACGGCGCCTCCTAGAAGATTGCAAGGCGCAGTGACAAGCCGACTGAAAATCATGTCCGAAATGGACATTGCAGAAAAGCGNATACCACAAGATGGTCGAATNCAGACGAANGTTGGAGGGAAGACAATCGATCTGCGCGTTAACTGTCTGCCGACTACTCACGGCGAAAGCATTGTCATGCGTTTGCTAGACAAGGAGGGGTTGAAGTTGGGCTTGGCNCAGTTGGGATTCATGGCGGACGATCAGCGCACGTTCGAGGAATTGATACAATTGCCGGATGGAATCTTGTTGGTGACCGGGCCAACAGGTTCNGGNAAAACCACNACTCTGTATTCCTGCCTTAACTATATCAACAAGCCGGACCGTAAAATTATCACTGTCGAGGACCCTGTTGAATATGTACTGGAGGGCATTAACCAAGTTCAGGTTCAAACTGCGGTTGACCTAACATTTGCAAAAGCTTTGCG
Organism: Verrucomicrobiales bacterium; assembly: GCA_002721375.1. Classification (GTDB taxonomy): domain Bacteria; phylum Verrucomicrobiota; class Verrucomicrobiia; order Limisphaerales; family UBA1096; genus UBA1096. Next base: position 28,947 of record PBKH01000011.1, read on the forward strand.
AGCAATGCTTCGACAGGCTCCTAATGTGGTTATGTTGGGTGAAATCCGCGACTTAGAGACAGCATCCATTGCAATAAATGCTTCTTTGACTGGTCATTTAGTTTTTTCAACATTACATACTAATGACGCACCAGCTGCAGTAAGTCGTTTGACTGATATTGGCGTTAAACCGTTCCTNATTGCTTCGGCGACGCGATGCTTGATGGCGCAGCGTTTGGTAAGGAAAATCTGTCCGAAATGTGAGNCGCAAGCCGAGCCAGNAGAAAGCGAATTGCTGTCACTTGGGCTCGACCCCCATAACATCAAGGAGCCAAATTTCAAAGCCGGAAAGGGTTGCGACAAATGCAGCAATACCGGATACAAAGGACGATTCGGGCTTTTTGAGGTTTTTGTCGTGGACGACCAAAGCCGGAAGATGATCGTAAATAAGTGCACGACAATGGAATTGCGTAAGAGGGCACGCGAGGTTGGAATGCGGACTCTACGAGAGGATGGGGCGCGAAAGGCTGTCGCAGGTATGACCACTGCAAAAGAAGTGCTTCGTGTCACTGTCGGCGACGAGAATTAATTTGGTCTAAATTTTAAACACATATATGTCCTATCAAATGTCAGACCTTTTGCACTTGATGGTGCAGGAAGGAGCCTCAGATCTTCACATAAGGGTGGGCGTCCCGCCAGCAATACGCTTACATGGCATCCTGCAAAAAGTCGATGGGCCTGCTTGCACGGACGAAATGACAGAGGAGTTGATGCGTTCCATAACTTCCGATGAAAGCGTACAGGAGGTGCGTGAACGAGGTGGAGCAGACTTTGCTTTTGCCTTCGGGGAAATGGCNCGCTTTCGAGTGAGCGTGTTCAAGGAGAAAGGTCGGTTTGCTTCTGTTTTACGTCAGATTCCGACAACATTGCTCACCTTTGAGCAGATTGGTTTGCCGCCATCGGTGAAGGAATTGTTGTACAAGCCAAGAGGTATGTGTTTGGTCACAGGTCCGACCGGTTCCGGTAAAAGTACCACCCTTGCTTCGATGATAGATATTATTAACATGGAGCGAGAGGATGCTCATATAGTCACGGTTGAAGATCCTATTGAGTTTTATCACAACCACAAGAAGGCTATCATCACTCAACGAGAGATACATGTGGATGTTCCGAGTTTCGGGGAAGCTTTGCGCCGCGTGCTTCGTCAAGATCCTGATATTATTCTGGTGGGAGAGATGCGTGACCTTGAAACGATTGAGGCTGCCATTACTGCTGCAGAAACTGGACATCTTGTGTTTGGTACTCTTCACACAACTGGCGCTGCAAAAACCATTGATCGTATTGTTAACGCATTCCCTACAAACCAGCAGAACACGATCCGTATTCAACTTTCCACTGTATTGGTATCTGTGATTTCTCAGTTGCTTTGTCCTAGAGCTGATAAGCCGGGTAGAGTTGCGGTTTTTGAAATCATGAACTGGACGCCGTCGATTTCAGCCTTGATTCGTGACAATAAAACCTACCGTATTAATTCAGACATTCAAACCGGTGCGAAGTATGGGATGGTGAATCTAGANACCTATCTTTTGGAAAAATATCAGGCTGGATTAATTTCGGAGGAGGAAGTAATTACAAAATCCCAAGACCCNGGAACTATCATGGANAAGCTCCGNTCAGTCCAAGCGGGAATGGCGGCAGCTGAAGAAGAGGAAGCAGAAGACTGATGGCAGATTATANGGCAATTCCGTTGTTAGCCTTGGTTGCAGANCAGGGGCTNATTGANGAGTTTCAANTTGAGGAGGCNGCAGATGAAGTNGAATCCAAAGGNNTNACTGCGTTTCAAGCGCTAGTTGATCTTGGTTNTTTAGATTCTGACCGGATCNTCCAGNTTTTGTGTGANCATCTNGGTTCGGAGTCTATGGATCTTAATGATGCATTNATCACATCAGATTTGGTCAAACTTCTGCCGGCTGAATTGGCGCGTCAATATAAGTGTATACCTATCTCTCACTTTGACCCAACCCTTCAGGTGGCATTTGTAGACCCACTCGATCCTGCGGCAATCGATGAAATTGGATTCACGACTGGCTTGGATATCCAGGTTGTAGTCGCTGATCCGGCCCAAGTAATTGCTGCAGTCAAGGAGCATTATGGAGAAGATGAGGTAGATGCGGTTGCAGGCGGAGCTGCCTTAGAAGAGATCCTGAAAGAAATGGGAGGAGACGCTTCCGATGATGGGAAAATGGATGGGGAAGATGTTGAGCAGATTGATGTGTCCGGTGATGAACGAGACATTGCTGCCTTTGTGGATGCCGTTCTTGTTACGGCTATTGGTGATCGAGCTAGCGATATTCATTTTGAACCATTTGAAAACGACTTCAGGATACGCGCTCGCGTTGATGGCGCGCTTTATGAGTTGACCAGCCCCCCGATGAGCCTTGCACCAAATGTTGTAAGCCGGATTAAGATTATGGCCGATCTTAAGCCGGATGAGCGTCGCCGACCGCAGGATGGTCGTATCCCTAGAATAATGCCAGATGGACGAAAGATCGACCTTCGTGTTTCCTGTTTGCCAACGCAGTTCGGCGAATCGGTTGTTCTTCGTATATTAGACAGGGAAGCCATCAAGTTGGAATTGGACGTGCTAGGGTTTCCTGATCATGCGCTCGAAACAATTAAGGATATCATTAAAACGCCGAACGGTATTTTTATTGTGACAGGCCCTACTGGTTGCGGGAAGACAACAACATTGTATTCAGCTTTGCATGAGCTAAACAATGTTGGAGAAAAGATCTTGTCTGTGGAGGATCCTGTTGAGTTTGATATTGACGGGATCATGCAGGTGCCAGTCAATGAACGTGTGGGCATGACTTTTGCCGCTGGTTTGCGCGCTTTTCTTAGACAGGATCCAGATATCATAATGGTTGGGGAGATGCGTGATCTCGAAACAGCTCAAGTTTCCATTCAAGCTTCGCTGACTGGTCACCTTGTGCTGAGCACGTTGCATACAAACGATGCCGCCGGCGCTGTTACACGTCTGCTTGATATGGGCGTTGAACCGTTTCTTATTTCTTCAACTCTACTTTGTGTGCTTGCTCAGCGACTAATCCGGACAGTATGCAAAAAATGCACCAGTTCCTTCGAGCCTACAGATGAGCAACTGGCGGCTCTAGACCTGGCGGCTGTTGACATGAAGGAAAATCAGTTCTCCTACGGTCGTGGGTGTTCTGCATGCCATGACACAGGTTATCTTGGCCGGCGCGGGATTTTCGAGTTGTTGACAATTAGTGATCCGATACGTGAATTGATTAACGAAATAGCACCGACCATTGTTATTCGCCAGAAAGCAGTTGAACTAGGCATGACTACCTTGAGGCAAGATGGCTTGCGCGGCATCTTTGATGGTGATACTACCGTGGAAGAGGTGCTCCGTTATACATAAAGCAGGGACGGCAGATAAATGGCTACTTTTCAATATGAAGCGCTAAACGCCCAAAGCGGGAAGACCGAAAAGGGTGAATTGAGTGTAGGTAGTCAGGCAGAGGCGCTGGCGCGTCTGCAAGAAATGGGGTTAGCTCCAATCAAGGTGGATGCTGTTCAGAAGGCAGAAACTAAGAAGGGAAAAGGCAAACGTGGAGGTTCGCGGGGCAAAAAGGGCGCCAAGAAAGGTTTGGGGGATTTGGAGATCAAAATTCCTGGCTTGAGCGGACGGGTAAAAGAAAAGAATCTCACTATATTTACGCGGCAATTGGCACAGTTGACTTCGGCAGGGCTGCCGCTTCTAAGTGGACTTAGGGTTTTGGAGAAGCAGGAAAAGAACCCAACCCTACGTAACGTTTTGGGCGATTTGGCTGAAGTGATTGAGGGTGGGGGGACCTTCTCAGAAGGGCTTGCGCAGGCGCCAAAAGTTTTCAATAAGCTTTTCGTGAGTATGGTTAAGGCTGGTGAGTTAGGTGGTGTGCTCGAAGTGGTTCTTGATCGCTTGGCCCAGTTCATGGAGAAAGCGATGAAGATTAAGGGGAAGGTCAAAGCAGCGATGTTCTACCCAATAGCAGTTCTTGTGGTGGCAGTTGTCATTATGGGAATACTGCTTGTCTTTGTGATTCCTAAATTCAAAGACGTCTTTGCTGATATGATAGGAGAGGATGGACTGCCGGCTTTCACGGAATTGGTGCTAAGCATAAGTGATACAGTACGCATGAATGCTATCGGTACTGTGTCAGGAGTGTTTGCTTGCTTTTTTACATTTTCAATGATCGGAAGAAGCAATTATGGCCGCTATATACTTGATAAGATGAGCCTGTTTTTTCCTGTTATTGGACCTGTAGTCGAAAAGGTCGCTATTGCACGTTTTTCTAGAACACTTGGAACGCTTATCAATTCTGGTGTGCCGATTCTGCAAGCTCTAAATATTGTTAAAGATACATCTGGAAATGTTGTGGTGGCCAGAGCCGTTCAAGATGTTCATGACAGTGTCAAAGAGGGTGAGACCATTGTCGCTCCTTTAGAAGCTTCTGCTGTTTTCCCCCCAATGGTTATCAGCATGGTAGATGTTGGAGAGAAGACAGGCGACATGCCGCAGATGCTGGAAAAAATTGCTGACACCTACGATGAGGAGGTTGACCGCGCGGTTGAGTCGCTTACCTCGTTGATTGAGCCGATCATGATTGTTTTTCTGGCTGTTATTGTGGGGAGTATAGTCATCGCGATGTTCCTGCCGTTGATCGTAATGATCGAGAAGTTGGGTGACGCCTAGTTTTCTGAAAACCTTTCCAGCAAAGTAGTGCGTGCTTTTTCCTGGATAAGTTATCTGCTTTTTCACGGTTGCTTGATGGATTGAGCAAGAATTTCAAAAATGGCTTTACAGGTTTTAGCCTAGCATGTTGACAGTAGATGGCAAAACAGCTGTGCATCCTTGATGGTTCGCTGTGTGCCTTTTATGGCTTTTAAATGATGGCTTTGATAATATCCGAACCATGCGTTTAACTGGTGTTTAAAAAAAGGATAACTTCACTTCGGATGAGAATATATTCCATTTCAATAATTCTTAGTGCTTTGGTATTAGCCATTTGTGCTCAGGGCGAGAAACCGAATGTGGTGGTCATATTCACGGATGACCAAGGATCGATTGACGTGAACGCTTACGGTGCGAAGGATCTTTATACGCCTGCAATGGATTCACTTTGTCGTGATGGTGTTCGATTTACTCAGTTTTATGCGGCATCGGCGGTTTGCTCACCGTCTCGTGCAGCACTATTGACTGGTCGCGTACCTTTTCGCGCTGGGGTGCCTGGAAATGTTTCTTCACATCCTGGTGGACGAGGTGGACTGCCTGCGAAGCAGGTTACCATGGCTGAAATGTTCAAGGGTGCAGGATATGCCACTGCCCACATCGGTAAGTGGCATCTCGGCTTTAATTCGGCGATGATGCCTAATGATCAAGGTTTTGAATATTCTTTTGGACACATGGGGGGGTGCATAGATAACTACTCTCACTTCTTTTACTGGGTGCCGCCGAACCGCCACGATCTTTATCAAAACGGTAAGGAAATATGGCGAACTGGGGAATACTTTCCGGCTTTGATGGTGGATGAAGCGGCTAAATTTATGGAATCCAATCGAGAAACTCCTTTCTTCATGTATTGGGCTATAAACTTGCCTCATTATCCTTTGCAAGCCACAGAAAAGTGGCGCCGTCGATATTCGGATATTAAAGATGAGAAACGACGTCGTTATGCGGCATTCATATCCTCTATGGATGAAGCAATCGGTGGACTTCTTGAGAAGATAGACAGTCTTGGTCTTCGCGAAAAAACCATCGTTGTATTTCAGAGCGACCATGGACACTCACTCGAGGAACGCACTTTTGGTGGCGGCGGTAACTCTGGGCCATACCGAGGGGCAAAGTTCAGTTTTTTTGAGGGGGGAATTCGAGTTCCTGCGATGATTCGCTGGCCCGGACAAATTCCTGCCGGGCAGGTTCGNGANCAATTTAGTGTCTCAGTTGACTGGTTTCCTACTCTCGCTGAATATGCAGGTCTGGNTTCGGCTAANCATAAAATTGATGGAAAAAGCTTGGTNAAGGTTATTAANAGTGATGATGCCGTGTCGGCACACTCTGATTTTCATTGGATGAGNAGCGGTTCAAATCCCCAGTGGGCTGTTAGAGAAGGGGACTGGAAGTTGATAGGTAACCCGCGTGATCCAACGAGCAAACTTCCTCTNGACAATGATGACAAGCTGTTTCTCGTGAATTTATCCTCTGATNTTAGTGAAAAAAAGAACCTTCGCNATACGCANCCAGAGNAACTGGAGCGACTCAAGTTGNTTCACGAACGATGGCTCGCTGACTTGCGTAGCTCGAATTAGTGGCGCAGTTTCCTTGTGCGCTTGAGTAAGAAAACGTTATTCCATAGTGACATGAGATTAAGTGGACAATCAGAGTCTCTCTTTGAAAAGGCTTTGCAGTGGATTCCTGGGGGTGTGAACTCGCCCGTACGGGCTTTTCGCGCCGTCGGTGGAAGGCCTTTTTTTGCGGTTCGAGCAAAAGGAGCAACTGTTTGGGATGCAGACGATAATGAGTATGTNGACTATGTNGGNACGTGGGGNCCTGCAATTCTTGGGCACGCACCGCAGACNGTTGTTGACGCTGTNAAAAGTGCCGCTGAGCATGGAACGAGTTTNGGTATTCCCAATCCGCTTGAAGTCANAATGGCTGANTTGATNGTTAAAGCTGTTCCGNCTGTTGAAAAGGTTAGAATGTGTAACTCCGGCACCGAGGCGACTATGTCAGCTATCCGTTTGGCTCGGGGTTATACTGAAAGAAATAAGGTTATCAAGTTCGAGGGTTGTTACCACGGNCATGTCGATTCNCTTTTAGTTAAGGCAGGATCTGGTGCATTAACGCTTGGTCAACCGGACAGTGCAGGCGTGCCGCCGGAGTACACGAGTCAAACTATAGTATTGCCATTTAATGANGAAGATTCGGTGGAAAGTGCGTTTGCTGAGCATGGAAATGATATCGCAGGGGTTATACTCGAGCCGGTACCGGCGAATGCTGGGCTTTATCTCCCGCATGATGGTTTCCTGGAATATCTGCGAGACATTACATCAGAAAATGGAGCGTTGTTGNTTTTCGATGAAGTTATGACTGGCTTTCGGCTGGGGTTATCTGGCGCGCAGGGTAGATTCGGCATCNTGCCTGACCTTAGCTGTTTCGGAAAGGTGATAGGTGGNGGGTTGCCNGTGGGTGCGTTAGGTGGACGCAGTNAAATAATGGACTGTCTANCTCCGGANGGCCCGGTCTATCAGGCGGGAACACTTAGCGGTAATCCGTTAGCTATGTCGGCCGGAATNTCGGTTCTTGAAGCACTGGCGGATGGTGCNGTATATGAAAAAATCGAGCGGCTTAGNCANATGCTATCGNATGGGTTGGCTGATGCGGCCAAATCGGCAAGTGTGGGNGTNCANCTTAATCGAATCGGTTCGATGTNCTGTTGCTTTTTTACCNCCGGNTCGGTGGAGAATATGGGCGATGCGTTGAAAAGNGATCGTGAAAAGTTCGCGAAATATTTTCACGGTATGCTTGAAGAGGGAATCTATNTTGCTCCATCNCAATTTGAGGCTGGATTTGTTTCCGCTGCGCACGATGAGTTTGCGATTGAAAAGACCATTGCTGCTGCGACCAAGGTGATGAAGTCGCTTTGAACCATGCGAGTACTCGCAATAGATCACGGTACAGTTAGGATGGGCATTGCGATTAGCGATGAGTTGAAAATGATCGCGCAGCCGCTGGAGTTCATTTCAGCTGAACCNTTTTCCAGTTTNCTCGANAAGCTCAAGTCGCTACTGATGGAGCATGAGGTNGAACTNGTTCTGTTAGGGATGCCTCGNAACATGGATGGCAGTTATGGGGATGCCNCAATCAAGGTTCGCGAATTTGAGGCTGTGTTGAAAAAAAGCATCGCTGTCCCGATCAAGANACTTGACGAGCGCTTAACCTCGGTTCAGGCAAATCGTGTTCTAACGCAGGGAAGGGTAAAGAAAAATAAGAAGCGCCAAAATGTGGATGCCATCTCAGCAGCTATATTGCTTCAAGGTTATCTGGACAGCTTGGTGTAATCGTTATGGATGCCTTAAAACTTAAGTTGACAGTTGCCTATGATGGAACTCACTACAAGGGTTGGCAGGTGCAGAATAGTGAGGTTACAGTCCAACAGCAGGTCGAGGCGGCTTTGCAGAGACTATTTCCTGGAGCAGGGCGAGTTCACAGTTCAAGCCGAACAGATACTGGGGTCCATGCTCGCGGCATGGTGGCACATGTGGAAATACCGACGGTAGAATTTCGGATTGAGATAAGAAAGTTNCGCTTGGCTTTGAATGCATTCCTNCCTGATGATGTAAGAGTGNTGGATGTAAAACGAGTGCCGAAAAGTTTTCATGCGCGGTTTAATGCTTCGGGAAAACAGTATCGGTATATAATCTGGAATCATCCGGTGATGAACCCTCTTTTTCGTTATACCGCTTGGCATGTTCCCAAGGAACTGGATTTTGACCGGATGAAGAGAGGTGCAAAATATTTCGTTGGTGAACATGATTTTCGAGCCTTTGCCGTCAAGCGCGAGTACGAGATGCGTTCCACAGTTCGCACCGTGACCGAGTGCAANTTANACAAGAAAGGGACGGAGCTTACATGGGTAATCGAGGGGGTTGGTTTCTTATATAAGATGTGTCGAGGNATTGTTGGGACTCTTGTCGAGGTTGGTGCAGGCAAACTTCAACCAACCGATGTGCGGAAGATCTTGAAATCGCGTGACAGAACTAAGGCGGGCCAGACCGCGCCAGCTCACGGGTTAATATTATGGAAGGTNATGTATCGCAAAATTAATGNCAATTGATAATCATGCCTGATTGTCGGTTTAATGTAGTCTTNGTAGAGCCTGAGATCCCACCCAACACNGGNAATATTGCGCGCCTTTGTTCCTCTACTCATACGCATCTTCATTTAGTAGAGCCATTTGGTTTTACATTGGAGGATCGGAACCTGAGGCGTGCTGGGATGGACTACTGGCAGCATGTNGAGTGGACCCGTTGGTCAAACTGGGTTGAATTTGCCGCGAATGTGCCAGATGCGAGTCAGTTGTGGATGATCGAGTCTGGCGGTCCGACCCGTTATGCTAATGCAGATTTTCATAGAGGGGACTACCTCGTTTTTGGGCGTGAGACACTTGGGCTGCCAGAGTCGCTCTGCCGCGATGCAGGGGAAAGGTGGCTTCGAATTCCGATGTTCAACGATGAAGCAAGGTCGTTAAACCTCTCCAATTGTGTGGCGCTGGTGCTCTATGAGGCTTTGCGTCAGCTAAATTTTGAGGGGGAACTGTAGGTATTAGGCAAGCGTTTAATTTTTGGTGCTGGTGTAGCTTGACCTGAGGCTTTAGAAATTACCGGCCTTGGCGAGAAGATTAGCCCTTTGATGAAGAAATTGGTGGAAATTTATGACACGACCTTGCGTGATGGAACGCAAGGTGAGGGGGTAAGTTTTTCGGTTGCTGACAAACTGCGTGTTGCCGAGAGATTGGACATCTTTGGTGTTCACTATGTGGAAGGAGGTTGGCCGGGAAGCAATCCTAAGGATATAGAGTTCTTTAAGGAAGCGGCTAAGCGTAAGTGGAAGAATGTTCAGATTGCCGCTTTCGGGTCGACACGTCGCAAAAAGATAGCAGTTAAAGACGATCCGCAGGTAAAACTGCTCTTAGACGCAAAAACGCCAGTGGTCACAATTTTTGGCAAGACTTGGCTGCTGCATGTGAAGGAGGTGTTGCGTACTACACCAAAGGAAAATATTGCAATGATTGCCGACACGATTGCGTTTCTAAAACAGAACAAGCGTAAGGTGATTTACGACGCAGAGCATGCGCTGGATGGTTACAAGGACGATCCGGAATATGCAATGGCTACGTGGAAGGCGGCCGAGGAAGCGGGTGCGGATTTTGTTGTTTTATGTGACACCAACGGCGGTTCGCTTCCGAGTGAGACGGCAACAATCACCTCAGTCGCGAAAAAAGAGCTCTCCTGTCAGGTTGGCATCCACACCCACAACGATATCGGACTGGCTGTGGCCAATGCCGTAACCGCTGTTGAACATGGCGCAACACAAGTGCAGGGCACCATTAATGGATACGGCGAACGGACTGGAAACTGTAATCTTACCAGTGTGATTCCTAATATCTTGTTAAAGATGAGCCGACGTTCTATTCCGAAGGGGCGTATTAAGAAACTTCGAGATCTATCTCGTTTCGTGGATGAGGTGGCCAATATAATTCCGGATCAACGTCAGCCGTGGGTAGGTGGAACGGCTTTCGCCCACAAAGGAGGCATGCACGTGAACGCTGTCCAAAAGGTGGCGCACAGTTTCGAGCACGCCGATCCAAATGTGGTTGGCAACAAACGCCGCATTCTCGTTAGTGATCTTGCAGGACGCAGTAATATCGTGATGAAGGCTCAGGAGATGGGCATTCGTATTGACAACGATACACCGGAACTAAAATCCATACTCGCCAGGGTTAAAGTACAAGAACATTTGGGCTACGACTACGAGGGTGCAGAGGGTTCACTTGCATTACTTATACGTAAGGCGCTTGGAAATGTTGAGCCAGTTTTTGCTCTTGAGGCTTATCACGTATCTATGCGCGGGGACACATCAGAGCACGTTTGTGAGGCAACGGTGAAGGTGCGTGTCGGAGATAAAACCGCGCATACGGTGGCTGATGGGGATGGCCCTGTGAATGCGCTGGATCAGGCGTTACGGAACGCACTGCGCGGTTTTTATCCCGAACTTAAGAAGGTGAAGCTTACAGACTATAAGGTTCGGATACTGAACTCCTCCAGAGCATATGGCACCGCGGCCAAGACTCGTGTGTTGATCGAATCTACAGATGGAAGGGAACGCTGGTATACCGTGGGGGTAAACGAGAACATTATCGAAGCCAGCCTTCAGGCGCTTCTTGACAGCATCGAGTACCGGTTGCTGAAAAAATAAATCTGGGTCACTTCTTATTTATTCGATGACGGAAATTTCCAAGGCTTACGAATCGCGAACAGTTGAGCAGAAGTGGTATTCGTTTTGGCTGGAGAATGATTGTTTTACAGCAAACCCCGACCGGGTGAGCGAATCCAGGCCTGCTTACTCCATTGTCATTCCACCCCCCAATGTCACTGGGGTGCTGCACATGGGGCACGTCCTAAATAATACAATTCAGGACATCCTAGCTCGCAAGGCGCGAATGGATGGCAAGGAGGTGTTATGGCTTCCGGGAACGGATCACGCCGGTATCGCCACGCAGAGTGTGGTGGAGCGAAAGTTGATTAAGGAGCAGATCATGCGGCATCGCGATGACATGGGGCGAGACAGACTGTTGGGGCACATATGGGAATGGAAGGAAAAACATGGCGGGATAATCATTGACCAGTTGAAAAAATTGGGTGCGAGCTGTGATTGGTCGCGTCTGCGATTCACGATGGATGAGGAATATACCCGGTGCGTTCAGCGGGTCTTTGTAGACCTCTATGAAAAAGGACATATTTATCGTGGCAAACGGATGGTGAATTGGTGTCCAAAATCGTTGACGGCCCTCTCTGACGAGGAGGTCATCATGAAGGAGCAAAACAGCAAGCTCTTCTATTTCAAGGTCCAGGTGGTCGAGGAGCCGGGTACGTGGCTGGAAATTGCCACCACGCGACCAGAGACAATTCCCGGCGANACNGCTTTTGCTGTGAACCCAAAAGANTCNCGCTATGGTCANCTGGTTGGCAAGCATGCNATCCGGCCGCTACCNGTCGAAAACCAAGCGCATTTACCAATTGTAGCNGATGAACATATTGACATTGAGTTTGGGACNGGNGTGCTAAAGGTGACACCTGCTCACGATAAGGTNGATTTTGAGATTGGCCAGCGCAATGNGNTGGAAGCCATTGAGGTCATNGCGGCCANCGGTAAAATGAATAAACTTGCAGGTGCTGAGCTCAATGGAATGGATCGGTTCGAGGCTCGTAAAGTCGCCGCCGCTCGACTTGAAGTGCTTGGCTCGTTAATCAAACAGGAGGACTATAAGAATAATGTAGGGTTTAGTGAACGTGCCGATGTTCCGATTGAGCCGCGCTTGTCAAAACAATGGTTCCTCAAGTATCCAAGCCAAAAACAAGCCCGTGACTGTGTGGCCAACGGTTCTATGAAGTTTTATCCTGACCGCTGGTCAAAAACTTATAATTACTGGATGGGGGGGCTTCAGGATTGGTGCATAAGTCGCCAGCTATGGTGGGGGCATCGCATCCCGGTGTGGTATCGCGGTGAGGANGTTCATTGTGCCCTCGATGCACCCAAGGGAGAGGGTTGGGAACAGGATCCCGATGTCCTCGACACATGGTGCAGCTCTTGGTTGTGGCCATTTGCTACTATGGGTTGGCCCGAAAAGACAGAAACTCTCAAGAAGTTTTACCCCACAACCGATCTGGTAACGGGCCCTGATATTATCTTTTTCTGGGTGGCACGGATGATTATGGCCGGATATGAGTGGATGGGAGACTTGCCGTTTCGCAACGTCTACTTTACTGGGATTATTCGAGACAAGAAGGGGAGGAAGATGTCCAAGAGCCTTGGGAATTCACCTGANCCGCTTGAGTTAATCTCTAAGTATGGTGCGGATGCCTTGCGCTTTGGNACAATGCGCAGCGCCCCTCTTGGCCAGGATGTGTTGTTCGATGAAAAGGACGTCGAGCTTGGACGAAATTTTTGCAATAAACTTTGGAACGCNTGTAGGTTTCGCCAAATGCAGGGCGGCGAGACGGAGGGAGAAATTCGTCCGGAGTTGCTGACCAGCGACGACCGTTGGGTCTTACTGAGGCTTGGTAAAGCTATTGAGGAAGTTACTGCGGCNTTTGNGGGGTATCGTTTCACAGAGGCGACGGCAACGCTTTACCGGTTTTTCTGGAGTGAGTATTGTGACTGGTACATCGAGTCCTGTAAGGCGACGTTCTTTGGTGAGGACTCCGCTCGTAAAGNTAACGTTCTCGCAGTGGTTGATTTCGTAATGGGTAACACCCTACGGTTGTTTCATCCTTTCCTTCCATTTATCACCGAGGAGCTTTGGCATGGGCTTGGTTTTTCGAGAGAAATGCCGGACGACCAGGGCGGCCAAACGATCATGACCGCTAAGTGGCCCAAGACTTTTGATTCTGCTTTTTGTGAATTATACGGTCTGGATGANACTGTTGACCGATTGATTGAGGCTAAGCATGAATTGGTAACGCAGGGACGTAATCTTCGAGCGGCTTACAACATTCCGTTCAACAAAAAGATCGGCTATTGCTTTAAGCCTGTGGGGGAGTTGGACGATTATGAGATTGAAGTCATCAAGATTTTACTCAACGCAGAGTCAATTACTATTGGTTCTAAAGTCCCGAAAGGGACTCCGCGGATCACATCCAGTATGGGAGACCTGTTTTTACCGCTTGAAGGGTTGATTGATTTTGATGTCGAGCGAGATCGCTTGGCTAAGGAGTTGAAAAAAATCGAAAAGGAAGTTGGTAAAGTTGAGTCTAAACTGAATAACTCGAAGTTCACAGAACGTGCTCCAGTCGAAGTGCTTGAGGAACAGCGCGAACGACTCGTTGANTGGCGGAACAAGCGTGACCAAATTAATGAGGCACTTCAAAGCCTTTCGGACTTATGACTGCTGCGCAAAAGAAAAAACTGCTTGCTACTGCAGTGAAGGCAGCACAATCAGCCGGAACTCTAATGAAGCGCAACCTCATGGTGGAGAAGGATGTTAACGAATCCACCCAGCGTGATATCAAGCTGGAATTGGACGTACGATGCCAGCGCAGNATTGAGGCTCTACTGGTTCGAGAGCATCCGGAAATTGCCATTCTTGGAGAAGAGGANAGTGCTGGCAATGTTGAGAGTGAGCTGCGCTGGGTCGTCGATCCAATCGACGGCACAGTGAATTTTGCATACGGCATNCCTCACGCCTGTGTGTCAATCGCACTACAGCAACGTTTGACCAAGTTCAATAGATACGGGGAGAATTACGAAAGTATCATTGGTGNAGTTTATGATCCTTTCACAAACGAACTGTGGACAGCCATTCGAGGGCAGGCAGCAAAATTGAACGGCAGCAAAATTCACGTGAACGATGGCGGGTTGAGAGAGTCACTGCTAAGCATCGGCTTTGCCAAGGACAGGAAAACCTTCGATTATATGATGCCGTATTTCTCTAAGTTGGTTCCAAAGATTCGCAAACCGCGCATAATGGGCTCAGCAACCTTAGCCTTGACCTATGTGGCATCCGGACGTTTTCATGGATATATAGAGTCTAAAGTTAGACTGTGGGACATTGCCGCAGGCGGCCTAATTGTAGAATGTGCTGGTGGCGAATTCTGGAGAATGCCCCGCAAAAAGGGCAAGTACACATACTCCGTGGTTGCTAGTAACGGTCGCATTAGGAAACAAATTGAGCGCACTTGTGGTCCGCTCAATCCGGATGGGCTTTAGGGGGGNAATATTCGTTACCGTTCGTTACCGCCTAAAGCATCATTCACCTCGTTCCTGGCTGCTATTTGTTTATTTGGGTCTAGCAGCTTGATGTAGTCGTGTAGGATTTGAAGAGTTTCACGAAGATGTGGGTCGAGCTTTATTTCATCTTCATCTTCAATTNNCTCCTCCCCGTCTTCGGGCTTTTCCTCTAAACGCAAAGGCTTTTCTTCATCTTCGACTTCCTCTCCAAGCTTGGTATTAGTCTGGATCATCTTAATGGTTAGATCGTAGACGGTTTCTTGGGCTTGACCACGAGACTTGCGTTCCTTCTTTCGCGCTTCACGTTTTGCCTTTTCTTCATCCTTTTCGGCTAGTCGATCGNTCTCGTTTAATGAAANGGATCTGTCCTTTANTCGNTCCTTTAAGGTCTCTATATCCTGAAGGATGTATGAGAAATCCTTATCAANCNCAATTCGTTTACTGGAGAGCTTCGTAAGCAATTCAACATGTTCGGCAACACGATCTAATGTGTTGTATTTAAGTTTTTGGGTGTGATCAGCATCAAGGCTGTTAGGAAGAGTGGCTTCACCAATTTCCATGTANTCATATGGAGTGGGTAAGATGATGTCTGGGGTAACCCCTTGCTTCTGTGTCGTGCTTCCGGCTACGCGGTAAAATTTCTGAATGGTTAATTTGAGTTTGCCAGAGTCAGGAAGATTCACCCATTTGTTAAGAGGCATGATAGTTTGAACAGTCCCTTTCCCGTGAGTGGAAAGGCTGCCAACGATGAGGGCGCGCTCGTAGTCCTGAAGCGCTGCTGCTACGATTTCAGAAGCGGATGCACTAAGTTTTCCGACTAAGACGATCAGTGGGCCATCGTAGCCAATTCGAGAGTCGTTATCTTGTAGGATTTGTTTTTTTCGCCTACTGTCTATGACTTGCACCATTGGGCCCTGCTCGATGAATAACCCGGCCAACTTGACAGCCTCTGGAAGTANNCCNCCTCCATTACGCCGAAGGTCAAGAACGACTCCGGAGACCTGTTCTTGCTGAAAACGTTTGAGGATTAGGCCAACGTCACGGGCGCAGTCTTTGTAGAATTGAGGTAGATCGATGATGCCAAGACGCGGGCGATTTCCATCTTCTTCCGGGTAGTCAATGATTTGACCTTTGGCAAGACTCTCGGTCAGTTCGATTTTGTCACGTATGAGTCTCACTTCTCGCGTTTCGCTTTCATCGGCAGCGTCAACTGGAATAACAGTGAGGCGCACAAGAGTTCCTTTCTCGCCGCGTATTTTGTCGACAACCTTGTCGAGCTCCATCTCTATGACATCCACCGGCTCGCCTTCTTCTCCTTGTGCGACAGCAATAATTCGGTCCCCTGGCTTAAGCTTTTTGCTTCGGATAGCTGGCCCGCCTGGGACCAGCTCGATTANCTTGGTATATCCATCGTCTAACTGAAGCCTTGCGCCAATGCCGGTAAGCGAAAGCTTGATATTGTTAATCTCAAAGTTTTCCGCCTCAATCGGGCTAAAATAGTCAGAGTGCGGATCATAGCCGTTTGAAAGGGCGGTCAGATACGTTTGGAGNACATCACCGGAATCCATTTCAGTGCGCGTTCGCAGGAAGCGATCGTAACGTCGCAATATTTTTTCCTTCTCTTTCTTGATGTCGTATGGCTTTACCATTGTGCCGTCAGATTTCTTGATAACCTTATCATCATTACTGGAGTTGGCCTTCATGGCTTCGACTCCGCGGCGTTTACTGAGGCGTGTCCCAAGGATTTCATATTTTATCCGCTTGCGCCAAAGGTCACGTGCCTTTGCTTCTGAGGTGGGCCAATCCGACTTCGATCGATCAGGTGTAAAAGACTCCTTAACCGTGAAATCGAAATCTGTCCAAATGATTTCCTTAAGCCAGTCATGNGAAGTTTTGAGACGAGTGAAATAGCGCTTATGAATTTCGTATGCCGGTGTAACATCGCCACGTTTGGTGAGGTTGTCCAGTAATGTGCCGTATTTAGCTTCGAATTCTTTATAGTCCGACTGCAGAAACACCATACGGCTGTAGTCCAACGATTCCATATATTTACGNAGGAATAACTTCGAAATCTCGTCATCGAGAGGAGCGCGCTTAAAGTGAGTNTGAGACAGGAGGAATCCAACAACACGAGCGATNTTCCCGCTTTGTTTTGNGGAAAGATCGACAGCATGGGCAAGAGGCGCAACCAGNATTGGAATAGTTGCAAAGATTAGAATTAGGTGCTTGAACCTCATTTTCTTGAACAAACTTTGGCCCCGGCAGGACTAAAAAGCAATCGAGAATTGACCTGATGGACTGTCAGGGCAAAATACTTTTTTTTCACCAGCCGATGAAGAAAAGCGGACCTTTAACCAATTCCCTCTCCACTGGGGGGTGGCTTGCGTGGATAGAACGGATTGGGAACCGCTTACCCGACCCAGCCACACTGTTTCTCATAGGNACGGTGATCGTGATGATTGCATCTGCAGTCGCTGCCCAAACTGAGTGGGTGGTAGAGGAAAGCCGGCCGGAACAAATTGATTTCATTGAACAAGCTCCNGGAAAATCTCCGTCTGGGGTTAAATGGGTTAAGANCGGTCGCACCTTCGAGGCAAAAAACATTTTGACCAGAGATGGCTTGTTCTGGGCTGTTTCAAGTATTGTGGACAATTTTATCAACTTCGCACCATTGGGTATCGTTCTGGTGGGGATGCTTGGTATTGGCATTGCCGAGAGAACAGGATTCATAGGNGCTGCACTTAAGGCANTGCTAATGATCGTACCTGCGCGACTACTAACTCCTGCGGTGGTTTTCATGGGAATNATGTCNTCNCTCACCTCCGATGCTGGCTATATAATTCTACCTCCCCTTGCTGCCGCGCTGTACAAAGCTGTTGGGCGTGCCCCTTTGGCTGGNTTGGCGGCGGTATTTGCNGGCGTCGCGGCCGGATTCAACGCTAACTTATTCATCACCAGTCTAGAGCCAATGCTGGCCGGTTTGGCAAATGGAGGGGCTCAGGTGATTGAGCCATCATATCAATTAAACCCAGCGTGTAACTGGTGGTTTATGATAGCCTCAACCGTTGCGATGACCGGCATTGGTTGGTTTGTGGCTGACGTGATTGTGGAGAAACGACTNGCAACCAAATCTGCAGACGAGGGTGGCCCTATTCCAATAGATGCAGGCGATCTTGAATCACAGAAACTGTCTGCAGAAGATTGGCGAGCACTTAAGATTGCGACCGGTGTTTTTGCCGCGGGGTTGGTGGGGGTGATAGCTATGATTCTTGTGCCCGGCTCGCCACTGTATACCTATCAAATTGAATCATCCACCAACCCTGATCAGATAATCACGGTTGAGTTAATAGAAGTGAAGGATGGATACGGAAAGCCGGAAGGTNCAATTGAGAAGGATGGGCATNTATTCATCCCATCCGAAAACATTTTCCCTCGCTGGGTTGATGCAATTGTACCGCTTGTCTTCATTGTCTTTATTATTCCGGGTATAGTTTATGGTGTAATACAAAATAAAATTCGCAATGACCGTGATGTGACGCGATTGCTCACGGAATCAATGGCAGGGATGGCTTCNATCATCGTAATGGCGTTTTTTGCCGGGCAGTTTGTTGAGCATTTCAAATATTCGGGGCTAGACAAGATGTTGGCAATGGCTGGCGGTCAGGNGCTCGGGCGTGCGAATTTGCCAACATCATTACTGCTGGTTGCCTTTATTTTGATGACGATGTGCTTCAACATGTTTGTTGGGTCAATGTCGGCAAAGTACACCATGTTCGCGCCAATATTTATTCCCATGTTCATGATGGTTGGCATTGCGCCAGAACTAACGCAATGCGCCTATCGGATTGGCGATTCAGTAACGAACTGCATCACTCCACTTAATCCTTACATGGTCATACTGCTGGCTTTTATGAAAAATATAGCTCCCAAGGGTGGGATGGGAACTTTGATCGCGACGATGCTGCCTTTCAGTATAATTTTCTGCATATTTTGGACCTTAATGCTTCTTGGGTGGGTTGCCTTGGGGATCCCTCTAGGGCCAGATGGACATCTGGTTTACCCCCC
>PBKH01000012.1 GCA_002721375.1 Verrucomicrobiales bacterium
AGCTGACCGGCTTGATGCTTTCACTATAAACATACGTCGCATACGTAAGTCGATTGTGCCAAACACATATAATGAATGGCTCGTCGCGGCCGGCTTTCAACACACCATGCGGATCTGAAAATCGGATGCGCCAGGTTAAACGCAGCAGCCTTAGCAGGACGTACACAATCGACGCTGCAAGCCGTTGACCAAGCGAAGCCCTGTTAGGTATGACGACAGATTCGCTCAACGTATAATCACTTCCCACCCTTGAGTGCAGCTCTCACCAACTCCTCGACGGTGGCTTGAGGACCAAGCATAGCCCGGGCGGCTTGCGCAGCCTTCTGTGCCTCACCCGATTTTGTGCCCAGCGCCTCAAGTGCCGCCTCTGTGTCAGCCATAGTCTTGTCTTGCGATAAAGCCGCTTGGCCAAGCATCCCGGCCGTGCCGGTAGATGGGCCTAGTTTATCCTTCAACTCGAGAACCATTCGCTCGGCAGTTTTTTTCCCTATGCCACTGATGCTTGAGAGCCGTTTCACATCACCTGATGCGATTGCACCCTTGAACGCCGCAACATCCATCCCACTCAGAACATTTAGCGCCAGCCTCGGCCCAATGCCACTCACCCCCTGGATCAGCCGAAATAACTCCCGCTCGGCATCTGTCGCGAAACCGTAAAGCGTCTGTGAGTCCTCGCGCACAACGAGTTGAGTCTTGAGTGTCACCTTCTGGCCGAGCGGAGGAAGTTTTTCGAACGAAGAAAGCGGGATCAGTAATTCATAGCCAATGCCGTTGACCTCAACCACCGCCTGAGTTGGCAACGCATCGGTCAGGTTTCCCTTTAAAAACGTAATCATATCTGAGTCCGTGCCGTACCGCACAAAGTCACACGGATTGGTTAGTTTCAAGTTTCAAGTTTCAAGTTTCAAGGCTTGGCCTTGCGTTTTCGCGCATTGACTCCTAGCCTGCGGCCCTGAAATGAGGGTCTCTGTTTTCGGACTCGGCTATGTCGGAGCGGTCACCGCCGGGTGTCTCACTAGGGAGGGACACACCGTCGTAGGCGTCGACTTACAGGCCGAAAAAGTCGCATCGCTCGCCGATGGAACATCGCCAATCGTCGAGCCTGGTCTGGGCGACCTTCTTGCCACGGCTGCGAAAAAAGGCCTACTCTCAGCCACACAAAACCACTCTGAAGCCTTGGCTGAAACCGATGTATCGCTTGTTTGCGTCGGTACGCCGTCTACCGAAAGCGGCGAACTCGACCTGAAGTACGTTCTTCAGGTTGTTGAGCAGATCGCAAATGCAGTGCGTACCTCTGACAAATCACATGACATTGTCTTGCGCAGCACGATGCTCCCTGGCAACACCCAGAAAATTGCTGATGAATTGCTCCAAGATTTGCTTAAATCGGGAAAAATACGCCTGTTTTTTTATCCGGAATTCCTACGTGAAGGCACAGCTGTGGCCGATTTCGACGATCCATCGCTGGCGGTCGTTGGAACTCAAAACGGATTAGCGTTTCCTAGCGAACTAGCGCCTCTCTTCGGCAAAAAGACACCGTCGGCAAGCTGGCCCTGTGCCGAGATGGTCAAGTACGCCTGCAACGCTTTTCATGCAACAAAGGTGACCTTCGCCAATGAAATCGGCCGCATTGCCAAAAGTTTGGGAGTTGATTCGCAGTCGGTGATGCGACTGCTCTGCCAAGACACACGTCTAAATCTCTCACCATACTACATGCGTCCAGGCAATCCTTTCGGTGGTTCCTGCCTACCAAAAGATGTCCGCGCCCTATTGCATGAAGGTAGGCGAGGTGGCGTAGAACTGCCCTTGATGAACAGCTTACTACCCAGCAACGAAGCACACCTAGCAAAACTCATCGAGCTGGCCAAACATCTTGCGAAAGGACGAGTGACCCTGCTTGGGCTGTCATTTAAAAGTGATACTGACGATCTCAGAGAAAGCCCGATGGTTGAAATCGCTCAGCACTTGATTGGTCNCGGNTACGAGCTGACCATTTACGATCCGCAACTAAACTTGGCCAAGCTAATCGGCACCAACAAGCGAGTGATCGANGAGAAAATGCCGCACCTAGCCTCGTTGCTGACGGATGACCTTGCTGTCGCGCTTGGCCAATCGGGCCTCGTGATCGCAGCGCAGCAATGCGTCGACATACAGACATTGCGGCCCTTAATCACTGACAATCATACAGTGCTCGATGTGAACGGCTGGCCGGANTTGCGCAACCTGCCGGCCCGTTACGAAGGATTCTGCTGGTGAACAAAGAGAAGCCCTGTGTCTGCATCATCGTCGAGAACCTTCCGGTGCCGCTCGACCGCCGCGTCTGGCAGCAATCGTGTGCGTTACGCGATGCAGGCTATGAGGTTGTCGTGATCTGCCCGCAAATGCGCGGTTTCAATGAANCGGAAGAGGTCATCGATGNCATCCAAGTTTACCGGCACTGGATCAGCGANGAGGCNNGTGAGGTCGGCGGCTTTTTACGCGAATATAGCTCAGCGTTGTGGGGGGAATTTAAGCTGCTATGGAAAGCATGGCGACGGCATCGGTTCGACATCGTGCATCTCTGCAATCCGCCCGATCTGTTGTTTCTTGTCGCCGCTCCCTACAAACTCACAGGAACGCGGATCATTTACGATGTGCACGACATCTGCCCGGAGATGTTCGAAGCCAAATTTGGCAAGCGCGGTCTACTGTATTGGGCCGTGCGCGCAGCAGAATGGGCGACTCATTTTTTTGCCGATGTAGTGATTGCTACAAATGAGTCAGTGCGCAACATTGCCCTTAGCCGCGGCGGACAGGTGCCAGANAACGTTTTTGTCGTTCGCACCGCGCCGAAAATTACTGACACGCGTGCAGAGCCGGAGCCAGCTCTAAAAAAAACGCGGAAGCATCTCGTTAGCTATGTAGGCGTGATGGGCAANGCCGACGGAGTACGCTATATCATCGAAGNAGCGCATCATCTTGTTAANATATCTGGACGGGACGACATCCAATTTTTGCTGATGGGCTCCGGCCCAGAGTACGACAAACTAGTAGCGCTGCGCAACGAGCTTGGCCTAATCGANTTCATCGACCTGCCCGGCCGTGTGTCGAATGANTTCTTGTTCACTGCACTACAGACGATGGATCTNGGCGTGTCAAGTGACCCAATTAACCCGTACAATGACCATTGCACGATGAACAAGGTACTNGAGTATATGACCTTTGCGAAACCACAGGTAATGTTCGACTTGAAGGAGGGGCGCTTCTCCGCTGGCGACGCAGCTANGTATGTTCCAGAAAACTCCGCGCAGGCGCTTGGTCAAGCGATCGCGGATTTGCTGGANGACCCCGAGGAGCGTGAGCGGATGGGCCGACTCGGGCACGAGCGGTTTCACTCACTGCTCAACTGGGAAAAATCGGTCGAGCAACTCAAGGCCGCCTACAATTATGCCCTTGGGTAGGATGAACGTCAGATCTTATTGTTATTTGCTAACAACGTGGAAAGGCGTTGTATTGTGAACCGGCTGCCCTAGACTGCGCGACCCGCGCCATCGACGACGCCGATTGTTGCCGGATGAANAAACCCACCCTGTTCATCGTGTTCCTGACCGTGTTCATCGACGTGGTCGGATTCTCGATTATTTTTCCGCTCTTTCCGGCGATGCTCGACTACTACCTTGAGTTGGAGGGCGAAAATAGCCTTATCGGCTGGCTGAAAATATGGCTAGAGCGTTTTGCAGGTGATGATGAAAATGCTGTGGCGACACTCTTCGGCGGAGTTTTGGGTTCCCTTTATGGGATTCTTCAGTTTGTCTTTGCTCCAATCTGGGGTGCTTACTCCGACCGGCACGGCCGACGGCCAGTGCTCGTCCTTACACTCGGCGGCATCGTTCTGGCAAANCTGATNTGGGTNTTTGCCGGGAGCTTTNCANTGCTTGTNGTGAGCCGATTACTGGGTGGNATCATGGCTGGAAATATCTCCACCGCCTCAGCAGTGGCAGCCGACATAACCACCGACAAAAACCGAGCCTCAGGCATGATCCTTATTGGTGTAGCGCTAGGCCTAGGATTCGTTCTTGGTCCGGCCATCGGCGGAGTTGCCCATAACTGGCAAATGGTAGAGCCGGNCCAAGCGACGGTTGGACTAACTCTTCATCCCTTCTCAGGCCCNGCNGTCATTGCACTTGTGATTGCTGCGGTCAACTGGGGGCTGATCCTTTTTTGCCTTTCCGAAAGTCTACCATCGGAAAAACGCGGTCAAAACTCGACCAAGCGCGGTTTCAATCCGTTTGCGCAGCTCCGCCGCATTCACCTGCCGGGAGTTGCCCGGACCAACCTTATGTACTTCGCCTATTGGAGCGCCTTCTCGTCAGTGGAGTTTACTCTCACCTTCTTTGCCACACAGAAGCTCGGATTCAAACCGGGCGATATAGCATGGATGTTCGTCTTTATCGGTATGTCTCTNATTTTTTTCCAAGGAGGTGTTGCNCGTCAGCTTATTAAGCGCGTAGGGGAACGGCGAACGGCACTGTTCGGAGTCTGCAGTACGCTTCCCGGATTTCTCATTATTGGNAACACTGCGAGTACGNCAATGCTATACGGCGGACTGCTCCTGATGACCGCTGGTAGCGGCATGACGATGCCATCGCTTAATTCGCTAGTGTCGCGCTACACACCCGCAGACCGGCAGGGGCTTTCCTTGGGTGTGTTTCGTTCGCTCGGTTCGCTTAGCCGCGCCATCGGGCCAATCATTGGCGGGCTCCTATATTGGAAATTCGGCAGCTCTATACCTTTTTGGGTAGGCGCAGCTTTCCTCGTTNTGCCTTTTTTTATGGCGCTTGGCCTCCCGCCTATCCCCAAACACGAGGAAAATAGAACTTAACAATAAGCTTGGTCAAACTAAGCCGGAGAAGGATTGGCTGTCTTCGTTTTCACTCGTATCGGGAAGTGTTCTCAGAACCTCCTTGACCGGCTCAACATTGGGCAGCCCATTCCCTCCCGTCTCACCAACCTGCAGTTTGTTAACCCGCTCGCCGCTTGGCCGTACCGACCTCTCATAGCTACCTACAGCGGCGTTATAAGCCTTGCCAGCTTGTTCTATTCCCTTCCGAATTTTCTCAAAATGGCCAAGAAATACACCCAATCGGCCGTATAGTTCTTGAGCCGCCTCGGCAATAGCCCTGGCGTTTTCGGACTGTGTGTGGTATTGCCAACTGACCTTCACAGAACTCAGCAACGCGATCAGCGATGTCGGGGTGGCCATCGTGATACGCCGTTCGGCAGCCCAAACAATCAGATCTGGATCNCCCTCGAGGGCAGCACTAAAAAGCGACTCNGCCGGAACAAACATCACCACACAATCTAGTGCGCCNTCTATNTGCTGNGGGTAATTTCNGTCGGCCAACGCCTTGATAGTATCCCTCATTTTTTTTCCGTGCTGCTCAATTGCAAGCCTCCGCTGCGCGGCATCACCNGATTCCAATTGGTCGAGGAATGATAAGTCAGGCGTCTTGGCATCGACCACAATGTGGCGGCCTCCTGGAAGATGCACGATCATGTCTGGACGACCCTCGGCAGAACCGGACTGTTCACTGAAATCACAGTGACTGCTAAGCCCCGCTGCCTCCACGACTCGACGCAAGGTCGCCTCACCCCAACGGCCACGCGCCTGACTAGAGTTGAGTATCATGCGCAACTGCTCCGTCTCGTCCGAAAGCGTCCTGCTGTGCGCGCTTAATGTATCCAGTTGTTCACGCAATGCACCAAGCTGGGTATTCCGGTTTTTTTCGCTCTCGTACAAACGCTTCTGGTATGCCTCAAGGTTCTCCTTTAGTGGCGCAACTAGCTTGGCCACGGCCTCCTTGCTTGTATTAAGGTCACCCTTCGCCGTCTCGTGAAATTTTCCCAGCGTTTCGTTGGCCAAACGTACCAATTCAGGCTGCGCTTCCTTAAGGGCGTCTGCACTTAAAGCCTTGAAAGACTCCTTAAGCGCGGCCAATTGTTCGGCGGACTGCACCCTAAGCTGTTCGAGCTGCTTCTCAGCCGCCTGACTTTCGGCCTCGGAACGGGCGCCCTTTCGAGATCCAAGCAACCAGCCGATCACTCCTCCCAGCAACGCACCAATGAGAAGGTAAATAATGCTCTCTGTGTTCTCCATGAGAACCGCCATCTTGGCCCCCTAGCAGCTCGACGACAAACGGAATCTGCAACAGCACTTGACCAGCCGCACATTTGCCCTTGGAGTTCCCATGGCATTTGGCCAAGCTGCGCTCCCTTTATAATGAAACCGCATACATTCATGGTAGCCACCTTGGCCATCGCAGTGCTTGTTCAAANACAACCCGGNGCAGCTCCTNCCTCTGCTAAGCCGTTTCCACTTCAGGGCATTTTGCCCAAAGCCGAGACTGGNGCACTGCGATTTCTTGACCAATATCCAAACTATGACGGTCGCGGGATCACCGTGGCCATNTTTGACACCGGCGTGGATCCAGGAGCGCCCGGCCTGCAGGTAACGAGCGANGGGCGGCCCAAAGTNGTCGATGTNGTCGATGGNTCTGGCAGTGGCGATGTGGATACCTCGGCANTGCACGAGGTCAAGAACGGCATATTGACCGGGCTCACAGGGCGGACGCTGAAGCCCGTGAACGATTGGAAAAATCCTTCAGGCAAATGGAGACTAGGCATAAAGGCCGCCTATGAGTTATTCCCGGCCAGTCTGGTTTCCCGGTTGAAATCAGAACGAAAAAAGGATTGGGACAAGCATCAACGCGAACGGGCAGCGNGCCTGCAGGCCGCACTNGCGGAGTTCGAAAAAAAACATCCATCACCCAAAGGNGACACGAAAAAGGAACNCGCAGAGTTGCAGGCNCAGATTGATCTTTTGGCCTCACTCAACGCCAACTATGACGATCCAGGACCGATTTATGACTGCATCGTTTTCAACGACGGCAANGCGTGGCGGGCCGCAGTNGACACNGATGANGATGGCAATTTCGACGACGAGAAACTGATGACNAATTTCCNCGCCGANCGGCAGTGGTCNACCTTCGGCAAGCAGACGATGATGAACTTCGCGCTAAACATCTACAACNATGGAGACANNCTCTCAATTGTCACCGATGTTGGCGCGCACGGAACGCATGTGGCCGGNATCGTCGCAGCCAACTACCCAGAAAAACCAGAGCTCAACGGCATCGCGCCTGGGGCACAGATCGTATCGGTGAAAATCGGCGACCGACGCATGGGCAGNTCATCGATGGGGACCGGCGAGGTGCGCGGCCTTATCGCTGTGCTGAAGAACAANTGCCAATTGATCAATATGAGCTATGGAGGCCCGACACAGGATCCAAACGGAGGAAGACTCGCCGGATTATATTCGGAGATTGTCAACAAGCATGGCGTGATCTTCGTCGCCAGCGCCGGCAACAGCGGCCCAGCCCTCTCAACCGTCGGCTCGCCGGGCGGCACAACCACCGCCATTTTCGGGATCGGCGCGTACGTCTCGCCAACTATGATGGAGGCCCAATATTCACTNCGCGAAACCCTGCCGGCCATACAGTANACGTGGTCATCNCGAGGCCCGACCTTTGACGGCAATCTNGGNGTNGACTTCAGCGCGCCGGGCGGAGCAATCGCCCCCGTGTCCAACTGGACGCTGCAAGGCAACATGATGATGAACGGAACCTCGATGTCCTCTCCCAGCGCCTGCGGCGGCATTGCACTGCTGCTGTCTGGTCTAAAGCAGCAAAATGAGAAATGGACACCACACCGCATCCGGCGGGCAATCGTCAACACCGCAAAACAGATACCCAATGTTGAGCGATTCGCGCAGGGCCGAGGCGTGTTGCAAGTCGACAAGGCATTCGAATACCTCGAGACTAACAAGGTCGCAAAAGATCACAACCTACGCTTCGTGGTAAGTAATCGCAGCCAAGGAGGCNGAGGCATTTACCTGCGCGAGGCATACAACACTGACCGAGCCGTNGCCTCAACGATTGTCGTCACGCCGACATTTCACGAGGAGGCCGATAACGCCGAAAAGGTCGCGTTCGAGATGCGCATAAACCTCGAGTGCTCCGATTCCTGGGTCGATCACCCGAAGCACGTTGTGCTAATGCACGGCGGCCGCAATTTCAGCGTGGAGACNCATCCGCAATCACTTACCACAGGGATGCACTACACAGAGGTGATCGGGTACGATGCCGAACACCCCGAACGCGGCCCGGTCTTCCGGGTNCCGATTACCGTGCTAAAAGGTGAGGCAGTAGACATCACCCAGCCGATTCATTGGTCCNAGAAAATACGACTNACACCCGGCTATATTGANCGCAATTTNCTCGAAGTCCCACAAGGCACGACGTGGGCTGACGTAGTATTTCGCACTGGCGAGATGGACGGCACCCGNCGAATTGTATTGCACACTGTGCAGGAGGTACCAGGGCAATCGTTCAGCGAGAGCGGAACCCGACAGTACATCACCGTTCGTGGCCAAGGAACAAAGGTTCAAAGTTTCTCCGTCACCGGCGGCCGAACGATCGAGATGACGATAGCCCAATACTGGTCCAGCCTCGGGGAAACCGAACTTCAAGTCGACGTTACCTTTCATGGCATCAATCCCGACAATCGCAACCTGCATCTGGATTCGGGCCGTCTCGTCACGCAGGTGGATGTCGCTGCACCACTCGGCAATGAATCCATCTCACCAAGCGGCAGTTTTTCCACNATCCGAAAGGCCATCTCACCGGAAGATTTCAANACTCGCCCNCTCATCGATTCGCGCGACTCACTCCCCAACAACCGCACCATCTACGAAGCGGAGCTGACATACTCGTTCAGCTTAGGTAAAAAAACCTCCGTCACNCCGCAGCCGGCGCTCGCGCTGGAAGATCAGTTCCATGAATCTTGGGAATCTCTGATCTGGATGCTGTACGACAAGTCCAAGCGCTTCGTTGCCTCTGGGTCGAGCGGCAGTCGTGGCACCACCAGCCTGACCAANGGTGACTACACTCTTAAATTTCACGTTCGCAATCATGTGCTAAAGCATCTCAAGAAACTCAAAGATATGCCACTTAACCTCGACCTCAAGCTGGCCAAACCAGTGTCGCTCAAGTTTCAGACTGACCCGGACAACGTATTGACCGGCGGCAGCGGCTTTCCCTCAAGAACGTTAATCAAGGGCAGCCAAATGAGGATTTACATCGAACGCCCAAACTCTCTCCCCAGCGAGGCAGCTGCCGGTGACCTGTTAATCGGTAGCATTTCCTATGGGCAGGGAAACAACAACCTGCTCGGTGCGGGCAAGAAACCGGACGGATTCCCAATCTCCATGCGGATTCCCCCGGTCAAGAAGCCCAAGCCAAGCGAAGGTGAAGGTAGTAAACAGAAGGAGAAAAAACCCGAGACGCTAAAATTAGCCGAGGCCATTCGCGATCTGAAAGTCGCACGCTTGTCCAAGCTACACGGGGACAAAAAATCGGAAGAATTCGACCGCTTAGCCAAGGAGATTCTCAAAACCACCCCAAATCACCTTCCGGTATTGGTCGAGCAACTCAAACGAATCGACAGCGAAGCCAACCGTAAGAAACATCTAGATAAAGTGATCAACGCCGCCGACACAGTGATCGACCAAATCGACAGCGAGACATTAGTCAAGCACTACGGCGTGAAGCTCAACCCTGACGATGAGAATGCAAAGGCGGAACGCACCAAGCTTGACAAAAAGCTGAACACAATGACCGATGCAATCTACCGCAAAGGCCGAGCACTGGGCTATCTCGCAACCCAGTTGCGCGAGGGCGAAAACGCCGACAGCGATGAGATAAAAAAGCGACTGTTGGAAATCAACAAACAGTTTGAGGCCAACTTTTCCAAGTTGCAAAAATGGGCCGTGACCACTGAGGACAAGTTTGTGCTGCTTCACATTCGCCGCGAAAACCAACAAGGCCACACCGCCACCGCAATGAAACGGCTAAATGAAAAAATCAGCCGCTCGCCACACGACCGGAAGCTGCAGAAAAAACGGATACGTATGCTCGGTGAATTGAAGTGGGACGAATGGAAGGCACACGAGGAGACTTGGCAAATCCGGCGGTTCCCAACCAAGTACCAACCATTTTAGCCATACAAGCCAGTCCATGCTCGACGCCGCGATGGCACGGCATGACAATCCGCAGGTGTCTTGGCTCTACAAGACGTTTGTTCGACCAAACTTTTTTGATCGCGAATCAGAGGAGGCGCACAACCTCGTTATAGACCAACTCAGCTGGGCAGCGAAGCAACGCTGGGCGTTGAGCCTCGCACGGAGGTTTCTCCACGGACCAAGCATCCCGGTCGAGTTATTCGGGCTAAAATTTCCCAACCCCATAGGCCTAGCTGCCGGCATGGACAAAGCCGGAGAGGCGGTGCCGGCGTGGGAAGCACTCGGCTTTGGCTTCAGCGAATTGGGCGGCATTACCCGCCACAAACAGTCTGGCAACCCGAAACCGAGGATGTTTCGTATTGTAAAGGATGAGGCNCTGATCAATCGNATGGGCTTCAATAATCCCGGCGCTGATGCNATGGCCGAATGTCTTCAGGGGTGGCGTAACGAGAGCCGTTGGCCGGATCACCCCATAGGCATAAACCTTGGCAAATCGAAAGTTACCCCACTCAACAAGGCGCCGGATGATTACGTTTATTCGTTCCGACTGCTAAAGGAATTCGTCGATTTTTTCGTAGTCAATGTCAGCTCACCTAACACACCCAATCTGCGTCAACTGCAGAATAAGACCGCACTGGCAGAAATCCTTTCCGCTCTGCAGGAGAATAACGAAANGCAACGACCGATCCTTGTAAAAATAGCCCCCGACCTTGGCTTCGACACACTTGATGATATTCTCAATTTAGTCGAATCGCACCAACTCGCCGGAGTAGTCGCCACTAACACAACCATCGAACGCCCCTCAGAAAACGGGCTGTACGCCGAAACCGGCGGCTTGAGCGGCCGTCCACTCGCCTCTCGCAGCACCAAGGTCATCCGGCATCTTTATCAGCAAACCAAAGGCTCGGTGCCTATCATCGGAGTCGGCGGCATTTTTACAGCGGAGGATGCTTGGGAAAAAATCACCGCCGGTGCNTCACTCCTTCAGATTTATTCCGGACTCGTTTACGAGGGACCGCAGATCAACCGGATCATCCTCAACGGCTTGGCCAAACGCTTGGCCAAAGAGGGACTGCGCCACATTCGCGACGCAGTCGGCATCGCCTCATGAATTATGCATGGCCATGCTCGATCCTATGCCTCGCATTCACCTGGCCAGCCGCAGGCAACGAGGCCGATAAACTGCGCGAAATCGGTGCCGGTGTCTTCACGACCAATGGCGAAGTCACCGAAATCAATCTCAACCGATCAAAGATTATCGATTCCCATCTCAAACTGGTGGCTGCTTTTCCGAATCTAAACGACCTTTCACTGGAACAAACTAAGATCACTGGCAAAGGATTAGCGCATCTCACCCACTTGGCCAAACTCGAGTGGGTGAACTTGTTTCAANCGCAAGTAGGCGACGACGGGCTCAAGCACTTGACCAAACTCCAGTCACTGGAACAATTGCCCATAGGCAAAACCAAGGTAACCGATGCTGGGCTAGTTCACGTCGCAAAAATGAAACGACTGAAGTATCTCGGCCTGCGCGGCAACAACATCACCGATACCGGCATCCCGCAACTGACGAAACTGCCGAAATTNATCGAGTTACACCTCGGCGAAACAAGCATAACCGATAAAAGTGNGACAACGCTCGGGAAGCTTAGCCAACTGCAAAAACTGTGGCTGCACGATACAAAGCTGTCCGATGCCAGCGTCTTATATCTCAAAAAACTAAAAGAACTGCAGTCGATTTACCTTTATCGGACAAGGTTCACCATCGACGGCGTACGCCTTCTGCAAAAGGTTCTACCCAACTGCCGCATTTACTATCGATCATCCGCTGTCCCAGAATAATTTAAGATGAAAAACATGCAAAGTACTGTTCGTTCAATTCACGCATGGCAGATAAAGCTGGCCGCCATAGAAAACACTCACATTTATGTCGACCAAGCGAACGGTATCGTTGCCACACGGCTCAACAATGCATGGCGGTGATTCGATTTTTAAAGATGCTGCATACGAAGGGCTGCTCAANANGCGACAATTTTAATATGCNNAGACTGGTNATTTTCTCCGTACTTGGTCTTCTGTCGGNCTGCTCCGGCTGGAGTATCCGAGTGTTTCGATTTACCAGAACTTGCAAATGGCAACCTACATGAGAACGCCACCGGATGCCCTATTTGGCCTCATACATGAGGATGAAGATCTGCTCGTAATCAACAAGCCGGCCGACTTGGTCTGTCACCCGACCAAGGGAGACCAATATAGCAGCCTTATCAGCCGCGTGCGGCTATACCTTGACCAAGNGGATGTCCACATGATTAACCGGCTAGACCGCGAAACCTCAGGAATCGTGCTATTGGCCAAGCGCAACGTGGCGGCGAGGCAGCTACGAACACTTTGGGAAAGCGGTAAGGTGATAAAGTCTTATGACGCGATCGTGCACGGCCACGTCAGACCGGACTCAGGGCTCATCGACCAACCGCTGGGCCCCGATGAAACCAGCCCTGTAGCAATCAAGGACAGTGTGCGCCCCGACGGGCGAACCGCCCAAACAGACTTCAACGTGACTAGACGTTTTTCCCGAGTCGAAGGCGATTTCGCCCTTCTGGATGTGAAGCCGCGAACCGGACGTAAACACCAGATCCGGATTCATCTAGCGCACCTCGGCCACCCCATCGTCGGCGATAAACTGTACGGGNACGACGAANACTGCTACCTCGCGCTGGTCGAGAGCCGTCTTACCGACGAGCAAAAACGGGCATTATTGTTGCCGAANCACGCTCTACACGCCAGCGGATTAATCTTCAATTGGCAAGGTCGAAAGTGGCAGTTCGCCGCTGAACCGGAGCCGTGGTTCAGTGACTTTGCTACTCCCTGATTGGCCTATCTATAAAAACGCACCCTGAAGTGCGCGCTCAAATATTAGTAGGTTATTAATTTATTTCTTTACCGCCCAAATATTGCGGTAACGGAGCGGATTGCTGTGGTCCTGCAGGTGGAGAAAGCCTGGCTCCGGCCCCTCGGCCAGCGGGCTGGCGGTAGTGCGTTTGGTCAATTCAACATTGTCGTGAATCAACACACCGTTGTGACGAACGGTGATTCGAGCGTTGGCGGTCTTCTTGTCATCATTGTCAAACTTGGCCGCTGTAAAGTCGATGTCATATGTCTGCCACTGAAGCGGTGGAAGGCACATATTCAGATCTGGGTCCTTGATGGAATATATGCCACCGCACTCGTTGTGTTTACCTGCAAGGCCGAATGAATCGAGCACCTGCACCTCATAACGTGCCTGNAAATAGCAGCCGCTGTTAGCACGTCCCTGACCACGGCGAGTGGGCTCATATGGCAAACGGAACTCGAGGTGTAGCTTGTGGCTCTGGAATTTCGCGATACTGTTAGCACCTTCCATCAGCAGCCCGTCCACAGTCATCTTGCCAGGTTTAAAGTTCTTCGCTGATTTGCCGTCGAACAACACCATAGCACCCTCGGGCGGCTTGGCACCAATCGTCGGGCTTTTTCGAATAGTGCGGTCGATGGAAAACGACTGGCCATCTCGCTCGAAAGTCAGCTTGCCATTGTATATGCTCTTACTGGTGGTACCACCGGTAAAGGTCACAGTATCGCCGTCGCGACTACCGTCGTACTCTCTTTTTTCCGCGCCATCATAACCGGCACCGGGAAGGCCTCCTNGATAGAGGACCATCTTGAATTTACCGCCGCCAAGCGCAATGACTTGAGCGCCAACATCGTACTGACCATTAAGGGAGCCAGCGTATTCTCCTTGGAANTTGAAGTCGGCGTCAACCTTCTTGGGGTCGGCAGCATCAACGTTCTTGGCCACGGAAACAGCGTTNAGCCCTGCAAGCAGCAATCCTGCCGTCAGGACCATTGAGAGTCTGGTAAGTTTCAACATATCTGGTTGCAGAACCGGTATCCCGCTTGGCCAAGCCAGTCAAACGAATTTGTTTTTAACACATTGGCCGCTGCAGCAAAATGAACCATTGAGTGAGTCAAGCGGAAGTCCACGAAAAACCAGCCCGCTTCGCTAAACAGATATTAAAATGATAACTGACATCCTTATTCATCATGAGTCTAATAAGCTTCTGTACATAGATATATCCCCGTTCATTTTGTTTATCCTTTGATTTAGCAAACTTGTTTATCCAGTGATTGACTAACTACAACCGCAACTAATCTGGGAGGTTTTTTCTTTCATCACCGGTCGATTTGTCGATGATGCGCGGGCTGTTTTTAGCATGAAAATTGTTCTCGCATACTCTGGAGGGCTCGACACCTCCGTTTTGTTGTCCTGGATTAGGGAGAAATACTCCGCTGAAGTCATCGCCTTTTGCGCCGACATCGGTCAGGAAGAGGAGACCAAGGGATTGCGGCCAAAGGCCCGTAAGACCGGTGCATCGGAGATTTACATCGACGATCTGCGCGAAGAGTTCGCTGCTGATTTTATATTCCCAATGATGCAGGCCGGCGCAATCTATGAGGGGCAATATTTTCTCGGCACCAGTATCGCGCGACCACTTATCGCCAAGCGGATGGTAGAGATCGCCCGCAAGCACCGTGCACAAGCCATCGCCCACGGAGCCACTGGCAAAGGCAACGATCAGGTGCGGTTTGAACTTGCAGCAGCCGCGCTGGCCCCAGAACTTGAGGTAATCGCCCCGTGGCGCAACGAGGAGTTCCGCAGCCAGTTCCCAGGCCGAAAAGAAATGATCGATTACTGCGTCGCGAAGAAGATCCCGGTCGAGGCGAGCATGAAGAAGCCTTACTCGATGGATAGAAACTTACTGCATATCTCCTATGAGGCAGGCATGCTGGAGGATCCTTGGCTTGACGCCTCCGCCTCAAAATACAAAGGCATGTACAAGCTGAGTGTGTCACCCGAGGACGCGCCAAATAAACCGGCATACGTCACGCTGAATTTCGAGAAAGGCAATTGCATCGCCGTCAATGGCCGGAAAATGTCACCGCTCAAGGTCATGCAGACGCTCAACCGCCTCGGAGGCAAGCACGGCATCGGCCGGGTCGACATGGTGGAGAACCGTTTTGTCGGGATGAAGTCACGCGGGGTATACGAAACACCGGGCGGCGCCATCCTACACGCAACCCATCGAATGATGGAATCCATTACCATGGACCGCGAGGTCATGCACTTGCGTGACTCCCTGATCCCAGAGTATTCCAAACTTGTCTATAATGGATTCTGGTATGCACCCGAGCGGGAGGCTTTGCAGGCGCTCGTGACTGAAAGTCAGCAGAACGTCTCTGGCACCGTCCGAGTCAAGCTTTACAAGGGCAATGTTATCGCCGCCGGCTTAAAATCACCCGTCAGCCTATATAACCCGGACATTGCCACCATGGAAGCTGACCCCACCGATGCCTACAATCAGGACGATGCCACTGGATTTATTCGCCTAAACAGCCTACGCCTGAAAGTAGCCACCAAAGTGGCAAAAGGTAAGCACTTGACCAAACGCAGGCGCTGAATTGGCCAAAGTAACCCGACATGAGCAAATTGGTGCCATGCAAGATGTGCGGGAACGACCTGAGTCCGCAGGCAGCGTTCTGTCCGCAGTGCGGTCATCCTCAAATCAAGCCGGAACCTGAAAAGGCTAAGCCAAGCGGTGTGGTCGACATGAGCGGCTCTGGTCTTCGAGACCTGATGGCCGTGATTGAGCAGAATCTGGAGATTCTCCGCGAACTATCTATTCACGGCAGTGGCGAAATGAAGGCACTGGCCATCGCGCTGCTACAGGCCAAGGGACATAATATGACGCCGGACTCCACGCCCGTGACGGACCTCCCGATTGACACGCCAACGCCACCCGCCATGGACAAACCGGGTTAAGGTTAGTTGAACGTGCGGCTGATGCGATTTCGGCCACTGGATTTTTTGATATGGTCGAGCAGAACTTCCACCGCCTCATCTACATCATCAGTCAGCGTTAGCAACTCAATATCCCCCGGGCTGATATAACCTCCACCCTCAAGAGTTCTCTTTGCCCAGTTAAGGAGCCCGCGCCAATGCTTTTTGCCGAAGAGAATTAATGGAAATGGCTCGATACAGCGGGTCTGCACCAGAGTTGCTACCTCAAACAACTCGTCCAGCGTTCCAAAACCGCCTGGCATGTAGACGAAGCCCAAGCTGTACTTAACAAGGCAGACTTTCCGGGAAAAAAAGTAATGAAAGTTAATTGGCAAATTGGCGTATTGGTTGCCGCACTGCTCGAACGGGAGCTCAATATTCAACCCGACCGATGTACCTTTACCCTGTGCCGCACCCTTATTAGCAGCCTCCATGATACCTGGGCCCCCTCCGGTTATCACTGGCACATCGGCCTTGGCCAGTTTCTTGCCCATCGCCACAGTAGCCTTGTAGTAGAGATCGCGAGGCTTAGTTCGAGCAGAACCAAAAATCGTTACGGCGGGATCAATACGCGAAAGCTCCTCGAAGGAGTCTACAAACTCAGCCATGATCCGAAAGATCCGCCACGGATCCTCACGCGTGAAAGGTGCCTCGTCCTTATGGGTGATGCTTGCCATGGCTAGAGCATAACGGCCAAGCACTGAAAAGCAGCTTTAAAATCCAATATGGATAGAAGTTAACCAAGCATTTGGTCAAGCAAGTCATTCCTCGATCTCGTTGACTGACACACGGAAAAACCGAGCGAGGTCAGCAGGTTCAGACTCGAACTCGAGCATACCAATTCCATCTTCTGTGTCGACGGACTCAACGACCTCCCAAACAGATAGGTTGATGGAATTCTCAATGTTGAACTCGAGAAGCGGCGCAATATCGCCGGTACCGTAAGGGCCAATTACGCGAAAGACCCGTTGACCATCTTCATCATTCGTCACATCCACCCTGGTTTGTGCCTGCAGGAATTCAACCGTGTCGTGTTTGCGAATGTTGGCAGCTACATCGAACGGGGTTTCCCCAATATCGCTGAGCAGATTGAGGTCCGTACCAAAAAAAAGGTGAAGCCCGATCATGTCATTGTCTCCGGCTAAAGCAGCATCGTGAATACTTATTTTTGGACCATTGATGCCTCCCGCCTCGATAATCATCTCGGTAATATCGACCAAGCCGGATTCCTCGGCAACGTCCAGAGGCGACCAATACCATTGATCGAGTAGGTTCGGATTGGCATCGAATTCTAGAAGGATCGCTGCGATATCGGCAAAGCCCAGTGCAGCAGCCACATTGAGGTTGGTTCTTCGCCAGTTGTCGATCGAATCCACCTTGGCCCCCGCTTCGAGCAGAATAAGGCAGTTGTCCGGATGGTTCAGCCCAACTGAATAGGAGAGAGGGGAAAAACCCTGCTCAGTTTTGGCCTCAAGGTCGGCCCCCTTGGACAGGAGCAATGCAAGGATTTCCTTGTTGCGCGAATGAGAAGCATAATGCAGCGGTGTCTTCGTGGTGTAAGCGGGCTCATTCACATCAAACCCAGTCTTAAGCAGCTCATTTACGGCCTCGGTGTTATTGGTCTGGATAGCTGCGATGAATGATTTTTCCGCACCACTCGGAGCGTCGTTTTGCCGTAGAATATCTTCGGATTCGGCCGACTGCATAATGATAGCCCAATCTAGCGCGGTGCGCTCGGCCTTGTCCTCAGCTTCAATATCAGCCTCAGCATCAAGCAAGATTTGCAGAACCTCCGGGTAGTTGAGCTCAGCTGACATGATAAGAGGCGTGAAGCCGTGCCGGTCGGCAACCTCCAAGTTCGCCTCGTGTTCGATGAGCAACTCTACAACTGCGATATGCCCTTTCTGCACCGCGAGCAAAATGGGGATGTTTCCATCGACATCCGTCTGGTCAATGTCGGTTCCTGCATAGATATGCAGCTTAACCCCAAGCACATCATTGTTCCACGCTAGGATATGGATGCCATCCGCAGGTGGCTCCACAGTGGCGCCGGCCTCAAGTAACAGGTCGATGATTTCCTCCTTGGATCCAGAAATCGCCAGATCCAGTGGGGTCTTGGACTGATTGTTGTTAACGTCGGGATCTGCACCAGCCTCAAGAAGGAGAGCCACCACTTCCGATTGAGTTTTCATTACAGCATAATGCAGCGGGGCGTAACCGGTCGTGTGTTTTTCATTCAGGTCAGTGTCCGCAGAAATGTGCGCTTCAATAGCCTCGATATCACCTTCAGAGGCCGCCTGCCAAACAGTTATTTCCGGGGTCTCTTGCCCATATGCCAGCAGAGAAAGGAAATGAAAGGCACAGAACAAAGCCATCGTTTTCGCAGTTTCTTTCACCTTAAAAGGAAGCTACCCCTCCACAAAATCGATGCAAGCTGCATTTGCTTAAGACCTTTTCTAAACTGCGCTACCAAGCAGGCCAGCGACAAATTGCACCTTCAATTCATATGTAGCACAGCCTTGATAACACCTGCCTCAGGGTTGAGCCAGTTGGGGAATTCGCCGATAAAATCAGCGTAGCTGGCATGGTGCGAAAGCCAAGGGTCGGTGTTTATCACGCCATCCTCAATCAGTGAAATGATTCGGGAAAAATCCGCTGGCACGGCGTTGCGGCTAGCTTTAATCGTAAGCTCTGGACGGTGAATAGCTACATGCTTAAAGGTCAAATCCTGAGTAGTGATTCCGACGTAGAGGACCTGCCCAGTGAATGAACAGTACTGGAAGGCATTGGACATGGAAACATGGCTACCGGTCGCGTCGATAACTGTGTCGGGCAAATTACCAGCATTAGCTTCGCGCAGACGATCAATCTCCGTCCCATCGTTCTTAAACACCACAGTGTGATCCACGCCGAGCTTCTCTTCACAGAATTGCAAACGGGTTTCATTCATATCCATGACCGTTATTTCGGCTCGGGCGACCTTGAGAAACTCAATCGCCGCCATTCCAATCGGTCCGGCGCCTATCACCATCACCTTGTCGTCGGCCTGTGTGGCAGCACGATTCACACAGTTGCAACCAATCGCTAGAGTTTCCACCAGCGCAAGTTGCTCCATAGTCAATTTCGCTGATGGGTGTAATTTGCACGCCGGCAAGACAAAACGTTCGCACATGCCCCCATTCTTGTGCACACCAATAACCTCTAGGGATTCACAGCAATTAGTCGCCCCTTTCTTGCAAGCGTAGCAATCGTCGCAATTCATGTATGGCTCAATAGAGCAACGATCACCAGTCTGAACATTTTCCACTCCTTGACCCACTGACAACACCTTTACGCCAAGCTCGTGACCAGGGATGACTGGATAGGTGAAAAACGGCATCTTACCCAGATAGCCGGAAACATCCGTACCACAAATGCCCACCCGATGCACCTCCACCAAAGCCTCCCCAGGCCCAGGCTGTACCGGCTCATCGATGGTCGCATGAATAAAGCGCTCAGGTTTTTCGAGAATGATTGCTTTCATGAAATTAATTGTTCTCCGGCAATCCTTCGATGTGACCGATATCCTTGATCGGCTCTAGGATGGCCAGCACCTCGGTTAGTAAAGTCTCATCCATCGGAGTCTCTGCCCAATTGGCCCAATTGCGGACATTTTCAGGATTCGCGCTACCTGCAATGGTAGTAGCAATATCGGGATGCGCCACACAGAATTGCACAGCCAGTTGCGCAATATCCACTCTTTGCGCGGCGCATAGGTCGGCAGCTTGTTTGCAAGCAAGACGCACTTCCTCCGGTTCCTTGTGCCACTCAGGTAGAGACGCATTGGTGAGCAGGCGCGCACAGAAGGGACCGGCGTTCATTATGCCTACACCTTTGGCCTTGAGATAATCAAAGTGCTCAGCGAAACGGGTGTTTTGCAGGTGATAATTATTATAGGAGAGCACCACATCCACGTCGATCTGGTCGATGATGAACGGGAAAATCTTCATCGGATACCCGGAGAACCCGATGTACCGCACCTTACCCGCATCACGGATTTTTTGGATAGCCGGAATGGTTTCATCGACAATCTGCTGCATTTCCACAAATTCGATGTCGTGGCACAGAATTATGTCGAGATAGTCCACGCCCATCCGATGAAGGCTAACATCGATACTCTCAGCCACTCGCTTTGCGGAGAAATCAAAGTGCTGCAAATCATACCGTCCCAACTTGGTACCGAGAATAAAATCCTCGCGCGACCGATCTCGCAACACCTGCCCCAGCAACACCTCACTCATGCCGCGGCCGTAGAATGGCGAGGTATCGATGAAGTTCATGCCTAGCTCGAGCGCCACGCGGCAGGATTGAAGCGCCTCATCGATGGTCACCCGGCGAAACTCCTGCCCAAGCGACGAAGCGCCAAAGGAGATCACCGGGAGTTCCAAATCCGTGTTGCCTAGCTTGCGTCGTTCCATGTTTTTTAAGCAAGGTGTTGATTAAAGGCGCCAATCGTGGCTTTCGCTGCCGCATCCGAATTCGGCCATGGAAATGCCTCAGCGGAAGCATATTTATCGTAGCCAATTGTCTTCAGCGCCGCTGCAATTGGAGTGTAATCCATGTGTCCGCATCCAGCCGGCCGACGGTTACTGTCAACAAAATGGACGTGGCCAATGTGACTGCCGTAAGTACTAAGGCCCTCAGCGATGTTGGCCTCCTCGATGTTCATGTGGAACAGATCAGCAAGGATTACAACATTATCTGTATCCAACGTACCAAGAAACGCCACAGTTTCATCGGCACGATTTAGCAGATTGCTTTCATAACGATTGAGTGGCTCGTAAATTAGCGGCACCCCAACAAGTTTGGCGTGTTCGCCCAGTTCATCGAGCGCCTCGCGCAGCCAGCATAGAGCCTGTTCTTTACTCACCTCGCCCTCAAACCGCCCCTGCATGGAGCCAATTATCGCAGGCGCACCCAACTGAGCTCCTGCATTGATAATGGACCGAATAAAATTCTTTGCGTTATCGCGTGAGGCAGCGTCCGGCTGGCACAAGTGCCATTTGTGAATCACCCATCCCCCGCCCGTACCCACCGCAGCGACCTTGAGCCCACATTCAGCGGTGAGGGCTTTAAGGTCGGCCACTGGTATGGCATCAGCATTGGGCGCAAACACCTCAACAGCGTCGTAACCCAGCTTAGCAGCCTTAACACAGCCGGCAGCGAGGTCATGCCAGAAAACAAACGGGCCGCCTTCGGCCTCTTTAACCAGCGAAATGGTAACAGCAGATTTGATCATGCAATAAAGATGCGTTTAAAATGACGGTCGTATAGATTCTCGGTTACATTTTTGCCTACGATATCTGCGTGAGCCTTCAGCAGGTCGGTGTACCGCGTGCCTTCCTTGGCAGCAATCTTGAAGGCGATGTGCAGCAACTGGCGGAAGTGTTGGTTGAACTCCGGATGCTCCTGTACATGTCGTAGTCCGTTTGCGTATTGATCGCCGCTCCAGCCGGAAACTTCATTAGCAGTGGGCAGCTTGGCGGAATCAATATCGATCACCGAAGCATAAGGCTCGCACATCGCATCGACATTCTCCAGTGCCTTCGCGTAAATATCCTTGGCCAAATGCAAACCTTCGCCACCAGCTTCCGCCAAGCCGATCAATTCCTCAAGCCATGTGGTGCCCGCGGTCTTCACGTGAACGCCAGAGCCGGTGCGACGGATGGCATTGCCAATGATCGGGTAAATGGAAAACTTGTCGCTACCACTATGCACACTGAGCTTGAGATTCTCTGGCAATCCATAAGCACTGATGGCATGCGCAATCACGGCGAGGTCATCATTAAATTCCTTCTCGAACTGCTCCAGATCGCCCACGTAATCAACCCCCTTATTAAAACGGCCAGTAAACTTGGGCGCAATGGTCTGAATCCGCACACCCTCATCGGCCAGCGCGGCGAGAATTATCAACAACTCCGGCGGAGTCTGCGGCGTGTCGGTTTCATCCATTGATACCTCGGCAATGAAGTCATCTTTTTTGGACTCTATGTATCGGTAAATAGTTCCGGCCTCCGCCACGGCTGCAAGATACTTGCCGGCAACTTTAATTACGTACTCTCGCGAAATATCAAATGGCAAATCGATGCCCTCAATAGAGACACTGCCAATCAACTCCGGATGCTTCTGCATGAATGTTGCCACGGCATCATCGAGAGGCTCTTGCCCTATGAAATCTGCAACATCAATCGTGAAGAAATCCGAGCAGCTTAGATACTTGTCAACCGTATCCATGTTGATGTGGTCAGCATCTACATGCCACCCCAACTGCCACCCCACCGCCTCCACCGCTGCCTGGGCTGCATCAAATACGCTTTGAGGATGCGAACCGATAAAACTGTGCTCACGGTTCGACTTGTTCCAGATCGGGATCACGTCAATGCCCCGCTCGGCCAATTTAACGCAGGCCTCTAACTGCGCCTCTGCCTGATGGGCAAAGCGATCACCTACGCCGATGGTATATTTCTCTAATATCATGATTATAATGACTGTATCCGGAAAAAGCGCTTTCAGTTCCGGCCGCAAGAATCTACATCCTCGTTAGAAGAAGGAACAGCAATCAGAGATTTTGCTGGCAAACAGATTAACAGTAACGAAAACCGAATCAGCTTATAAGCCGATAAAAACGGCGAGCGGTGCCTTCAAAAATCTCAAAAGTGTCGGCTTCGCTCAGGTCTCCCAACGCCTCCTTCAAGGCAGCATGCACGTTCTCATAACTACCAGCCAACTCGCAAACAGGCCAATCGGAGCCGTACATACAACGACTCGGTCCGAAGTGCTCCAGCGCAGCCTCCACATACGGCTTTAGGTCGGCAGGCTTCCAATGCGACCAATCTGCCTCGGTAATCATACCGGAAAGTTTGCAAAAAACATTTTCGTGCCGGGATGCGGCTTTAAATGCCGGCAGCCAGTCGCTCATAGAATGATCACCGATTCTCGGCTTGGCCAAGTGATCAATGACCATCGGGAGCCCGGGGAGTTCTCGGGCAAGTTGATCTGCGTGCTTCAGATGGCGCACATAAAACAACAAATCAAACGGCACCCCGTGCTTCTCCAGCATCTTCAGCCCCCGCATTACCTCGAACCGCACAATAAAATCGTCATCCGGCTCATCATGTGTCACGTGACGGACACCGACGAACTTCGGATGATCCCGGAACTCGAGCAACTGCTCTTCGCACGCCTCGCTTGTGAGATCCACCCAGCCCACCACACCCACAATCCAGTCGGTCTTCTCCGCCATGGCCAGCACCCAGCGATTCTCGGCTATATCATGTTGTGTCTGGACAAAGATGCTTTGCTGCACGCCAGTAGCATCCAGGTGTGGCTTGAGATCATCCGGCAGATAATCGCGTCGAATGGCATTAAGATTCGGGGCATCCAGCCAAGCGTAATCAAAAGGCTGGCTCCGTTGCCAAAAATGTTGATGCGCATCAATCATCTTACTTTTAGCTTACTCCTTCAAGTGCAGCCCGAACCGCATCAAGTAGTTCCGCGATCTCCTCAAGGGTCCAACCCTCATAAAATTGGCCGTACCGTTCCCAAGCCCCAGCATCTTCAGATAATAATTTGGCCAGATCTTCCTCGCGCTTGGCCAAAGGGTGAGAATCTACCTTACCCAGCCAACGTTCCATTCGTTGCGATACTTTGTTAGCTGCCATGCTGCAATCTCCTCACTGCAATTAGCCAAGCGATAGGGAGTTTGCCCGCTTTATGTTGGCGATCAGTCAGGCTTCTATTTTGCTTCCATCCATTTAAATTCAAAACTGCCAACAAAAAAGTGTTCGATATGGCGGGGATACAGGCTTTCTTCATTTTTTGATTGAATTCAGCTTGATCAACTTGATAGCGCTTGTGGCGAAGCGCTCCCCAAGAGTCCTGTAGCCTTCGGCCGAATAATGCAGATCATTCTTGATCTTCTTGCCCCTACGATTGACGCCGTCGTTGAGGTCGTCTGTGTTCACCCAGCTGAATCGTGGGCTGGAGTCTGCCACTGTCACTTGTGCTTTGCGAACCATCGTCCAGTGTGGATATCTGCTGTTTTTCATGTCAAAGTCGCTTAGTCGGCCGATCACAAAATGAACATCCTTGCGTTTTAAATCTTTGGATAACTGTTTGTACAACCCCTTTAGACTTATCTCGTAAACTTTACCCCAACTCATCTTCGCGTCCCTCTCACCTTGCATCCAGATGAAACTTACGGAAGTAAGTTTCAGGCCAGAGATTTTTGGCCGAACCTTCGACATCAGGCGGTCATACAGATCGCCGGTGGATTCAGGTTTTTTTCCTTCAGGAGATTCCCACTTCTTCCACCAACGCTGAATCGGTTGACCACCCATAGCATCCTGCACCACAATTACATTATCACTACCGAGGGCCGCCTTCACCGACGGCGTGAACGCCTCATCAGGCCGGTGCCCTTGCATGTTGGACTGTCCCGAAAGTATGAAAAGGTGCTTCCCTGCCTCCGAGGCATTGCCCAAGAACTGTTGCGATACGCCGAAGAGCATAACGAATGCAACTGTTAAAAA
This sequence comes from Verrucomicrobiales bacterium, assembly GCA_002721375.1. Classification (GTDB taxonomy): domain Bacteria; phylum Verrucomicrobiota; class Verrucomicrobiia; order Limisphaerales; family UBA1096; genus UBA1096. Next base: position 24,560 of record PBKH01000012.1, read on the forward strand.
ATGAATTGATTTCATCCTACCGAAATGTTCTTGATATTTAATCAAGAATGCAATGTTCTTTTAGGAAAAGAATCCGGGTGCTTAGTTTCGTTTAGGGATAAAAAAATCCTTTTAATAAATCTTTGAGGGATACGAGGAGNTAGATCGGTTTTTATTTTTTGCCAGCATATTGTTATTGGCNCCACATCCGACGAACATCTAGGCTGCTATCGTTGTAAGAAGTAGGTTTTTCATTTTTCTAATGCTTTTAATTCTTTAGGCGACTTGATTTCAAGTTTTAGAAGANNAGCATGAGGTGAAAAGAAATATAACTCCTGTTAAGAAAGAAAGCATTGTAATAGGCGGCAAGTAACCAAAATCGGCCCACTTAGTTGGCTCAAACCACTCATCCCACCCCATGAACGCTACATGAAGCGTGACACAAAAAAGTAATATATCAACACCCCACGGCAAAACGTTTCTTATCCGAATTGATTGATTTGCTTTTTTATATACTGTTGCTGTGTTCCAAAGAAGGCAAGTCANACATGCCAAACCGAGCACACCGGCAAGAATTGAAACCTCNCCTTTCCAAGTCATACGCATGCCATCTGCACTGCTGAAAAACTTGCCAAGATACTCGGGGCGTAGGATGATATAAAGATATCATCACATGCATTCCAATCATTAAAGCACCGAGCAAACCTGCTATTCTGCTNGTTTCATACTGCCGAAGCACTTTCGACAATCCGATAGTAGCAAGCCCAGACCAAGATAAAGCCTTATTCAGAATAAACAAAGGAACATGCGTTCCATCCTCAGGCCCAAATACAACATATCTCAAATTGGNATAGACAAAGCATGTANCAAAAATCATTGCCACATATTTTAACACAAAATCATTTTCAATTTGCTTTCCCAAAAGAACTAATATCTCCCTTCAGATTTTATTTGCTTTTTGTGTTGTTTNNAAAAAAATTTGGAANATTCATTATNTGAATTCTAGCGATGGCTCACTTGTCGCAATTATATCAATGATGTCGTCGGCTAAAGTTAAAGAATAATGCTTAACCGGATTATCTACACATTCTTTAATAATGCTNTTTTCCATGATGTACTGAAGGTATTTGGAATTGTTGTGCATACACAAAATGTTTTTTNTCATGCCATCTTGATATTCACTAGCGCAATAGGATTCATCTGTTACTTGATAAGCTAAAACATTGGAAAATTTTATTTTAACTCGGCGACTTTGATCAGTGATCTCAATACGGCTACAATCTTCAATCGTTCCTAAATCATCGATTTTAATATTTTTATTACTGGAAGAAACAATGCCCTCAGTTATTTCAAGACTTAATAGAGCATCTACATAATTGAGGTTGCCTAAAAACCAGTAATTAGACTCAGAAAGTAAGCTTTGCATTGATTGGAATTAATAGGTGTTTCATGTAGCCAAAAGCTGATCGTAAGTTGTCAATTTCGTCCAATATAATAGTTTAACTAAATTTATCACTACTGATACGAACGATCATACGTAAATCATAAAAAAAGCCGACTGCGAATCATCCAGTCGGCCAATAAAATCAGTAGTGAAACGCCTATCCTCGGAATTTCTTTGCGACAAGACAGGCGTTGTGGCTACAAACCCAATTTTTAGAGGGCTTTTCAGCGTTTCTGCGTATAGAGCCTCTATACGCTTTCGCTTGTTTCCTAGCATTCAGCAACATCGATTTTGATTACTTCCCTTTAGCATTTTTTATCCGTCTTGCTGCCGTGCTTGTTCAGAAGGTCAGTCGATAAGCCGCAACTTGTAAAACCGCATCGATTGTTTTGTTGCTGTCTGGTCAACGTAAACCTGTGGGGATGTTTCCAGTGTAACAGTTTCCAATACCTGCCACTCCTTTAGATCGGAACTGTAAAGCACCTCGTATTTGAGGCCGACCCAACCATCGATTGCCAACTGATCCTTGCTGTAAACCAAGAGAGGCATAAATGCTAATTCCCCACCCGAATATCCACCGTGTATGCGAAGGAAGTCGGCGATTTCACCATCGGCAAAATCTAGTGGTGTTTCTTCAAACTCATTCTTCGCATTCACATCCGCATCATTGTCAATAAGCAGTTCCGCAATCTCCTTTTGACCATGTCGAATCGCATAATGTAAAGCAGTCCAACCATTCTCATCCTTCGCATTCACATCCACACCGGCATCTAGTAGTGCTTGAACACCTGTAAGATCGTCATTTTTGACTACAACGAAGATTGCACCAGTTTTGCCGCCGTGTGTGCGGAGGAGATCTGCGATTTCGGTGTGCTTTCTTTTAGTGGAACGATCTAGTGGCGTGTAGCCACTATTATCCTTCGCATTCACATCTGCACCCTTGGAGATCAGCAGTTCGACGATTTCCTTGCGACCATGCCAAGCCGCATAATGTAAAGCAGTCCAACCACCATTATCCTTCGCATTCACTTCCACACCGGCATCTAGGTGCGCTTGAACGCCGGCAAGGTCGCCATTTGTGACAACAACGAAGATTGTAACAGTTTTGCCGCCGTGTGTGCGGAGGAGGTCTATGGTTTCGAATCTTTCGTTTCGTATAGCCAAATCTAGTGGCGTGTAGCCACTATTATCCTTCGCATTCACATCTGCACCCTCGGAGATCAACAGTTCCGCAATTTCCTCGTGACCGCCATAAGCCGCACGATGCAAAGGGGCCCAACCATTCTCATCCTTCGCATTCACTTCCGCACCTGCATCTAGTAGAGCTTGAACACCGGCAAGGTCACCATCTCCGACACCAAAGTGGATTGAACTGGTTTTACCGCCGTATGTGCGGAGGAGGTTTGCGATTTTGGTGTGGGATCTGTTGATGGCCCAATCTCGCGGTGTTAAGCCATTATCTGCCTTCGCATTCACATCCGCACCTTCGCTGATTAGTAGTTCAAGGATTTCCTTGTGACCGTTAACCGCCACATAATGCAAAGGAGTAAACCCTCCTTGCCAGATGAAAACAGAACTGGACTCTCCCGTTGCATTCACATCCTCGCCTTTTGCAATAAGCAGTTCAACGATTTCCCTGTGGTTTTTAGAAGCGGCAATATGCAAAGGAGTCCAACCGTCATTATCCTTCGCATTCACATCTGCACCTTTATCCAATTCCGCTTGGACACCCGCTAGATCGCCATTGTCGGCAGCATCGTGAATCGGGCCGGCGAAGGAGGTTGTGGTCAACAAAACAAATACGATTGTTGTGGTTAGCAGTTTTTTGATTTTGCGAAGGATAGAAAGGGAAATTAGTATAGATTCTAGTGTCCAATTAAAATATCTAATCAAGGCTATTAAATGAATTATACGCAAAATTATTTAAACTTCTTTGCTACAAGGCAGGCGTTGTGGCCGCCAAATCCAAAGGAGTTGTTGGCAATTGCGTTTACCTCCATTTGACGAGCTTCGTTGGGCACATAGTCAAGATCGCAGTCAGGATCAGAGGTCA
>PBKH01000013.1 GCA_002721375.1 Verrucomicrobiales bacterium
ATTACCGTTACCGACAGCTCGCCTACGACAACTGGCGCGATCTTTATCGGGTGGATCGGCTTAACCCGGGGCAGCGTCAGTTCTTCGAGCGGCGGCCGGTCGAGCAGCTTTTCAATCTCGAAAGCGATCCGCATGAGGTAAAAAACCTCGCCGCCGACCCGACTTATGCCAAGCGCTTGGGCGACATGCGCCGTTTGCTGCGCGACAAAATGAAGTCAATCAACGATCTGAGCTTTTACCATGAAAACCGGATGGTCAGCGCTGCTTTGGAAGACGGCGTGGCCTTTGGTCGGGAACATGCAAAACAAATAAGTCGACTCTCCGATTTGGCGGACTTGGCCCTGCGCCCCTTCAGCGAAGTGCAACAAACGCTTACCCAAGCGCTGCAATCGAAGGGCGTTCTACGCCGCTATTGGGCGCTCAAGGTCTGCACCAACTTTGGCAATAAAGCAAAGCCCTTGGCCAAGGTTGCCGAGCCATTGTTGGACGATAAAAATCTGATGACGCGTGTGCGGGCAGCCGAGTTTCTTGGTAGCATCAAGGTGGTTGACCCCATGCCAACATTGTATGGAGTCGTGAACACCGCGGAGACCGAGCAGGCAGTGATGATTGCCTTTAACACCATCGTCTATTTGCGAGATCAGATCGGTCACAAGTACGACCCATCGAAGGTGAATCTGAAGTTCAACAAGGGCGAAGTTTATCGCCGCGTGCAATATCTTGCTGGAACCGAACCAAACACGAATTATTAATTTTGATCATGAAAACCAAAAAAACAAAAATCGGCCGCTTATTGGCTGGCTTGGCTCTGTTGTCACCGGTTTGGGTCGGGGGCGCGGAGGCGAACTGGCCGAACTGGCGTGGGGCGGCCGAAAACGGATCCACCTCGACCGGCAGTTACGTCGCCGCGTTTGACAAGGAGAAAAACGTGAAGTGGAAAACCGAGCTTCCTGCCAAGGGCTGCTCGACGCCGATTGTCTGGAAGGACCAGATCATCATCACTAGTCCGAGCGACGGCAACGACACGTTGATGTCATTTGATTGGAACGGCAAAAAGCGATGGCAGACTAGTGTCGGTAGCGAGCGCGCTGGCAAGCACCGCAACGGTTCCGGCAGCAATCCTTCTGCCATTACCGATGGCAAGCTGTTATTCGCCTATTTCAAGAGCGGCAACCTCGCCGGCTTCACGCTGGAGGGCAAGCTGCTCTGGAAAACGAATCTTCAGGAACGGTTCGCGCGTGACACACTGTACTGGGACATTGGTACTTCTCCGGTATTGACCGCAAAACATGTCGTGCTCGCCGTGATGCATTCAGGTGAATCATACCTCGCGGCTTTTGATAAGCGCACCGGAGAGCTGGCATGGAAAGAATCCCGCAACTACGAGACGCCGGTCGAGTGTGACCACAGTTATGCCACGCCCCATGTTGTGCAATATCAGGGTCGAGAGGCGATTGTCGTCTGGGGTGCCGAACGGTTGACCATTCACGATGCCTCGAACGGTGAACTGTTCTGGACCTGCGAAGGCTTCAATCCGGACAAGCGCGGGAACTGGGTGCAGGTCGCTTCGTCGGTGCTCAACGGCAACATGGCGATTGTGCCTTACGGTCGTGGCAAACACATCGCCGGCATCGAGTTAAGCGGTGATGGCAACGTCACCCAGTCGAACCGAAAATGGACGCTCACTGGCACCGGGTCGTTCGTACCTACGCCGGCCATTCACGATGGCAAGGTCTACGTGCTTGGCGATCGCGGGCAGGTTGCCTGTCTCAATGCCGAGACCGGTAAGAAACTTTGGGACGGCCAGTTCCCTAAGCACCGCGCCAGCTACTACGCCTCACCAACCGTGGCTGATGGCAAGATTTATGCACCTCGCGAGGATGGTGTGATTATGGTCGCCTCAATCTCGGACGAGTTCAAATTTCTCTCCGAGAACAACATGGGCGAGCGTATTATCGCCACCACCGTTCCAGTGCGCGACCAACTGCTAATCCGCGGAGAGAAACACCTCTTCTGCATCACGAAGTAATACGCATAGATTTTTAGGTGAATAATATTAGAAGCATTTGGTTACTGATATTGATCGTATTTGGCCAAGCGTTTGGCCAGGCGGCGGAGCCGTTGCCCCTTCCTAAGAGTACTCCGTGGAATGTTGAGGCCTTGAAGAAGGCGCCCAAGTTTGAGTGGGTGCGGAAGGAGGGCAACGCGCATGCCCTACTGTATGAGGGGGAAAAATATCGCGACAAACCTACACGCGTTTTCGCCTACTTCGCCTCGCCCGAGACGCTTGGCCATGCGGTGGAGGGTAAAATTCCTGGAATTGTACTGGTGCACGGAGGTGGTGGGATGGCTTTCGCGAATTGGGCGCAGTTGTGGGCCAAGCGCGGCTATGCAGCGATTGCGATGGACTTGGCTGGCTGCGGAGAGGAACGCAAGCGGCTGCCGGATGGTGGCCCGGGACAAAGTCACGCTGACAAGTTCTCCACCATCGATGAGCCACTCGAGAACCAGTGGTCTTACCACGCGGTGGCCAATGTGATTCGCGGGCATTCCTTGCTGCGTAGCTTTGTTGGAGTGGATGCTGGTCGCATCGCATTGACCGGGATTAGTTGGGGCGGCTACCTGACATGCATTGTCGCCGGGGTGGATGATCGTTTCAAGATGGCTATGCCGGTTTACGGGTGTGGTTTTCTGCGAGAGAACAGTGTCTGGAAAGTCGGCGAATTTGGCAAAATGACCGCAGAGCAGTCTGAGAAGTGGCATCGCTTGTGGGATCCGTCGAGATATATTGGCTCGGCCAAAATGCCGGTGGGGTTCCTCAACGGCACGAACGATTTTGCTTACCCGATGGATAGTTATGCCAAGACCTGTGCACTGGTGAGAGGCGAAAAAAACTATAGCATCCAATTGAACATGAAGCACGGGCACATCTTTGATTTTCCGGAGTTTTTCCTGTTTGCTGACCAGTATATCTTTGGTGGCAAACCGATGCCGGTGGTTGCAATGCCGGTCATTAATGGAGGGAGTCTCAGCACTACGGTTCAGTCGGATACCAAGTTAATTGAGGCCAAACTGCATTATACCACGGCACCCCATGAACAAAACCGTGAACGTGCCTGGGAGACGGTCGATCTCAAGGTAGATGGACTTCTTGTTCAAGGTTCTGCACCGCCCAAGGAGGCAACCGTCTGGTACGTCGCAATCCGCGATGAACGTAAAGCAATCGTCAGCAGCGAGCTTGTAGTCCCATGAAAAAGTTTTTCTCCGTTGCGCTCATTGCGGTTTTTGGCCTGGCGATTGGTCAAGCTGCGGATTTGTTTGATTATCATTCAATTCGAAAGCCAGCTGCTGCCGCAGTAGAAGGTGTCATAGAGGGGGAATTTCTGCAGGCCGAAGGCAAGGCCCGGACACAGGATATGAAAGGATTCGGAGCCGGTTGGAGCGGGGACGCGCACCTGCTCTGGGACGGAGTGGTGGGCGACGCGAACACGGTGGAGTTCGAAGTTTTCAAGTCGGCCAAATATTCACTGGCGATGCAATGGACTTTGGCGCCGGATTATGGGCAGTTCGAGGTCAGATTGAATGGCAAGGTGATTGAAACGAAGCTGGATTTGTTTTCTCCCGATGTGAAGTTAGCCAAGCTACGTCAACTGGGTGAAGTGGAATTGAAAGCGGGCAACCAGCAGATTGAGATCAAGCTGATTGGCGGAAACGCTAAGGCTAAAAAGTATCGCAATAAGGGTTACCTTTACGGGTTGGATTATCTGAAACTCAACGACTTGTCGCCCAAGCCGGAGAAGGAATCGGAGCAGCGTGTGGTGCTTAAGGTGGATTTTGCTGAGGCACGGGCGTTGATGGAGGCGCATTGTTTCCGATGCCANGGTATGNAGAAGGTTAAGGGCAAGGTGAACCTCGAAGCCTTGGCCAAGCGCGTGGATCTTTTAAAAAACGTGGAGCTGGCGCGTCATGCTGCAGAGGCTTTGACCAAGGCGGAAATGCCGCCNGAGGATGAGCCNCAACCGGCCAAGGATGAGCGCGCNAAGTTGGCAGCATTTTTTGAAGGCGTTGTGGATGATTATGTGGCTGAAAACACTACGCTCGAGCCGGTGGTGATGCGGCGGTTGAATCGTTACGAGTACAATAACGCCGTGCGCGATCTTTTGGAGTTGCGCGGCGATATTTATCCGTTGCCTGAAAAGGTGATCCGCTCCAGCCAATACTTTGATCCTGCCTCTGGCCGCATGCCCAATGGTGTGACGGTCGGTAATCGTACGCTGGGCAAGTTNCAGGTGGANCGACAAATTTTGTCTGGCGTGGANCCTTTCGCNATCGACTTGCAGGCCGAGCATGGCTTCAACAATCAGGGCGAGCAGCTCAACATTCCGCCGATTTTGCTGGAGAGTTTACTGAAACTCGGCCGGTCGATCGTGAGCGCTAAGGAGTTCGACGATTATACCTCGCTGCGCGACTCGTTTTTCAAGGATGACGGCCAGCCGGTGGCCAAGCGGCTTGTTCCGTTTCTTGAGCGGGCATTTAGATCGCCGGTGGATGAGACGACGCTTGCGCGGTACGCCGCCTTTCATGGCGAGGAGCAACANCGCAATGGCTCTTACACTACGGCGATGAAATCGGTTGTGGCTGCGGTGTTGGCNTCGCCGAAGTTTATTTATGTAGTGGAAACCAAACAAGGCGCTGGCGACAAGACTCCGGCAAACGACTATGAGCTGGCGCAGCGCTTGGCGTTGTTTCTCTGGAGCAGCATCCCTGATGAACCGCTGCTGGCCGCCGCTCGAGAAGGGCTGCTGCGGCAATCGGCGGTGCTGGAGGAGCAGGTGCGGCGGATGCTCAACGATCGGCGTAGCCGCGCATTGGCCGAGAACTTCGCNCGCCAGTGGCTTCGGCTTGATCAGTTGATCACCGCGGTACCGGACTTTGACCGTTTTGAGGTGTACTACTCGCGCATCGGTTGCGAGCAATGGAAGTTCGGCCTGCAAACGATGGTCGAGCCGCTGCTGCTTTTCGAAAGNGTGCAGGTGGAGGATCGCTCGATTATGCTGTTTGTCGATAGCAACTACNCGTTTCGATCAGACGAATTGCAGGCATGGTACAGCAAGCCCGACGCGCCTTTCGGCACACGCGGCAACCGCAACCGATTTAACACCTTCACGCAGGCATTCCGCAAACGCCAGCTCAACACACGGNGAGAGGGTGGTGTGATGACCACCGCAGCNGTGCTTACGATGACCTCCACGCCGTTGCGCACTAGCCCGATCAAGCGCGGTTCTTGGGTGGCCACAGTGATGTTCAACGACCCACCACCGCCTCCTCCGGACGTGGTGCCGGAGATCGAGGCCGACGACGCGGCTATTGAGGCCAAGGGCCTAACCATTCGCGAGCGGCTCAAGCAACACGCGACCGACCAGACCTGTGCCAGTTGCCATGCACGCATTGATCCGCTTGGATTTGTGCTGGAGAGCTTTGATCCGATTGGGCGCTGGCGCGACCAATACCGCGGNGGNCTAGCCATAGACGCGAGCGGNAAACTTTTCGGCGAGGCGAATTTCAATGACATTGATCAGTTTAAGGACGCCATCCTCGCGCGGCCGGAGAGATTTATGCGCGCCTTTAGCGAGCATTTGCTCAGCTACGCGTTGGGCCGTGAGTTGAAGGTCACGGACAAGCCAGCGATCGATCGAATCACGCGGCGAGTTTTAGCGGATCACGGTCGCTTTTCCACCGTCGTGGTAGAGGTTGCCAAGAGTATGCCGTTCCGGCATAAAACGGGTCAGAACGAAAGAAAATGAACGTTTTAAAGAAAACAAACATCCCTAGGCGCACATTCCTGCGTGGTTGCGGTGCAGCAATGGCGTTGCCGTTTCTTGACCTGATGCAGACACGTGGCGCTAGGACCGCTGGGCCCAAGCGNGTGGCGTTTTTCTACACGCCCAATGGTGTTGCGCAGGAGGCTTGGCATCCGAAGGAGACGGGGCACAACTTCGCCCTAAGTCGGACGCTTCAGCCGCTTCAGCCAGTCCGCGAAAAAATTTCACTCTTCACCAACCTCGACCGTGTAAAGGTGCCCGGCACCGACGGCCATGCGCAGGCCGGCGCNTGTTACCTGAGNACAGCGGCGCCCGATGAGTTGTCGCCTGCCGGTTATCCGCTCAAGCGTACCATCGATCAGGTGATCGCAGACACCGCCGGCAAGGTGACTCCGTTCCGCTCGCTTGAGCTTTCGTGCAACAGNTTCACTGACAATCGTGAGTCAGTNTATTTCGACAACATCTCTTGGTATGGTCANGGGCATGTCGCGCGGTCGATCAAGGANCCGCGCAAGGTATTCCAGCGCCTGTTCAACGTGAAGGAGCATCAGGCCAATGCAAGCGTGCTGGACTTGGTGCGCGCCGATGCAANGGATTTAAAGGGCCGCCTCGGCCGGNTGGACCGCCACAAGCTTGACGATTACATGGATTCAGTCCGCACTGTCGAGCAGCAGATTGAGCGCATCACCAAGCATCAGGTCGACACGCGTGACCTTGGAATTGAGCAGCCCGAGAAATTGTGGACCACNATGCGTCGCGATGAATATATTCAGGTCATGGGCGATCTNATGATCCTCGCGTTGCAGACCGACCTTACGCGAGTCAGCTCCATGATGGTAGCTCCAGAGCGTTGGGATTCACCCCTGATGTTTGAGGATGTTTTCGACAAACCCATTCTCCACCACGGCTGGACGCACAATCAAAAGAACAAACAGGTGCTCAATGATCTCGAGAAGCTCGACCACTTTTATATGNGCCAGTTCTCGCAAATTTGTCAAAAGATGGATGCCGTCCAGGAAGGCGAGGGCACTTTGCTGGACAATATGATGTTTACTTATGGTTCAGGCCTCAGCAGTGGCATGCTTCACGAGTGTACCAACCTCCCCACCGTCATCGCTGGCAGCGCCGGTGGTCAATTGAAAACCAACCGGCACGACCAGCACGTCAAGGGTACTCCGATCGCTAACCTCTGGGTATCCATTGCTCAAGTTATGGGTTGTCCCATCAAGCAACTCGGCGACAGTACCGGCCTTTTAAAGGGTTTCTTGGTCTAAGGTCCGGTGCTTNGCCAAGCGGCCGTTGGCTTGCCTTNGATCTTGTACAAGGGCAAGCTGAAGNCATGCGCTTTTCATTTGTTTTGTTNNTGGCATTGGTGTTTTCAGAGGCAAGTTTTGCATCTGAAAAAAAGCCGAATGTGCTGTTCATCGCAATCGATGACCAAAACGATTGGNTCGGNTATCTGGGTGGGCACCCGATGGTGAAGACGCCNCACATCGATCGTTTGGCCAANCGCGGTACAGCTTTCACCAACGCTCACTGTCAGGCGCCTTTGTGTAANCCCTCACGTACAAGCTTGATGACAGGGTTGCGNCCCAGCACCACCGGCATTTANGGACTGTCGCCATGGTTTCGCACTGTGCCGGAGTTAAAGGATCTCGTTACACTTCCGCANTATCTGAAGCAAAATGGTGGCTACAAAACCTATTCCACCGGAAAGATATACCACGGTCGTTATGGCCGCGATAATAACGGCCGCGAGTTTGACGTGGTCGGTCTAGGTGCCAGCGGCAAGCCGTTCCCACCGAAGAAATTGATCGGGNCAACTCAATTCGGAAACCACAAGCTGATGGACTGGGGTGTGTTTGACCATAAGGATGAGGATAAGGGCGACTGGAAGGTCGCATCTTGGGCNGTCGATCAACTTGATGCCAAGCCGAAGGAGCCGTTCTTNATGTCGGTTGGTTTTTTCCTGCCACATGTGCCGTGTTTCGCGACACAAAAATGGTTCGANCTTTACCCGGANGACGACACTTTGCTTCCGAAAATNGTGCGCAACGATCGGGCCGATACGCCGCGTTTTTCGTGGTACATGCATTGGTATTTGCCGGAGGTTCGGCACAAGTGGCTTGAGGAAAACAACCAGTGGCGCAACCTGGTTCGAAGCTACTTGGATTGCACCAGCTTCGTTGATAGTCAGGTCGGTCGGTTGATGCAGGCGCTCAAGCGAAACAAATTCGACGAAAACACAGTGATCGTTCTCTGGTCGGATCATGGTTGGCACCTCGGCGAAAAGGCGATTTCTGGCAAGAACACTCTGTGGGACGACGGCACCCGCGTACCGCTCATCTTCGCTGGCCCGGGCGTGAAACCGGGACAGGTTTGTACTCAACCGGCTGAGCTGTTGGATATCTATCCGACGCTTACGGATCTGCTTGGTCTTCCGGAAAAGAAGGGGCTAGATGGACGCAGTCTAACCCCTCAACTAACCAACGCAAAAACCAAGCGGCGTCATCCTGCCATTACCACGCACAACCACGACAACCATGGTGTGCGCAGCGAAAACTGGCGCTACATCCAGTACGCCGACGGCAGCGAGGAACTATACGACATGCGCAAGGATCCCAACGAATGGAACAACCTTGTCAATGATCCAAATTTTGCAAAAGTCATTGCTCGCCACAAAAAATTCATACCCAAGATTAATCTCAAACCTGCCCCCGGCAGTAAGCACCGTATCCTTCTTTACAACGACGGAAAGGTGAATTGGCAGGGGCAAAATATTGATCCTAATGACCTTATACCCGGTGTGGAGGATTGACATGATTAGGCTTTCGATTCTGTCCCTTGTGCTTGGAATGGTTGGCGCTGAGGCGAAGCCGCCCAATGTTGTTGTCATTTTGACTGACGACCAGGGCTATGCGGACATCAGTTTTAACCCAGACCATCCGCAGGAGGTGGCTACGCCGCACATGGATGCGTTAGCAAGCGAGGGTATTTTTTTCACCCAGGCTTACACGAGCGGCGCGGTCTGTTCGCCGACACGCGCCGGGCTGATGCTTGGGCTCTACCAGCAACGGCTGGGCATCTACACCGCCGGGGACGGCGGGCGTGGTTTTGATCCGCGGATAAAAATCTTCCCTTCCTTTTTGCCGGACGATTATACCAGCATGGTCGTCGGTAAATGGCACATGGGCCTCGACATGGATTACCCAAAGCTGAGCATGCACGCGCTGAACCGCGGCTTTAAAGAGTGTTACAAGTTCATGGGTAGAGGTGGTCATGATTACTTCAAGCTGCTTGGTGTAAAAGGCACGGAATACGCGCCGATTTATCGAAACAAAACGCGCCTCAAGGAAGATGCTTACAGCGGCTACCTGACGACCCGATTGACGGAAGAGGCAGTGGCGTTCATCGATCGTCAGAAACAAAATCAGTTTTTCCTCTACCTCGCCTATAACGCTGTTCATGCCCCGGCTCAGGCTCCTAAGGAGGATATCGAGCGAATGCAGAAACGATACCCGCACCTCGAAAAAAAACGAGCCATCCTGATGGCCATGTTGGAGCATCTCGACAACGGCGTTGGGGCGGTAATAAACAAACTAAAAGCAAAGGGCTTGTGGGAGAATACCCTGCTATTTTTTCTCACTGACAACGGCGGTGCCAAGGCTATGCAGGCTAACAACGGCCGGTTACGCGCATTCAAGGGTAGCCTGTACGAGGGCGGCATCCGTACGCCATGGATTGTAAGCTGGCCGGCAAAATTCAAGGGCGGTCGTACTGTCGATCAGCCGGTGATCTCGCTCGACATTCTGCCCACCGTAGTCGAGGCCACCGGCACTGGTCGTCTAGCCAAGCGTCGGTTCGACGGCAAAAGTTTACTGCCACTACTTACTGGTAAATCAACCCAACACCATCCTGTGCTCTACTGGAACAGCGGTGAGGAGAAGGATGAGTGGGCGGTGCGGGAAGGCAACTGGAAGGCACATGGTTTGCGGAGTAAACTTGAGTTGTTCGACCTCGCGAACGATCCCTCGGAGAAAACAAACNTCGCTGNCAAGCACCCGAACTTGGTCAAGCGCTTGGTCAAGNNCCACNCTGANTGGCAGGCAGAGATGCGTCGTTCTGCTGTAGNGTANGGCTTGGCCAAGTCCAAACAAAAGGCCGCTTCAGTTAAGCCAAGCNCNCGNGAGTTGAAGCGGGATCAAAAACGGGCGGAACGAAAAAAANCGCGCCAAAAAACGAAACAATCAAAGTGATTTTCTTTCGCAATCTATCCGTACTGTTTTGCTTGTTCGTTGCGACGGTTTTGTCCAACGCTAAACCGAATGTGCTGCTGATAGTTTGTGACGACNTGAACACCCANGTCAGCACATCGGGTTATAAGCACATTCAGACACCGCACCTCGACCGCTTGGCAAAGGAAGGCGTNATCTTCAATCGTGCTTACTGTCAGTATCCGGTGTGTGGGCCGTCTAGGGCGTCTTTCCTTAGCGGTTTGTACCCCGAGTCGACCGGCGTATTGAACAACAAGATAGACATNCGTGAAACGCGATCTGGTACGATGTCGCTGCCTCAGTTCATGAAAGAGAGCGGTTACTGGACAGGTGGCGTGGGAAAGATTTTTCACACCTCTCGCCATGAACCTNNTGGTCTTGGNTGGAACGAGTATCATCGATTTGAGAATGATGAATTCCCGTTCGTCACTGAGGCGCGTAAACAGTTTGAGGCAGAACACGGTTCCGTTGAGCGCGGTAAAACTCGTCGAANATGGAAGGAGAAACTGCAAGGCCTGTTCACCCAGACCCGCGGTCAGCAGCAGCCCGGGTATGGTCCAAGTGGGTTGAACGATGATCAGCATCGTGACGGACGCAACTCACGCAAAGTCGTCGAGTGGCTTGACAATAAGAGCTATGGCGACAAACCGTTTTTCATCACGGTCGGCATTCACAAACCGCACGTTCCGTTCATCGCGCCGCAAAAATATTTCGATATCTACCCTCGGCAGAAACTGCAGTTCGAACTCAGCCCGGCGGACGACTGGGACGACATCCCACGAATGGCGATGGTCAAGCGGTTCGGCGGTTTTGGNTTTGAGCTCGGCAGGGAGAACAATGCACTTNGACGCGAATACACACAGGCCTATCATGCCTGTGTGTCGTTTGTGGANGCGCAGATTGGTCTGATNCTCGANAAGCTGAAGTCCCAAAACCTTTGGGACGATACGATCGTGATTTTTACCTCTGATCATGGTTACCATCTTGGTGAACATTTCATGTGGGGCAAGGTTACTTTGTTCGAGGAATGTGCCCGTGTGCCTCTTGTCGTGCGCGTTCCNGGNACATCTCAATCAGGTGCTATCAGCGACGGATTGGTTGAGACCATCGATTTGTTCCCNACCTTGGCCGAGTTATGCGATCTCATTGTNCCGGNACATCTTCAGGGTCAAAGCTNNGNAAGTCTCATCNGTAAACCGGATGGTTTGGGCAAGTCCAGCGCGTACACCGTTGTGTCCCGCGGCACCCAACTNGGCCGATCCATCCGAACTAAGCGCTGGCGCTACGCTGAGTGGGGCGAAGCCAAGGCCGCCGAGTTGTACGATCTTAAGANTGATCCGAGGGAGTACGCCAACTTGGCCAAGTCTCCCAAGCACCAAGATATCGTCAGGCGAATGAAAACCAGCTTAGCCAAGCGCCAAGGTGAGGCAGAGGCAGCTAGGAAGTTATCCAAATAATTGCATGTTTTTCATTCCTTTTTTACTGGCAAAACTTGCTGAAAGGCATAGTCTCTTATCCCCAACAGGACAATGCTGACGTTTTTTGACGGCTTACAGCCAGTGAACCGGCGTGAGTTGCTCCGTGTGGGTACACTCGGGTTGGGAGGGCTGTCACTATCGTCACTTTTTGGTNTCAAGGCCTTGGCCAAGAGCCAGCCGAATCCACTCACCGGCAAGTCGGTAATTTTTCTTTTTCAACAGGGCGGNCCTAGCCAACACGAGACGTTTGATCCCAAGAAGGACGCGCCATCGGGGGTTCGATCGGTTGGGGATGTGATTCCAACTTCGGTACCTGGAACTCACTTCAGTGGNTGGATGCCGCGCTTGGCTAAGCTGGCGGACAAGTTCACCGTGGTGCGTTCGTTTAGCACGGAGAACTCTGGGCACAACATTCAACCGATTGTCAGCAAGTCCTCTAAAGGGGCCAACATCGGTGTGCATTTTTCACGTGTAGCCGGGGTAACTCGTCAGAACTCAGGTGTGCCAACCAACGTGGTGCTATTTCCTCGCTCTGTTGCCGCGGATGTGCCTGGTCCGGAGGCACGCGGAAACATCTCGGCCACTGGCCCTTACAGCAAAGGTTTTGCCCCGTTTATTCCTGGCAAAGGCGGGCAACTGCAAGACGATATGAACCTAGCGCTTCCGAGGGACCGATTTTTTGAACGGCGAAAACTACTTGCCGGTTTGGATAGTCTGAACCGTTCCGTGGATCTAACTGGGCAGGTCGATGCACTGGATGAGATTCAGAAACAGGCCGCCGAAGTGCTGCTCGGTGGAGGCGTATCGAAAGCTTTAGATTTGTCACTGGAAGATCCTCGAGTGCTAGCACGTTACGACACGAGCTGCTACGTCTGCGGTGACAAATGGAACTCGGTCACTCGAGGCAAGAAAGGTTACTATAATGCTCAGGCTGGCACGATTGGTAAACTGCTGCTACAGGCGCGGCGTTTGTGTGAGGCTGGAGCCGGTTACGTAACCATCCATGCCAGCTATGCCGGTGTCTGGGACATGCACGCCGATGTAAACAACCTCAATATGCAGGACGGTATGGACGCGGTCGGATATAGTTTTGACCACGGAGTAGCGGCATTTATCGAGGACTGCGAGGCACGTGGATTGTCCGATAAGATCATGCTGGTTTGCTGCGGCGAGATGGGGCGCACACCAAAACTCAACAAGCGTGGCGGACGCGATCACTGGTCGAAGCTGGCCCCACTTATGATCTATGGTGGAGGGTTCGATGGTGGCCGTGTCATTGGCCAATCTGACCGATCGGGTGGCGAACCGGTTTCTGATGCATTTAATCCNCGGCACTTGATTTCTACTATCCTNCGTTCGGTGATTGATCCCGGTCAACTAAGGCTGCTACCGAATGTGCCCAAGGAAGTAACAGAACTTCTCGAACATCCGCCCATCACCGGCTTAGGTTAACCAGTTCATCTTTCTTAAATGTATTTTATTTTTTGTTTAGTGGTGATGCTTGCTGCTTCGGTACAGGTTAATGCGGAGCGACCTAATGTGGTTTTAATTATGGCCGATGACCTTGGATACCATGATCTTGGTGGCTATGGGCATCCGAAAATCAAAACACCTGTTCTCGATCGTATGGCCAAGCGCGGAGTGAAGCTGACCGCATTTTATGCCGGTGCGACTGTTTGTACGCCGTCGAGGATGGCGCTGATGACCGGCTCGTATCCGATCCGGCTTGGCTGGAGCAAGGGTGTTGTTGGTTACATCCTTTCAACCGACCATGGCTTGAGTCCAAAGGCGGTTACGATGGCCGAGTTTTTCAAGTCTGCCGGCTACAAGACAGCACTATCTGGCAAGTGGCACCTAGGCGACCGGCCGCCTTTCCGGCCGCACCGGCAGGGTTTTGATCGCACGTTTTACATTAACAAAAGTAACAATCAAACCGACGAACTATGGCGTGGTGATAAGTTGCTCGAGAAGCCGTATGAAAATCGGTTGCTAACGGAGAAATTCACCGTCGAGGCCATCGATTTCATTCGGTCGAACAAGACAAAGCCGTTCTTCCTTTACCTGCCTTATTCGGCGCCGCATTTCCCGTTGGAGTCACATCCGAACTGGGAGGGCAAATCAAATTTCGGCGTCTACGGTGATGTTGTTGAGGAGATGGACGCGCGAATNGGCGAGATTCTTAACACNTTGAAAAAAGAGGGGCTGGAGAAGAAAACGCTCGTTATTTTTTGCTCTGATAACGGGCCTGAACCGTTGACCAAGGAGTCATTAGCTAAGCCTTTTCGTGGCAAGAAATGGAGCTCGCTCGAGGGCGGTACCCGCGTGCCNTGCATTCTCATTTGGCCAGGAGTCCTCTCTGCTGGCCGGGAGATAGACGAGATGATTTCAGCGATGGATTTGCTGCCTACTTTGGCAGATGTTTGCCGAATAGACTTGACCAAGCACAGCTCCGATCNCCTCCCCATTGATGGTGTGAATGTTTGGAACTCGCTGCTTGGNCGAGCGAAAAAGCATCCCCGCAATGAACTACTTTACTGGCACGGTTCCAATGGCTTTGAGGCTATTCGTGTGGGCGATTGGAAACTGTTTCCCGACCGTCGTTGTGCAAACTTGAAAGGAACCGGTCCTGCACTGTTCCACTTGGCCAAGGATCTCGAGGAGAAAAATGATCTGAGTCAACAATACCCCAGACGTTTGAAGTCTATGCAGGCATTGGCCGACCAACGACTGGTCAGCATTCAGTCGAAGTCCATTCCGCTTGGCCAAGCAGAGGCGGATTAATCCTAACCCTACGATTTCAATCGTATTTTGCAATTGCCATCCGATGNCGCTTGGGCATCCTTTGTGCACGCATTTTTATCATATGAAAAAAACTGCCCTATTGTTTACTGTCGCCTTTTCTCTTCTGACGGGTTGTAGGCACCTTCAGCCCTCTTCAAAGGTTGAGGGTCCATTGAAACCCCATCTCGGTGAGTCGAAGTTCGATCTCCAGCCGCTATTTTCCGGTGAACGTTTCGGTAACGTTGTAGTGTCNATGGAAGGCACAGTTATTGCCACCTGGGGGACTAGCCACGTCCGTGCGCGGCGAAGTGAGGATGGCGGCCAGACTTGGGGGCCAGAGATTGTTATTGCGAAGCCAGGTTTTCAGCCCGGTGGCCTGACTGTAAACGAAACCAATGGTGACATCATTGCATTCGTCGAGGATCGCCATCCGCCAGCCCCAATTCACGTCTATGTCAGCAGCGACGATGGTAAAACTTGGAATAAGATTGAAACTAACATCAAGCCGGACTCTAGTGGCAACGATCCGTCTATGCACATGAACGAACACGGCATCACATTGCGACACGGCAAACACAAGGGCCGTTTGATCCGCCCCTCCCGCTGGTACGCTGGCAAGAATGATCGCAGCAAATGGCCGCAACATTACACCAATGCCATCTACAGTGATGACGGCGGCAATTCCTGGCAGGCTAGTGAGCCGTTTCCTGCCAACGGCACGGGCGAGGCTACTATCGCCGAGCTGAGCAATGGCACAATCTACTACAATTCTCGCCGTCACTGGGCAGAGGAGGGTGCCAACCCGCGTCGACGCTGGACCGCCACCAGTACAGACGGCGGTCACACTTGGGAGAACTTGACCTTCTGTGAGGTCCTACCAGATGGGCCGCAAAACACCAACTATGGTTGTATGGGCGGGCTCACACGGCTAGCTGTTCAAGGTCGGGACATTTTGATTTACAGCAACTGCGACAGTCCAAGCGGCCGTGTCAAGGGGACGGTATGGGCCAGTTTCGACGGTGGTAAAACATGGCCAATCAAGCGCTTGGTTTTTGAAGGCCCCCACGCTTACTCGTCGCTGACTTCAGGTCGTCCTGGTACGGCAACTGAGGGAATGATTATTCACCACTTTGAGGGTGGTCCGAAGAGAGGCTCCGCCGTGGCACTGTTCAACCTCGCTTGGATTTTGCAAGGCGGCACCAAGACTGGTGACGGTGAGTTGCCTGCCTATTTGAATTAGGTTAACTGGGGATGATCCGACTCCTAATTATAGGTGTTGTGCTGTTTTCCGACCAAGTGTCTGGCCGAGCTACCGACCAGTCCGCTATTGATTCAATCAAAAAGAATGGTGGCCTGATTTTGCCTTCGCCGGGTGGTGAGAATCAGTGGGAAATCCAGTTCCAGTTGCAAGGGCGCAACCTCAAAGATAATGGTTTGGCAGATGTGGCCAAGCTAGGGAATGTCGTTGAACTCAACCTACGCGATACTAAGATCACCAGCGCCGGCTTGATGCATATCAAGGGTCTGTCCAAGCTTACTCGACTCCATCTTGAGAGGACAAATGTGGGTGATGAGGGTATTGCCAATCTCGCCGGGCTGGTTCGACTGGAGTACTTGAATCTGTATGGTACAAAAATCAGTGACAAGTCGCTCGACCATCTGGTGGGGTTAAAGAAGCTTAGGCAGCTTTACGTTTGGCAAACTGAAGTGACAGATGCTGGTATTGCCAAACTAAAAAAGGCCCTACCTGATATTACAATCGTAAAGGGTATCGATCTCAGCACAGTGATCCCGATTAAGAAGGAGGAGTCAAAACCGGAGAATGATCTCAAGTGGCTGCAAGAGGGAGGAGAGGAGAAACCACCTGCCAAGTCGGCTNCCGGCGAGTTCACCATCGTGCGTTTTATCAACACACGCGATAAGGCGGTGAAGTTGTTTTGGATCGATTACGGGGGCAAACCGAAGTTATATGGCGTTATTGAGGCCGGTGCCGAGCGTCGCCAGAATACTTACGAGGATGCCGTATGGATGGTTTCGAACCAGCGCGACATGCCGCTGGGTTACTTTGTGACAGGCCGCGAATTTGCCCGGGCGATCATCCCTAAATAATGTCTGGTTGGCCTTGTCATTTTTATTTAAAAAAGTAAGATTTCCCATGTTATTTGAGCGTTATTGATGTTGAGTCTGCAACATACACGGCGAGATTTTCTCCGTTCCAGTGTGGGGCTTGCCGGATTAACTCTGCCGACTTTTCTCAAGGCAAAGGAAGTATCAGTTACTACGCGGCGCAAGGCCAAGGCCTGTATTGTGATTTACACTTGGGGTGGAATGAGCCACTACGAATCATTCGATCCCAAGCCGGAAGCTCCGGTCGACATCCGTGGTGAGTTCAAGCCAATCAAGACCTCGACGCCTGGCATCCAGTTTTCAGAGCACATACCTTTGCTTGCCAAGCATTCAAACAAACTCGCCATCGTGCGTTCTGTACATCACAACGACGGGGCCCACTCAGGTGCCGTCTACCTTAACCTAACCGGGCATCGTCCAGAGGGACAGATTAAGGCAAAGGGCCGCAAAAACTGGCCTTCGATAACCTCGGTGATCTCCCATTTTCATCGTCCGATTGCTGGTGTGCCTGGAGCTGTTCGGATGCCGTACTCGATGTACGACAACGGCCGTCAAATGGCGGGCGAAGGGGCCGGCTGGCTTGGAGCAAAGTACGATCCAATTCTCATGAGGACACCTTTCGGCGAGCCATATGGCGGTGTTAGTCGTTACGATGATCCCGCACTCAACCTCAAGTTAAATCTCAAGAAGGAGCGTATTTCCGACCGCCTGACATTGTTGGAACAGCTCGATCAGACACTGGGCCAGCGTGTGGGCGATTTCACTGCTTACGAAAGACTCGACTACTATCGTCAAATGGCCGCTGACATGCTGCTCGGTTCGCCGGTTCGGGATGCATACGATCTCGAGACAGAAGATCAGCGTATCCGTGACATGTACGGTGATCACATCGGCGGCCAGTCTTTGCTGCTGGCACGGCGCTTGGTTGAGGCTGGTGTGCCAGTAGTGCAGGCAGTTTGTTCAGCAGGAGATCTTGCGGGCGGCGGTGGCGACAATTGGGATACGCATCGTAATCATTTTTTCAAAATGAAAAACCGTTTGTTGCCGGTATTCGACCGTGCCGTTTCCGCATTGCTTACGGATCTCGAGATGCGTGGCATGCTCAATGAGACGCTGGTGGTATTTCTCACCGATTTCGGTCGCACGCCGAAAGTTAATGGTAACGGTGGGCGAGATCATCATCCCGGTGTATATTCAATGGCGTTTGCTGGTGGTGGTATCCAAGGTGGCCAAGTCTTCGGAGCGAGTGATACCAATGGTATCGAGCCTGCCTCTGGGGCCTGCAGCCCGGCGGACATTCATGCCACAGTTTACAAGGCAATGGGTATTGACCACAATGCCGAGTTGCACGATCAACTCGATCGGCCATATATCATATGTAATGGCCAACCACTGCCGATTATCTAGTGAGTTTCCCTTTGGCACTAATTCGATGGCAATGGCTTTGCATTATGCTTGCATTGCATTTCATCGATACACTAGATGCCAAGCGGCCCAACATTATCTTCATTCTCGCTGATGATCTTGGCTGGGCTGAACTCGGCTGTTATGGCAACCGCTTCAACGAAACACCACATCTCGATCGACTGGCGAAGCGCGGAGTTCGTTTTACCAATGCTTATGCTTCAGCTCCGGTTTGCTCACCTTACCGTGCGGCTTTGCTTACCGGGCAATACCCGGCGAGGGTCGGTATCCTAGACTATCTTCGGCCTAACTCGGAAAACGGTCTTTCGACCGATCATGTCACCCTGCCTGAGCAACTACGCAAAGCTGGTTATGCCACCGGTATGATTGGCAAGTGGCATCTTTCCGGTTACGCCTATCACGGTGCAAACAAAGTCGTGCGTCCCGCAGACCACGGGTTCGAATGGAACATCGGCAGTGAGGTCAAGAGCGTGGGCAATGGAGCAAATTTTTGGCCTTATATCTTTCGTTCGCAGCCAATTCGATGGTTGGATTTGCCGAAACAAAAACTGGGCCGCAGGGAATACCTCACTGACCGTCTAAATTATGAGGCGGTGCAGTTTATCGAGCGCAACAATGACAAGCCATTCTTCCTATTCCTGAGTCATTACGCGCCGCATACGATCCTTAACGGTAAGCCGAAACTAGTTGCAAAGTATCGCGCCAAGCATCGACCTGGTAAAAGCACGCGCGAACGTTGCTACCTTTGCCTAGACGCCGCACTCGCAGGGGATCCGCAAAACCACTGGGCCGGTGACCACAACCCGCATCTGGCCGCCATGCTAGAGAGTATCGACGACGGTGTCGGTCAAATCACAGGCAAGCTCAAGGCGCTTGGTCTCGACCAAAATACGATTGTCATTTTCAGTTCTGACAACGGCGGCGAAACCAACGTGACATTCAATACTCCCTTGCGCGGAGGCAAGAGCCAGCTTTACGAGGGCGGTATCCGTATCCCACTCATCGTCAGTTGGCCAGAGGTAATTCCGGTTGGCAGTGTGTCACACCAGCCCACCTCCAACATTGACCATTTTCCAACGCTGCTCGCGGCGGTTGAAACNTTACCCGATAANCGTCAGATATNCGATGGAACATCTCTCCTNAGCNTCTGGCGAGAGCCNAATATACGGCTTCAACGTAGNCCNCTGTATTGGCACTATCCGCTTGAGAAGCCNCACTTTCTAGGAGGTCGTTCAAGTGGCGCAATTCGTGATGGCGACTGGAAGTTGATCGAAAACTTTAAGGACAATTCGATCGAGCTTTACAACCTTGCAAAAGATCCAGCTGAACAAGAGAACCTCGCTGAGCAGCGACNGGCCAAGAGCGAGGTTATGTTAGATCAGTTGATTGCTTGGAGAGAAATAGTCGGTGCNACAAAAGATCCGCCTAAGCGTTGATCGTTTGCGCTGGGTTGAGTGCTCAGGAACTATCGCTGTATGAAGACGTATATTGAAATGGGAGCAATGCTGTACATAATGGTGTTTGCCCTTGGGAATGGGTTGGCTAAAGATGCGGATGAAGCCATCACATACAAGACCGATGCCGATATTGCTTATCGCNCTGGATACGGTCTAACCGATTACATGAAATCGCGCTGCCGACTTGATGTGTACCATCCCGTTGGCAAAAAAGATTTTGCAACAGTCGTTTGGTTNCATGGCGGTGGATTGAAAAACGGGAACCGCTTTGTNCCTAGTCCNCTGAAAGAAAAGGGCNTCGCTATTGTTCCGGTTAACTATCGGCTNCATCCTGAGGTGAAGTCNCCCGCTTACATTGAGGATGCTGCGGCAGCCGTCGCGTGGACTCTCAAAAACATTTCGCGCTACGGNGGTTCTCCTAAACGTGTTTTCGTCAGTGGTCACTCTGCCGGTGGATATCTAACGACCATGATTGGGCTCGACAAACGTTGGCTGAAAAAGNATGGGGNCGATCCCAANCAACTCGCCGGGCTNATTCCATTCAGCGGTCACACGATCACCCACTTTACAGTGCGCGCTGAGCGCGGCATCGACGGGAAACAACCGGTCATCGATGATATGGCGCCGCTTTTTCACGTTCGCAAAGATTGTCCTCCGTTGCTACTCATTACCGGTGATCGNAAACTGGAGATGCTCGGCCGCTACGAGGAAAATGCCTACTTCTGGCGCATGATGCAGGTTGTAGGCCACTCCGACACTACCCTCATGGAACTTGATGGCTACAATCATGGCCAAATGGCAGCTCCCGCCCACCCGCTTCTCCTTCGCTTTATCAATCGTATTCTCAAAGCCAATCAGCTGGCAGAGAGTTGAATTGCCAGAACGAAGTATGAAGTGGACCCTTCTTTACAAACTTTACATGTAGCGCAGATTTCATGAGCAGCAATTCAGGATAGTGTTGGCAAGCAATTAACTCATAAAGAACCACTTTTAAACCAACACCAACTTTCAGTTGAATCAGCGTTATCAATTCAGATTAAGTGGCAACAGAATGAGCTGANACCCATGCTCTCCTAAGATTGATAATTATCTTTAGTATTATGATTATGTTAGTANANAGGCTCTACTAATATGAATTATTAAACAGACCTAAAGAATTAACTTGCAAGGACATGTGGATGAAATAATTTTCTGCAGCNGAAGACCAAAAATGAATCAAATTATTTTNAAATTAAATTATNATATAATTTATTNTCTATTTTTGTTGTTGGTCATNCCTTCGTCATANGGAGCGGCTAAACCAACTATCCAAGCAAATTATACCACGGATAAAATCAAATTGGATGGGCACTTCGATGAACCGGCTTGGAATGATGCAATGAAGGCTGGGAGCGACATGTTGCAGTACGANCCTAGGCAGGGAGTGCCCATGTCGCAAAAAACGGAATTCANGGTAGTTTACGATNACCAAAATATTTATTTCGGCATTATTGCATATGATACAGAATCACAAAAAATAGTCGCTAGCGTTATGGAACGTGATGAGTTGCCTTTTTACGACGACTCTCTCTTCCTTGCCATTGATACGATGAATGACAACCGAAATGGTTATGTGCTTTGGACCAATCCGAATGGAGTCAAGTACGATGCAAGCGTTACTAACAACTCATCGTTAAATGTTCAATGGGATGGTATCTGGGATGTGAAGGCCGTACGGACAAAACACGGTTGGCAGGCCGAGATCAGGCTGCCTTTTTCCACGGTTCGGCATTTAGCCGGCTCCAATGTGTGGGGATTCAACCTATGGCGCAAATTGCCCCGTAACGGAGAGGCAGGACGTTGGTCGAGTTCAAGGCCGGAGATTAGGACCTATCACTTTGCACAAGCTGGAAAAATACAAGGTATCAATATTACGCGCAGCAGTCTGAACCTAGAGGTAACACCATACGTTGTGGGTGATAGTCTGAATTCAGATACCTCTGGAGACTTTGGGGGGGATATTCGTTACCGTTTTAAACCGAGCTGGACTGCTCATCTGACTCTGAATACGGATTTTGCCGAAACCGAGGTGGATGATCGTCGGTTGAACTACACTCGTTTCCCTTTGTTTTTTCCTGAGAAACGAGATTTTTTCCTTGAAGATGCTGAAGTCTTCACAGTTGGGCAACAGGTGATGCCTTGGTCAGAGCCTGAGATCGTTCCTTATTTCAGTCGCCGAATTGGATTAAATAATGATAGACAAATAGCTGATATCGATTATGCGGTAAAGTTAACTGGACACGACGGGAAATATCATGTGGGGCTGCTTAATTCTGGTGTGACGGCATCTTCAACAACACCCAACTCAAACATGACCATTGCCCGTATTAAACGGGATGTGTTGGAACAATCCTCAGTCGGCCTGATCTCGACGTTTGGAGATCCCAATTCGGACGAAGACTCAAGCACGCATGGTGTAGATTTTCGGCATAGAACAGACAAACTGTTCGGAAATAGAATTTTTGAGGCTAATACCTACCTGCTGTCGAGCCACAGTTCCGGCCAAAATGATGGAACCGCATTTTCCATTGAGATGCTTTATCCAAACGACCTAATCAATGTCGGTTCAACATATTATCGAATCGACGAGGCTTTCGATCCGAAGCTAGGTTACGTTCGCCGTACCGGGGTGAACAAATTCCAAAACCACATGAGTTGGCAGCCTCGTTTTGACAATTCACAGATAGTTCGTCAGATGTTTTTTTCTTATACCAACAGCATCTATACCAATCTTGGCGGTGGAGGTGAAACGATGGAGAACGGTATTGTATTACCGCGTATCATATTCGAGTCAACGGACGAGATTTTTCTCAAGTATTCGCATTTCAGGGACAACCCCGAATTCAATTTTTTTGTGCCGGGTGCGGGAATCATTGATAGTGGAGATTACGAGTGGAATGCAATTTTCATTGGCGGAGGTTTCTCCAATAACCGCAAACTAGGTGCTACGGCGAGCATTGCGATTCACGATGATTGGTATGATTGGGAACGAACCGATTACAACATGGGTTTTCGCTGGAGCATAAACAAGCACATGTTGCTTTCTACTACCCACCGCTATAGCCACTTTGAACAGGAAAACCTTGATGAGGATGTTCTGCTAAACTCAGCAAGACTGATGGTCAACATTAATGCGAACATGGGATTGTTGAATGTTGTGCAACACGATAGTTATACAGACACCGTGGGGCTCTATTCCAGGTTCAGATGGGAATGGACGCCCGGCAAAGAATTGTTTCTAGTATTGCGACAGGGATACCGCGACGGATACAGGGGTTTTGACCTTGAAACTGAGCGGTACAGCATCAAGGTTTCAAGTTCATTTAGGTTTTGATTATGAAGAATCAAGAGCGATACCACGGTTTGGATTTCGTCAGGGCGGTTGCTATGATGCTTGGTGTTGTTATCCACACCTGTTGTTTCTTCAGGGATGATATTCAATTCGGGTGGGTGGTCGGCGAGTACGGGGGTGATTCGTTAAACACGTTTACTGTGAAATTCATCCATTTTTTCCGGATGCAACTGTTCATGTTGCTCGCGGGATTCTTTGCAGAATTAGTCTGTCAAAGGAAGGGGATGACTCATTTGTGTCGGGATCGGGTCAAGCGAATATTTGTTCCATTTTTGGTTGGCATTTTTCTTTTCACCCCTTTTGTCGGATTTCTTGTAGAGTCAACATGGGCCGGTAGATTTACGAATGTTTATGAAAATGCATCCATCTTTGAAAAAATTACTAGCGTTTTACTATGGGGTGCATTTACGGATAAACCGATTTTTAATGAGATCTCCTTCTGGCACTTTTGGTTCATATATTTTTTGTTGTTTTATTATGTCTTTCACTGGTTGTTTCACCAACTTGGTAGCAGGGATTTTCTCTTCAATGACAATGTGTTTTTGAACCGGTTGACCCGGTTTGCCTTGACCTACAAATGGGGATTTATTGTGTTAAGTTGCCTTGCCTTCCCACTCCATTATTCACTGCAAAGCCCAATGTTTTGGCCGTCTCAGTTTAATTTTCAGGTCAATGAAATATTTTACTACTTTGGCTTTTACGTCTTTGGGGCTTATTTGTGTAAAAACATCCAACTGTTGAATCAATTGGCTAAAAATTCCTGGTTTTACCTGATCATTTCACTGCCGTTTGTATTCATATTGAACGAACCTACGACAAGATATGATTTAATGCGAAACGTAGTCGTCGACATAACGAGTTGGAAAATAGCAAACGTACAATTGTGGGAAGAGGGGATCTTTTCTTATGCATTGCCCAAGTCAATCATTGTCATTCTAAGGTGTGCCGTTTCATGGACCTTGTGCCTTGGATTCATTGGGCTGGCTCATAGATATTTGAACAACTCAAGTCGTTATGTAAGGTATCTTGCAGACTCTGCTTATTGGGTATTCTGGATACATGTTTTATTCACGAATATTTTTTCAAAATATGCCCAACAGCTTTCTGGCGATAATTCTATGTTCAAAACTGTAATGGTCTTGAACCTGTGTATGCTCTGCATGTATTATCTTTATAATAAGTGCATTCGTTATTCTTTCCTCGGAGATTATTTTATGGGGAAAAGGAAAGATCCATCTCATCCTGATGAATCTCATTTAAGCTTAATTATTCTGCTAAAAAAGGTAGCACCGATTTGTCTGGCTTCTCTTTGCATCGCCTTTATATGGGGGCACTTGAACAATTCCATTCACACAGGAAACAAAAGAGAGGTTTTGGTCGAATCCTTTGTAGCGAGGAATCAGAATTGTCTGGAGAAGTATATGCTTCTATCAGGTGTTGTAGACCGATACGGTAGAAATCCCCTTCATACGGCATCATTGTTTCCTGAGTCACTTCGGAGATACAATCCCATCCCAATTCTGCTCAAGAAATCGGTGGATATAAATGAACAAGACCTTGTGGGGCGGACCCCTTTGTTTTACGCGGTACGTACCGGTAATTTGAAAGATGCAAAATTGCTTATAGAGAAGGGTGCGGACATGACCATAGCTGACAAATACGGTCACACACCGGCTCATGTAGCTGCGATCAAAACTGGGTCTTATGATGCCAAGTCGTCCGATTTGTATTTTGATATACTGAAATCACTTAGGGAAAAGGGTGCGGACATGAATGCGAGGGATTATAGAGGTCGAACAGTGCTTGACTGCCTTAAACGATTCGCCAATAGGGATCTGAATTAGCGTGGATACACAAGAACGATACCACGGCCTGGATTTCGTCAGGGCAGTTGCCATGATGCTGGGCGTCGTTCTGCATATTTCTATGTTTTTTTCTGATGTTAATTCATTCCACTGGCTCGCAGGCGAACATAAAAGGGATTCCATAAATACATTCGCGGTAATGGGCATACATTTCTTTCGGATGCAGTTGTTCATGCTGCTTGCAGGGTTTTTTGCACAGCTTGTTTTAGAACGAAAAGGAATGAATGCGTTGATGAGAGATCGTATTAAAAGGATACTATGGCCTTTTTTGATCGGTGTTTTCCTGTTTATGCCTTTTTTCATGCTAGTAACAAACGATACTTGGCCGGGGGCATACACAAATATTTTCGATGGAGCATCCATGCTTGAACGTATCAAATGTTATATACTATGGGGCACGTTTACCGAAAGAGAAGTCTTTAACGAATATAACTTTTGGCACTTTTGGTTTATTTACTTTCTGATGTTCTTTTATTTCGCACACTGGTTGATGCATCAGCTTGGCAATAAGGACTTTCTGTTTAAAGACAACAGTTTTTTCAATTCTCTGATTCGCATATCTCTCACATACAAATGGGGATTTCTCATTCTTACTCTTCTGGCGTTTCCAATTCATTTTACGTTACAAAGTCCCATGTTTTGGCCATCTCACTTTAACTTCCAAATTAACGAGATGATCTATTACTTTGGGTTTTATGTTTTTGGCGTTTATTTGTATAAAAACATTACACTACTTAAATCACTGGCTCAAAATGGTTGGTTCTATGTTTTCATATCAATTCCGTTTGTATTTCTTTTGAGTGGGCCAACGGATAAATATGATTTAATGAGAAATGTCGTCGTTGATATTACTTCCTGGAAAGTCGCTAATATTCAAGTTTGGGAGGAGGGAATTTTTTCAAATAGTGCGTTTAAATCGATCATCGTTTTTTTACGTTGTGCTGTTTCCTGGGCATTATGTCTTGGGTTTATTGGCTTAGCCCATAGATACCTTAATCAACCCGGAAGATATGTGAGGTACTTGGCAGATTCAGCTTATTGGGTATTCTGGGTGCACATTCTTTTCACCTGCTTTTTCTCTAGGTACGCGCAAGAAATCACATTCGGAAATGCCGTCCTGAAATCAGTTGTTATTTTTTATCTGAGCCTCTTCTTTATGTATCTCTTATACAACAAGTGTGTTCGTTATACATTTTTGGGTGATTATTTTATGGGCAGACGGAAGAATCCGAGCCATCCTGATGAAGTCCATTTTAAAATATCTACCTTATTTAAGAAGAGTATACCTATTGTCCTGATATCCATTTGTATCGCTTTCCTATGCGGGTATCTTGATGATTCAATAAATAAAGGATCGAAAAGGGAGGCAATAGCGGAAGCATTTGCAGCGAGGGATCAAGCTTTTTTGGAGTCCTACGATTCACTAGTTGGCGTTAACGATCTATATGGTAGGAACCCCCTACATATTGCTTCATTACTGCCAGAGTCATATAGAAGATACAATCCAATACCGATACTTTTAAGACAATCGGTCAATATTAACGAGCGGGATTTTGTAGGTCGGACACCGTTGTTTTATGCAGTGCGCACTGGCAATATGAAAGATGCAGAATTTCTTATTGAGAACGGTGCGGACATGGCATTGGCCGATGAATATGGTCATACACCTGCACATGTTGCAGCGATAAAAACTGGTGCTTATGACCCCAATGCATCTGATCAATTCTTTACCATTCTAAAATCACTTAAGGAAAATGGGGCAGATTTGAATGCAAAGGATTACCGGGGTCGAACGGTTCTTGAATGTCTGAAGTTTTTTGGAAACCGGGAGTTAAATTAGCGTGGATAAGAAGGAACGATATCACGGGTTAGACTTTGTCAGGTCAATCGCCATGATGTTGGGATTGGCTGTTCATGTAAATATTTTCTACTTCTCTGAGGATAGAATGTTCTGGAGCGCTGGTGAATATCACGGCGATCCTATAAACCAATTTATTGCGTTTTTTATTTTTCAATTTCGGATGCCTTTGTTCTATATACTTGCAGGTTTTTTTGCGTTGTTGGTGATCGACCGAAAAGGGTTAGGGTTCATCACAACGGACAGGGTTAAACGAATTGGGATACCATTCGTTTTAGGAGTCGCTTTTCTAAAGCCTGTTCTCGAGGTTTTTTGGTGTGTGAACACTACCTATGAGGGCACTTTTATAGGTATGGGTGTATTGGAAAGATTTAAACACATTATTTTTTGGGGTGTATTCTCTGACATAAACATGCCTTCCCAGTTTCCGCTTGGTCACTTGTGGTTCATTTATTTTTTACTGTTCTATTATGCAGTCCACTTTCTTTTTCGCTATGCTCGACTGAATGTGTTTAGAGCAGTTCATTGTAATGTAGACAATGTCTTTCAGTTTTTCGTAACCCGGAAAGCGG
>PBKH01000014.1 GCA_002721375.1 Verrucomicrobiales bacterium
AGTGGCTATTTCATGCCTTCAAATGGGGATATAGATCTGCTGGGTAAGCGTTTTGGCCAAGCACATTGGCCTACTTTGCGGCGGCGCATAGGCATTGTCAGTTCAAGTGTCGGGCAAATGATGGCCCTAGATGAGCCTGCAGTGAATGCGGTGGTTACCGGCAAATACGGTATGGTCGACCTTTGGGGACAACCGAAGCCTGCAGATCGTGCTAAAGCCCGGAAGTTATTACGTTATATTGGAGGTGGTCATCTAGCGGCCCGTCCGTGGGCGGTGTTATCTCAAGGCGAACGGCAACGAGTGCTTATCGCACGAGCTCTCATGGCTTGTCCGCATGTATTGCTGCTCGACGAGCCATGTGCAGGTCTGGATCCGGTGTCTCGAGAAGGTTTCCTCAATTCGGTCAACGAGTTGGGTCAAAGCAGTGATGCGCCTACAGTGGTACTGGTGACTCATCACGTAGAAGAGATCACTCCGATCTTTAGCCATGTGCTGCTATTGCGTGGTGGTACGGTGGTCGCCGGTGGTGCCAAGTCGGACATCATGAAAACGGGATTAATGACCGAAATATACGGCAGGGAATTGAGGTTAAAAAAAAACCGAGGCCGATACCGACTGGATTTGTAGGACGGCTGACGTATAGTCAGGTGTTGACCTTGCCAACGGGCTCCCTCGCCTGTTAAATGCCGCTGTGTTGCAGCAGCAGACACTGGCTCAGCCCGTCGGGTTTTCCGGCGTTGGCCTGCACAGCGGCAAGAAGGTCTCCATGACCCTGCTACCTGCGCCGCCGAACAGTGGTGTTCTCTTCCGACGCGTCGATCTTGGAAGCCTTGTCGAAATTCCCGCGCGAATTTCAAATGTTGCTGAGACTGACCGTTCGACCACACTATCCAAATCCAATGCTAAGGTGCAGACAGTCGAGCATGTACTGGCAGCATTGTTTGGATTTGGGGTGACCAATGCCGTGGTTGAATTGGATGCAAGTGAGCCGCCCGTGGGCGACGGGAGTTCGCGGCCGTTCTGCAAGTTGATTCATGAGGCTGGAATCGAGGCGCAGGCCGAGCGCATCGAGCCGATTTTCATTACTGAGCCAATTGAGTACTCTGAGAATGGGACCTTGATGTCCGTAACCCCACATGACGGTTTCAAGATTACCTGCACAAGTTCCGATAAAGGGGGTCGTTTTACACAACTTTTCAGTATCGAATTGACACCAGAAACCTGGGAGAGTGAGATCGCTAATGCACGAACATTTTGTTTCTACGAGGAGATTGAGTACCTCATCAAGAACGGCCTCATACGTGGTGGTAGCCTCGAGAACGCCATCGTGATACGCGATGATGCAGTTTTGACAACTGAGCCGATGCGCTATCGAGAGGAGTTTGTCCGTCACAAAATCTTAGATATCATTGGCGACCTGAGCTTAGTCGGCACGCCGTTGCGTGGGCATATAGTTGCCGTTAAGCCGGGGCATGCCGCTAATTGCGCTCTAGCTAGGCTTATTCTGAAGCATGCGCAGCATCCAAGCGGGGCTAAACAAGTTTTTTCTCCGCCGGACAAGTTTCCGGCAGCACAGCCGATTCAAAATGAACCTGACCAAGTGAGTAACGAAACAAAAACTTCACTGGACTCCGAGCAGATCATGCAAATCTTGCCGCACCGCTACCCATTTCTGTTGGTGGACCGGGTGACGCGAATAGATGGCAATCAGATCACTGCGGAAAAAAATGTCTCTATCAGCGAGCCCTACTTTCAGGGACACTTTCCTGGGCATCCGATTATGCCAGGTGTGTTACAACTCGAAGCCATGGCTCAAGCGGCAGGCATTCTCACGCTTAAGCAGGCTGATAATGCCGGCAAGATTGCCTATTTTATGGCGGCAGAGAAGGTGAAATGGCGCAAACCTGTCAAGCCAGGGGATGTTCTGAAGATCGATATCGAACTGTTGCGTGCTAGGGGTAAGGTAGCCAAAGCGCGTGGAGTCTGCACGGTCCGAGGAGAAGTTGTTAGTGAGGCTGAGATTACCTTTTCCCTTGCGGGCAAATAATAGAGGTCAAGCGGCGTTCATGTCTGAAATTCATCCCACCGCAGTCATTCACCATGAGGCCACCATCGGCGATGATTGCGTCATTGGCCCGTACTGCATCATTGGCGCGCACGTTACGCTTGGCCAAGCGAATAGGTTGCATTCTCATGTTGTTATCGATGGCTACACCGAGATCGGTCGCGATAACGTTTTTTTCCCATTTGCTGCCATTGGTTTACAGACTCAGGATTTAAAATGGCAGGGTGGCACGACGTGGACGCGTATTGGCGACCGCAATACTTTTCGGGAAAACGTTACCGTGCACAGTGCCACCGGAAATAGTGAGGCTACACAAATTGGTTCCGATAATCATATACTTGCTTACTGCCACATTGCACACAATGTTGAGTTGGGCAACCATATCATTATGTCTAACAATGGTACGCTGGCCGGTCATGTGATTGTGGAGGATTATGCCATTGTCGGTGGCCTAGCAGCGGTTCACCAGTTTTGTCGACTGGGAAGAATGTCAATCATAGGAGGATGTTCCAAGATTGTTAGCGATGTGGCACCTTTCATGATGGTGGATGGCAATCCTGCGAGGACGCGTGCTGTGAACAAAGTCGGTCTGGAACGTAATGGCGTCACTGCACGGGCTCAGGATGCACTCCGGAAGGCACATAGGCTTTATTTCCGGAAAGGCTTGACTGTTGATAACGCAGTGCAAGCTATCCGTGCCGAGGTTCCATATTTGCCAGAGGTGGAGCACTTTATTGAGTTTGTTGAAGCTAGGGATCGGGGAATCACTCGTTGAAAAAGCGTTGATAAAGCATTATTAAATAGAAAAAACCGCCCCGTTTAAGAGGCGGTTTTTTTAAATGTATGTAGCTTGTAGCTTACTTGACCTTAGCAATGTGCTTTGCCGGGTCTTTCTTGAATTTTCCAGCGCAATTATTGCAACAGAAAGCAACGGTGTAAGTTTTCTTCGCATTGATCGCTCGACCGCTGAGTGGGCACTTGTCGTTTACAGTTTTGCGGGCGATTTTCACCTTCTTGATAAGGTTGTCGGCGTCCTTTTCAAATTTGCCCTTACAGTTGTTGCAGCAGAAGCCAACAAGGTTGCCTTTGTAGCTGGCTGTGGCCTTGATGGGATCACCGCTGAATGGGCATGCGTCGTTGATCGGTGCGGCTTTTACCTTGGCAATGGAAGCAGCAGGATCTTTTGTGAATTTACCTTGGCAATTACCACAGCAGAATCCTACCGAGTAGGTGGCATCCTTTTTGACAGCATTACCACTAAGTGGGCATTTTTCATTGACAGGGCCAGCGATGACACTGACAACGGCTGCCAAACTCAAGCAACCCAAAAGGGTTCCGAGCCATTTCATTGATTTCGATTTCATAGTGCTGTTTTCAGTTTTTTTTGCCTAGTTGGATGGCGTTGGAAGACGCTAATACTTGCGGCGAGTGGCTTCGTCAACCTTATTTTCTCCTTTTTTATTGCAAACGAGCGGAAGAAAAGGATAACTATTTGTTCAGCAAATAGAAGTTTACACTTTTGGGATGAAGGCAATTAAAAACATACATGCTTCTACGACGGACGGTTTGCAACGCCTGCGCGAGGCGAGCCAGTCGGGATTGGCACTATGTTTTGCCGGGGTTGGTTCTGCATTTGCTAGGCAGAACGATCCGACCAGTCTGATCGTTGCCAAGGACGGGGTGACGCTGCTGGTTGACATGGGAACAACCATCCCACGTGTACTTGCTACTCACGGGATCGGAATCGGTGAGTTTGACTACTACCATTTCACGCATAGCCATGCCGATCACATCGGTGGTTTGGAGGAACTTCTGCTATTCAGTCACTATGTTCTTAAAAAAGCACCTCGGATCATTGCTTCTGAAGAGTACAAGAATATTCTTTGGAACCAGTCCTTGCGCGGCGGCTGCGAATATCGGGAGAATGGCGTTTTTCAATTCGAGGATTTGGCGGAAATCATCATGCCGGAGCAGACTGCTACATCGCCGCGGGAGCTTTTCGAGGTTGAGATTGGGGGTATGCGTCTAATTCTCTTTCGTACCGTGCACATTCCTACTGAAGGCGACAACTCCGGATCGAAGTTTTGGTCCACCGGATTGCTGATCGATGGCCGTGTGCTGTTCACAGCGGACACGCGGTTTGATCCTCTTATATTCGAACACTTATCGATGGATAAAGTAGAAACTATTTTCCACGACTGCCAACTACATGAGCCCAACGTGGTTCATGCATCTTACAGTCAGCTGATGACTTTAGATGAGACGTTGCGTTCCAAGATCTACCTAACACATTACGGTGATGCTTTTCAGGTTTTCGATCCTCCAGCGGACGGCTTTGCCGGATTTGCACAGCCTTGGGTGATTTATCAGTAACACTATTTGGTTGATCGTTCGTTCAACCTAAAAGTACTCTTGTAGAGGTTGTACCCCGTAACCGTTTTGTTTGAGAGCAGCAATGCCATCGGCGGCAGCTTTGGCACTACCAATCGTGGTCATAATTGGAGTGTTGGTGTAGACTGCGGTGGTGCGAATCTTAATTTCGTCGGCCCGTGGAGTTTGTCCAGATGGAGTGTTGATAACGAGCTGNATTTCGTTGTTTTTAAGCAAATCNAAAGTGTTTGGGCGACCCTCTGCCAGCTTGGGTACGCTTTCCACTTCAAGTCCGGCTTCGATTAGCACGGCGGCGGTNCCTGTCGTGGAGACGATTTTAAAGCCAAGCTCGGAATAGCGCTTAGCCAAGTCGNTGACTTCCGNCTTATGAGCATCACTAACGCTTATAAATACTCGGCCTTCCATCGGTAGGGAGCNTCCTGAAGCCATCTGAGANTTGGCATAGGCGATGCCGAGGTCGGTNTCGAGACCCATCACTTCGCCGGTTGATTTCATCTCCGGCGATAGAAGGATATCTTGCTCCGGNAAGCGGTTGAATGGGAAGACCGACTCTTTTACAGCCCAGTATTTTGGTGTGATTTNCTTAGTAAAGCCCAATTCATTNAGTGTCCGGCCTGTCATTACCTTAGCTGCCANTTTGGCTAATGGCNGGCCGATTGCCTTGCTTACAAAAGGTACAGTGCGTGATGCGCGTGGATTAACCTCCAACACGAATACNATGCCATCCTTGATGGCGTACTGGACGTTCATTAAGCCGGTGACTTTTAGCTCGCGTGCCATGGCATCAGAATAGCGGCATATTGTGTCGATTAGTTCGTCGGACAAGGTGTGCGGCGGGAGCACCATGGCAGCGTCACCGGAGTGTACGCCGGCAAATTCCACATGTTCCAGCATGCCGCCTATTATTACAGTGGCTTTGGTGGGATCGTCATACAGACCTATGTCAGCTATGCAGTCGACGTCAACCTCAATGGCGTCCTCAAGGAATTTGTCGATCAGTACTGGCCGCTCAGGCGAGGCCTCGACGGCAGTGCGCATGTATTGGCGCAGCTCGTCGTCGGAGTAAACGATTTGCATCGCTCGGCCGCCGAGGACGAATGAGGGTCGAACGAGTACCGGGTAGCTTAATTTGGCCGACGCCTCAAGTGCCTCGATTTCATTGGTGGCTAACCCGTTAGGCGGCTGCGGGATGTCAAGTTTATTTAGCATTTCGGCGAACATTTGGCGATCCTCGGCGCGTTCGATGCTCTGCGGCGAAGTGCCGATGATGTTGACGCCGTTGGCCTGTAGGCCCAGCGCAAGGTTGAGTGGTGTTTGGCCTCCGAATTGTGCGATCGCACCCCAGCATTTCTCGCGTTCGTAAATGTGCAGTACATCTTCAAGTGTCAATGGTTCGAAGAAAAGCTTGTCGCTTGTGTCGTAATCGGTAGAGACCGTTTCCGGGTTGGAGTTGATCATGATTGACTCAATACACTCCTCTTTTAGCGCGAAGGAGGCGTGTACGCAGCAGTAATCAAATTCAATGCCTTGGCCAATCCGGTTCGGGCCACCACCTAGGATCATCACCTTTTTTGTCNCANTAGGATCAACCTCNTCTTCACCCGGATCGTNAGAGGAGTAGTAATACGGCGTGAACGCCTCGAATTCTGCGGCGCATGTGTCTACCAATCTGAAACCGGGCACGAGACCAAGTTTTTTACGTTTGGCACGAATCTCATCCTCAGTCTGNNGGGTGAGNTGGGCAATTTGCCGGTCGGAGAACCCGAACGACTTTGCNTTGGCTAACAATTTTCTTTCCATCTGCAAAAGGNCCNGCGAACGCNGGGCCAAACTCGACAAATTAATCCACAAACCGGGGTGGGTGTCGAGCGAATCCAGTCAAATCCTTTTTTGAACGTTTTGCGTTGTGTGGAATCCAAGTCCAGCGAAGATTGCGAAGGCAATTGACAAACTAAACATGAAGAAATTAGCAGTAACAATTTTGAGCACCACGTTGCTGGGTGGTACTTTGGCTCAGGCAGCAGAGCCCTCGGAGGCTCTCAAGCTTGCACAACAGTTGAACCAGGCATTTGTCGAGGTGGCTGAGAATGTTTCCGAGTCGGTNGTGATCGTGCGTGTGGCTAGCAAGTCNCGTTCGCAGGGAAACTTCAATGCTCCTTTTGGAAATAGCCCGTTTTTTGACCAGTTACCTGAGGAGTTTCGCGATTACTTAGAGCGTCAACAACGTCAACAGGGGGAGGAAAAGGATCCGCCAGCTAGGCCGCGTTCCAGCAAACCAATCTTCGACGGTCAGGGTTCAGGATTGGTATATCGCGAGGATGGCATAATTCTCACCAACCGACATGTGGTCGACAATGCCGAAAAGGTGAAAATTGTGTTTCGTAGCGGTGTTGAACACGACGGCGAGGTGCTCGGGGTGGATCGCGAGTCTGACATCGCTGTGGTAAAGATCAATGTCAACGGCCTTCGGGCTGCCAAGCTGGGCGACTCTGAAAAGACCAAGGTGGGAGAGTTTGCCATAGCGGTCGGTTCGCCTTACGAGTTGGACTACAGCGTTACTGTTGGTCATGTGAGTGCCAAGGGACGACGGGTTTTTACGGACCAGATGATGTTCGATCAGGATTTCATTCAAACCGACGCCAGCATCAATCCAGGCAATAGTGGTGGTCCATTGGTGAACATTCACGGTGAGGTTATCGGGATCAATACTCTTATTCGGGGCATGAACACCGGCATCGGTTTTGCTGTGCCGGTGAATTTGGCCCGCCGCGTGGCCGATATGCTGATAGAGGACGGAAAGGTAACTCGTGCATGGCTTGGCGTTAGTATTACCACGTTGCGAGAGGACGCCGACTACCGTGATCTGGCTGTGGGCATCGAAGATGGCGTGGTTGTTCGGCAATTTGTGCCTGGCGGCCCTGCGGAAGATTCCGATCTTGAGTTAGCAGATGTAATTACCACTGTTGATGGCAAACGTGTCAAAACCGCAGATGAACTCAAGCGCGAACTCCGAGTNAAGAAGGCNGGTGAAGCGGTGACTCTGGGACTTATGCGCAACGGCAAGGAGAAGGAGGTCCAAGTAAAGACCGGAGAATTTCCAGACGAGTTCACGGCCGTAAGCCGTTTACGCCGTTCCGGAGGCGAAACAGATGCGAAGGCCATATTGCTGGGCATGACTGTACAGGCCATTACTTCTGACTTGGCTGAGCGATTCGATGTGGAAGGTGAAAAAGGTGTGATTGTGACTGCGATTGAAAANGGCAGCGCCGCCGCTGAGAAAGGAATTACACCGGGTGATATTGTAACTCGTGTCAACAGTGACCCTGTCGATTCGGTGGCATCTTTTAAGGCTGCGCTCGAGGGCAATGACCTGAAGAAGGGCGTTATCGTGCATCTCAATAGCAAGGGCAGTCAGAGATTCGAGGTGCTCAAGCAGTACGATTAATATTCAATCGGGATTCTGATTAAACGCTTTAAAGCCTGAATAATCTAATTAATTTTTTCGCACGCGCCAGGCGCCAATGATACCGGCAATAGCGCCGGAAAGATGGCCCTCCCATGAAACGTTTTCGCGCATGCTACTATTGAATAGTGGNGGGAGGACACTCATAAAAATTCCACCGTAAAAAAAAAGCACTAATGTGCTGACCGCTGCCGAGCGCCAGCTACGTAAAAACAGCGAGGCAAAAATTAGAAATGTTACCAGTCCGAAGATGACAATACTTGCGCCTATATGCATCGAGCCGGGCCGGCCGATCAACCAAGTGCCTAAGCCGCCTAGTAGCCAGATGATACCAAGCGAGCGCCACGGCTTGTAGTTGCTGTTGACAAAAAGTAGCCCTAGCAGAACGATCATCGGCACCGCATTCGAGAGATAATGGCCGAGATCACCGTGAAGTAATGGCGCAAATAATATCCCATCTAGTCCGTCAATGAACCGAGGTTCGATGCCCAACCGGTGTGTCAGTGAATGGCCACTCAATANATCCACGAGCAGTACAACTCCCAGACTAAGAACAAANAATGTTGCCTTGGCAAATCCGCCAATTACGTTGTTTTTGTTTGCGCTCATTTCAAGTTGGGCCTTTTTCGGTGAAACGCTGCAACAAGCGGCGCTCATGCTTGGTGGGTCTTCGGGCAGCGGTTCTTTCAAGCTGGGCCAAGCACAGTTTTTTTCGCTCTGCATCCGGCGTTTCGTCTTTGGCAAAGTCTGATACTAGCTTAGCGCCGACGCGTCGTTCGGTGAGTTCGACAACCTTGAGGGTGCGTGTTATGAGGCTTTGTCGAACTGTGATGGTGTCGCCGGGCTTGAGTGTTTTGGCTGCCTTTGTCGGGGCGTCGTTAAGGCGAATTCTTCCGTTGCGGCAGGCGTCGGTTGCCTGTTTACGTGTCTTGAACAGTCGAACGGCAAATAGCCATTTGTCCACTCGCATTCCTTCCGATTCGTTCATCGTGGATTAGCCACAAGTGCGTAGCCAAACATCAAAGGATCCCCATCTTAGCAACCTGTGAAACGTCCTTGTCCCCACGGCCAGATAGGTTTGCAATGATGATTTTGTTGNCTTTCATCGTTGGTGCGATCTTTATTACTTCCGCGATTGCGTGGCTTGACTCGAGTGCGGGTATGATTCCCTCAAGCTTGGCTAGTTTCTGGAAAGCGGCGAGCGCTTCCACATCGGTGGCGTAGGTATAGCAGACGCGGTCGGAGTCGTGGAGCCAAGCGTGTTCGGGGCCGACGGCTGCGTAGTCCAGTCCAGCAGAAACGCTGTGAGTGAGTTGGATTTGTCCGTTTTCGTCCTGGAGCACAAACGAGCGAGTTCCCTGTAGTACGCCCAGACCCCCGCCTTGGAATCTTGCGGCGTGTTTGCCATCAATGATACCTTCGCCGCCGGCTTCTACGCCTGTCATCGACACGCTTTCATCTCCAATGAAAGGGTAAAATAAGCCGATCGCGTTGGAGCCGCCGCCGACGCATGCGATAAGGTGATCTGGCAGTCGTTTCTCATGCTCGATAATCTGNCGGCGAGTCTCATCGCCGATAACGCGCTGGAAATTGCGAACCATTACAGGGTAAGGGTGTGCACCGTACGCCGTACCAAGGATGTAGTGTGTGCCGCGAACATTGGTAACCCAATCACGCATCGCCTCGTTGACTGCTTCCTTTAGNGTCTTTTGGCCGGCTTCCACCGGCACGACTTCGGCTCCAAGCATGCGCATTCGAAACACGTTGAGTTCCTGACGTTTGCAATCCACCTCACCCATATAAATCACACATTCTAGGCCGAACATAGCGGCGACGGTGGCGGTTGCTACGCCATGTTGTCCGGCACCGGTTTCGGCGATGATGCGGGTTTTACCCATNCGCTTAGCCAGTAAAATCTGTCCCATGGCGTTGTTTATCTTGTGGGCNCCGGTGTGGAGTAGGTCCTCGCGCTTGAGATAAATTTTTGCGCCGCCAAGTTCACGAGTGAGCCGTTCAGCGTGGTAAAGCGGAGTTGGCCGGCCACAAAATTCCCTTAGGTAATATTGCAGTTCGTTTTGAAATTCGGGATCGCGCTGCGCACAAAAATACTGGTTCTCCAACTCTTGCAGNGGATGCATGAGTGTCTCGGGCACATAGCGTCCGCCGTATTCACCGAAGCGTCCGTTGGTGTCCGGCAGGGTGGTTTCAGTAACCGATTCCATCCCGGACAGATTCCGCCAAAATCCGCTGTTGGCCAAGCGGCTTTTTCGTCAAACCAGTTGCGTTCCTGGGGGAAGCGGTGTGCCAGCGAGAAACTCGGCGGGGGTCAGAGGNTTAGCACCCTCTTTTTGCAGGCGAGTAATGCGAAGCGCCCCTTCACCGCAGCTGACAACAATGCCATCTTCATTCGCTTGGCAAACGACACCTGGTGTAAGGCAATNAGCATCTTCTGGCTCGACCTCGAGTAGCTTTAGCCGTTTGCTGTGGAGATGGGTGTACAAGCCGGGCCATGGGCTAAAGGCTCGTGCTTGGTTCCAAAGCAGTACTGCCGAACTNGACCAGTCGATACGGCCCATATCGCGGGTTATCTTTGCGGCGTGCGTGGCAAGCGTTTCATCCTGCGGCTTCGGCCTGAATTCTCCTGCCACGTATCCGGGGATTGTCTTGAGCAAAAGGTCGGCCCCAATTTTTGCCAAGCGGTCGTGTAACATTTGCGCGTTCTCGTGCGGGGCGATTGGTGTAGTTTTCTTACTAACTATCGGGCCGGTATCGAGGCCGGNATCCATTAGCATGATGGTGATGCCGGTTTCCTCTCGGCCATCGAG
This sequence comes from Verrucomicrobiales bacterium, assembly GCA_002721375.1. Lineage (GTDB taxonomy): Bacteria > Verrucomicrobiota > Verrucomicrobiia > Limisphaerales > UBA1096 > UBA1096. The sequence continues at coordinate 10,745 of PBKH01000014.1, forward strand.
GAGGGCGTGCTGGATCGGGGCTGCGCCGCGATAGGCCGGNAGAAGTGANCCATGGACGTTGAGGCAGCCGTGGGTTGGAAGTTTAAGTANTGTTTGCGGGAGTATTTGGCCGTAGGCCGCGACGACAATTAGTTCCGGCGCCAGTCGCTTCAGGAATTCGGTTTTGCTCCGAAGTAGTTCCGGTTGATGAACCGNCAGGTGGCGGGCTTCGGCCTCAAGNTTGATTGGAGGAGGGTGGGAGGCGAGTTGGCGACCCTTTGGNCGATCGGGTTGGGTAACNACAGCGGCCACTTCGATGCCTGATGCATCGTCAAGAGCGGCTAGGCTTGGGCAGGCGAAATCTGCTGTTCCCATGAATAGAACGCGGAGCGGTGGGGGCACGCCGGTAGGGTGGGGTTATGACTCGAGCTTTGCCAAGACCTCAAGAACGTCGCGCAGGACGCGCACTGGAGTCTGGGTCGAGTCAATTGTGTGAACGAGAGAATCCCCATAATGGTTGAGCACCGGGCGTGTCTCGGCTTCGTATATTTCTAGGCGGTTACGAATGGTATCGAGATTGGCATCGTCGAGTCGATTTTGGCGGAGGGCACGGGCTTGTAGCCTTTCCACCATGATGTCGAGATCCTTGCAGAATAGGTTCAGCAGGCCTACGACGTTGAGCCGGTCGTCGAGCAGCTTGGCCTGAGTTGGATTTCGAGGGATACCGTCGAGNAGGAGTGTGTCTGTTTTTGGATCGAAGATTCCATTGCGGATTCGGTTTTCGATGTCATCATGCCAGAGACTCATGGTTGGCTCGTCTGGGACAAGCTTTCCCTTGCTGGCGTAGTCGAGAAATGTCTGGCCAATCGGATTCTGTATACGCAGATTTCTGAAAAGATCACCACTTGAGATATGCAGATAGTTTGGNAGTGCTCCCAGAATCTTGCCCTGAGTGCCTTTTCCNGCTCCAGGTGAACCAAACAACAGGATCGTTCGAAATTTCATAGAGAAAACTGATTTCTTGAGGCGNCTTATGCAGGTTATANGAGCNGATTNAGTCGATTATTTCTGTCGNANGTCAACACTGCCAATTTCGCTGAAGGAGATTTTTTGCTCCTTGCCGTTGAGCAACTCCATATGCAGGTCAGTTCCGGAGATTCGTTTGATACGCTGGCCGACATATTCGCGTTTGCCCGTCTTGAGTGCTAGCACCATCCCACGTTCGGCGTTGCCAAGGACAACTTTGAAATAGTTCGGAAAGTTATTCTGAAAAAACGACCGATCGAATCTTGTATCGCCACTCGTCCAAGTTTGGGGCTTTAGGCTGGAATTCTTCGGGCCCGACTGTGCGAAACTCATTTTTTTTGCTTCTGGCAACATACCGGCTACAGCGCTACCACCGGTGTCGGACATGGTGACCCCTTCCGGTGCATCGGCCTCTTCGAACTCGTATTCCTCATTGTCTTCGTAATCATCCTCGTACTCTACCTCCGGTTTAACTAGAATCAGGATTGGTCCGATTACCGGAAGAATTAGCGAGATGCTTGCGGCCAATAGCGCATTGGTTTCGCGGAACGCGGCTACTCCTAGTCCTGCCACCATGCTTCCAATCGCGATCGCTACTATAAGGCCGATACCGCCGCCGGTGCCGTAGGCTGCCAATTTGGAGGTGACCTGCACTTCTTCGGGCACATCCGGTGGAATTAATCCTCTTACTGGACCAGGGGGTAGGTTTTGTTCCATTTTAGATTCGTCAGGCTCAATGAATGGCTCAGCGAAGACGGATGCCCCCTTGTAGCGCTCTGGATCAGTTTGGCCGAGCCGCCGTATTTTCTTGAGGCTCTCCTGAGTCAATTCCATCCAGTTTGCTCGACGCGCAAAGCCTCCAATGTCGCGACGTACGACGATCCCGTTCTGGTCTACATCTGCCACTGTACCTTCAATAATGTCGCCATTGGTTAGGCTGATCTCGCCATCGGCTAATTTCCGTGCTTCGGCTTTTTGGGCTGAGCTGACTTCATTTCCAGAGCCGCCCTCAATTGCTGCTCCGACACTCATGAAGGCACCCATCATTGCCAATTGAAATTGTTGAGGTGTTTTGGCCTTTTTAACTGAATTTAAGCTTTTCCGAAGAGCGTTAACAGTGGCAAGAGCCTGTCGTTTATCTTCAATTGGTATATCGATTCCTTCTTGAAGTTCTTGTTTGGCGGCGTTCATTCCTTCTTTCCAACCTTCTGCCATTTCCTTTGGAATCCATTTGCCCTCAACTTTCATGACTTCCAATTCGCTGTTTTCAACCTCAGTTAAAGATTCTATTGGATTTTCAAAATCGATTCCAAGTTCCGTTAGGTCGGCAGGTAATCCAGATGATAACTCTGAAAATACTCCAAGGTCAGTTTCATTCGGCAAACCGCTTACCTTGATTGTTGCATTGTCGCCATCTTCCGACACCACCTCGACTTGGATGTTTTCTAGCATTTGATTAAAAAGATCCGTTTCTCCAGAAGCTTGCCCTGCTTCTTCCATCATAGTCATTATTTCTTTCCCAAGCGTGTTAGCAACATTTCCCAAGTCTATTGTCTTGAGTTTTGCTATGGTGCCAATGTCACTAGTAGAGATTTTTTCAAAAAATGCTCCAAACATTTCCATACCGGCGGACATTTCTGAAAGGTCAAGCTCTGGTAATGGTAAGCCAAATTGTTCGGCCATTCCGGTCAAGGATTCCGAGATAATATCATTTTTTGTCCTAAGTACCTCTCCAAGGCTGCCTGCTAAGTCAAACCCGGCGTCCCACAACTCGGCGTCCATTTCTTTTGCAAACGCTTGAACTAATCCGTTGAGATCTTTTTGGTAGCTTTTTGGTAGCATATCCCAAATGAGTTTCGGATTATTTTCTCCTAAAGCCTTGATTGGCGTGCTGATCAGGCTCTCCGGCCCCTCATCGGCGGCGTTGGCTAACGGTAGCGAGGTGTAAAAGCCAATAGCAGTCGCTGTCATCACACCAATGAACCGGATCAATCCAATTTGTTTCATAATTAGCAATTTTAATGACTGACGCCCGACGTTTGATCAAGCGGCATCGCTGACGTCAAAACTAGGCGAAAAGGCAAAGCCCGTAAAGGGATAGACTCGGGTTTTTTTGGGTTATGGTCGGACACTCCCGATTCGCTTGGCCAAGTCTTCGACTACCCAGTTTGGTGCTTGCGCAGACAACGCGTCGGCCGCAGCGCCGTGTTGCCAGACCGCGAACCGTATCGTGCGGTTGACGTTCTCGCGTAATAACGGCTGAGCCAGCAACCCAGACAGATATCCTGCCAACAAGTCGCCGCTTCCGCCTTGGCCGAGCGCCGGGTTGCCGGTGGGGTTTATGAAGATCTCTTCCTCCGCACGCCCGACAAGAGTGTGCTGACCCTTCAAGACCACCCAGCAACCACCAAATTTGCTCGAGAGTGCTCTCAACGTCTCTACTCGGTCGGCCTGTACGGCCTCAGTATTTGAGCTGAGGAGTCGGGCTGCCTCGCCGGGGTGCGGTGTGATTATACGAATCGATTTATCAGGTGTTTTGCCGGATGGCAGCCAGTCGAGCGCACTGGCATCTATAACCATCGGCACCGAAGATTCACGCCACATTTTGCCAGTGGTTTCTTCCAAGTCAGCCGGCAAATCATCCGCGGCCAGCCCTGGGCCGATCAGTAGCCCAGTGATCGAGTGGATGGTGATTTCGCCCGGCACCAGCGGCTGGACCATTACACTTTGCAATTGCGATGCAACTGGCGCAAAAACTTCGTTGGGTGTCAGCAGCGTGATCCGTCCTGGCTGAGCCCTAGCAGCGCCGTATGCCGCCAGCACTGCAGCGCCATGGTAGCCCAAACTCCCGGCCATGATCCCGAGGTGGCCAAAAGAGCCCTTGTGTCCTCCAGCCGGCCGAACTGGAGGGAATCCGGAAAAATCTTTCCTCTGGCCAAAAAGTAAGTTGCTGGTTTCAGGGCAAGGTGCGAGACCAATGTCGGTCCTAACTCGAAGGCGTCCGACAAACTCCGATACGTTTGGGCTTAAAAGACCGTGCTTGGCCGCGCCAAGTGTCAGCGTTTCGGTAGCTCGAATGGCCGCTCCTTGCACCTTACCGCTTGCAGCATCAATGCCGGAAGGC
>PBKH01000015.1 GCA_002721375.1 Verrucomicrobiales bacterium
GGATAAAATTGATTAATCATGTTCGCAACGAGTCTCATGGTGTCTTCAATAAACCACCGGCGTAGAATATCCGTGTTGATTGAATGAATTCTTCTAATGTATGGGGGGCTTATTAGCCTCTTGGATGGTATTGTTGGTGGACGGCCTTTAGGCGTTTGCCAGCTACATGGGTGTATGTTTCCGTTGTCGTAATACTGGAATGGCCAAGAAGTTCTTGGATTACCCGGAGATCGGCGCCGTGCTCAAGCAGATGCGTGGCGAAACTGTGGCGAAGCATATGCGGGGTTATTTTTCGGTCAATCCCTGCCAGGGTGCAACGTTTTTTTATACGCCCCCACAAGGTGCCCGCTGCGAAAGCGGTGCCGCGACTCGTTAGAAATAAGTTACTTGGACTTTTCCCAGCCTTGGCCAGTTTTTTTCGTCCGAATTGTTCATAACGTTCGATTGCCTCGATGGCGGTTCGGCCTACCGGAACGATGCGTTCCTTATTTCCTTTGCCAATAACTTGTATAAATCCTGCTTCGAGCCGTAGTTGTTCAAGTCGTAGATTGCGCAACTCAGACAAGCGTAGGCCAGAGGCGTAGCATAGCTCCAGTATCGCATGGTCGCAGAGAGTGGAAGGGGTAATTGGTTCGATCGGGCGCAACAGGCACTGGATCTCGGCGTCAGTCATTGTCTTGGGCAGGCGTTTCCATCGGCGGGGTAGGGTGAGGTTTTCGGCAGGATTCGAGGGCAGGAACTGTTCCTGTACACAGAATCGGAAGAATGATCTGAGTGCGGCGATCTCAAGGTAAAGGCTTTCGCTGCTTAGTCGGGTTGATTCGTTCCGGGGGCGGCCTCGTTTTTTTGCAGGGTTGTCGGAAAAGTGCTCCACACTGGCGCGCCTATAACTTAGGTAGCTTAGTAGATGTGATAAGTTAATGTCATCCCAATGGGTCAGTTGCTGTTCTGCGGTCCAGTATGCGAAGCGGTTGAGGATGGTGCTGTATGCCTTCTGAGTATGTTCAGACTGCCCTCGCTCATGGCGGAGGTATTGTCCGAACTCCTCAATTAATGCCATCATCTGTCTGGCGATAGATGCTATGGGCGATTTGGCCTTGCGGTCAACTGTGAGGTCCGTATCGTTCTCCGAAATTTTGAGGTTACACCTACTCTTTTTATTTGCAGGAACACTGGCCNTGGCNNCGGCTAGCCATGCTTGTCGGTATACGGTGCGAGATGTGGGTTTTGCNGAACTAGGGAACGAACGATATACGTTCTTTTGCTTCATTGACGACCAAGTTAAGAAGGAGAGGGTTGNNCGGCTTNGTCAAGCNGCATCGGTGCTTTTCAGCGATGCCAACGTAAATTANGAGTTAGTTGATTTGGCTAATGGTGNCCANNCACAGGCAAAANACTTGNCTGAGTCGCNATCCGGCGTNCCTGTTGGNTTATTNTTGTCGCAGGATGGCAAGTTGAGGCGGACTGTTCATTTTCCCGCAGTTGATCAGGATGCACCAGAGTGGGCGTTTCTCTCATCCGTCGTTTCTTCACCCTCNCGTACGGAACTAATCAAAAAACTTATTCATGCGTATGCTGTGATATTATTTGTCGAGGGTNGCGANGTGGCGCAAACCAAGCGCGCTCGTGANGCGGTTGATGGCTCCATCAAGGCGATCACGCCGCTGTTGCCTGAGATGCCTAAACCGGTAGATCATCCGCCGGAAGTTGTCATTGTTCCGGTCAAGCGTTTGGCAGATGAATCGCTGTTGCTGTGGAGTCTTGGCCTCGATGACGGGTTGGTGCCAGAGCCGCAGGCAATAGTGCTGATGGGGCGAGGCCGTCGTGTAGGTCAGCCATTGCGTGGCGGACTAATTACGCGCACGGCGTTGCAAGAAGCGTTGGCTGTGGTGGGGCAGGACTGTGAATGCGGTCTCGATCGTGTGTGGATGCAGGGCGAAAGCTTTCCGCTTTCGTGGGGGAGAGATGAGCGGACAGCGGCCTATGCAGCTCTTGGTTTCGATCCAGATAACCCTCAAGTTAAAGCCGAGATGAGTCGCATCATCACGCGTGGTCCAAATTCACGACCAAGCGGCACCACGCAAACCAGTACGAGTAACTTCGACCAGTTAGCACTGGGTTATAGTGAAGAACTGATTGAGTTCGAAACCGAGCTGCAAATGCCCGCAGCTCTGCCACCGGGTGAAACCAAGCCGAAAGTTGAATCGAAATCAATTGTCGAGCCGTTGGATGAAGAGGAACCGNCGTCNCCGCAAGCTCTAGCGCAAACCGTTTCGCGCACGCTGATCCTTATTGCAGTGGCAACTTTGGTTGGCGGCGGGTTGATTATGATNCGNAGGTCAGGAAACTNATGGGAGTGTGGNCNCATATCCTGCGGGAGATTAGGTTTCGGAAACTTAACGCTTTNTTTTCANTGCTTGGGCTTACGCTTGCTGTGACTATTGTGGTCGCGTCGCAACTGTTAGCTGAGGCGGACGAGCGCGAGACGCGTCGAGTGACTCGTGATATGGGATTCAACCTACGGTTGATCCCGGCTAAGACCGATCTCGGGCAGTTTTATCGGGATGGTTTTTCTCGGTATGCGATGGAATCCGGTACGCTCGATCGGTTGGCGACACAGTTGACGAATAATGTTTCGTTCAACCATCTAGTCGGTTCGCTGCGGCGTGATTACANTATCAACGAGCAGGGCATTTTGCTTGTTGGCCTGTCGGAAACCTATGTTGCGCCGGGNCAAGGGAAAAAGCCGATGGGCTTCAAAATTAAGCCGAAGACCATTCACATAGGTTCGGAAATCGCCAGAGTACAGGAAATTGNAAGGGGTGATACGATGCANATTGGCGTGCTGCGTTTCACAGTAGCCAATGACCCCATCGAGACCGGTACGCCCGATGATATAACGATTTTTGCGCGGCTTGAGGATGCCCAGTCGATCCTCGGGTTAAACGGTAAGATCAACGAGATCGAGGCGATCGATTGTCTCTGTNTGACAGCTGACAAAGATCCACTGACTATTCTNCGTCAAGAGATCGGTGCTATTCTGCCGGAGGTTCAGGTTGTGCATCAGCGGACACTTGCCGATGCCCGTGCCAAGCAGCGGCAGACTCGTGAGAANGTCAATGCCGTAGTATTGCCTTCGGTGTTAGTTGCCGGCGTGATTTGGGTGGCGCTGCTGGCAGTGCTCAATGTACGGGATCGGAGACAGGAGATCGGTATCCTGCGTGCGCTTGGAAAAGGTGGCGCACGCATTGCAGGGTTGTTNCTNGGTAAAGCGGTAATGCTCGGGTTCGCAGCAGCGGCGTTCGGTGTGATGCTAGGAACATTNGTAGTATTGGAGTTCGGGCCATGGTTATTCCCGGTGACGAAGAAGGCAATTCAGGCCAGCACAACGCTATCATGGCAGTTGATTGTGGCTACGCCGATATTTGCGGCATTCGCGAGTTTCATCCCGGCCATGTTAGCAGTGTCGCATGACCCTGCAGAAACCTTGCGGGAGGACTAACGATGATACGTTGCGATAGTGTCACTAAAACATTCAGAAAAAATGGCGCAGAGGTTGTGAGTCTCGATCGATTCACAGCGGACATCGCGGATGGAGAATTCGTTGCAGTGCGCGGCCCTAGCGGTTCTGGTAAGACTACGTTGCTGCTTACCATCGGCGGTATGCAGCGNCCAACCGCCGGCGTGGTGCATTTTGGTGGACGTAATCTTTATGGCCTATCACCGATCGAAAGGTCTAGGTTGAGGGCAGATCAAATTGGGTTTGTATTTCAGATGTTTCACCTTGTGCCGTACCTCGATTTGTTAGGAAACGTATTATTGGCCGCTTCGAGTAAACCAAGCGATACAGAGCGTAAACGAGCTGTCGGGTTGCTGGATGAGCTTGGTTTAGCCGGTCGGATAAACCATCTTCCGGGTGAACTCAGTGCCGGAGAACGCCAGCGCCTCGCTGTAGCTAGGGCATTGATGAACCGGCCAAAACTGATCCTAGCCGACGAACCAACCGGTAATCTCGATCCGGAGAATGCTGCCGAGGTGATCCGGCATTTAGTTGCATTTCATAGGGATGGCGGGACGGTTGTGTTGGTCACTCACGGTACGGCGTCTGAACAGCATGCCCAGAGAATTCTTCGGCTTAATCAGGGGCGACTCACTGCTGATTGATAGGTTGTTTGCGTTCCTCTAGACTGTTAAATTTCCGGCATGGAAGCGATCATGCCCATCCTGGTCGGTATTGCCTTGAGTGCGACGTGTGGGTTTCGTGTCTTTGTGCCGCTGCTCGCGGTTAATATCGGAACCCGGCTCTTTAACACCGAAGGTACACCTCGTCTTGTGCTGGCAGACGGATTCGCATGGCTAGGTAGTGATTTTGCTTTATTGATATTTCTAGTTGCCGCTATCTTTGAAATTGGAGGTTATTATATCCCATGGGTGGATAATTTGCTGGATAGTATTGCCAGTCCGATAGCGGTAGTGGCCGGGACTCTTATTTCAGCCTCGTTTATCACAGGTATGGAGCCGTGGTTGCAATGGCTGCTTGCTCTGATAGCTGGTGGGTGCTCGGCTGGAGCGGTTCAGGCGACGACGGTTCTAACACGAGCTTCCTCGAGTGTTACGACTGGGGGACTTGGTAACCCCATCGTCGCATCCGTCGAGACCAGTGGTGCTTTCCTAGGTTCGGCACTTTCCATACTTGCGGCACCCTTTGCTGTCGCCATGTTTGTTTTGATGTTGGGTGTTGGATTGTGGATCTGGTATCGGCGCCGCAAACATAGACTGAATGAAACGGGTTAAATAATGGGTAACCGGCTCTTACTGGTGATAATTTGCGTCGTGATGGTCCACAAAGTTGCGATGGGCTCTGATCATTGGGCGTTCAAGCTTGTGAAGCGCCCTGTGGTGCCATCAGTTGACTCCGCATGGCCCAATGGAAATATCGACCGTTTTGTGTTGGCTCGGCTGTATGAAAATGAAATGCAGCCGGCCAAGCGGGCAGACAGCCGGACATTGATTCGCCGATTGTTTTTTGACCTTGCAGGGATTCCGCCCACGCCGGAGGAGGTTGAGGAGTTCATCAACAGCACCTCGTCCAACGCATATTATGAACTGGTCGATCGATTGCTTGCTTCGCCTCGTTTTGGCGAGCGTTGGGCGCGGCATTGGCTGGATGTCGCACGCTATGCTGATACAAAGGGCTATCTTGCAGGCAATGAGGCGCGGCTGTTCACTCATTCTTATACTTATCGCGATTATGTTATCGACGCATTTAATAACGATCTTCCGTTTGACCGCTTTTTAGTTGAGCAATTAGCTGCCGATAAACTTGATTTGGGTGCCGAAAAAAGGCCGCTTGCAGCGATGGGTTTTCTTACGCTTGGTCGCCGTTTTTTGAATAATCCGCACGATATTATTGACGATCGCATCGATGTGGTGACCCGTGGAATGATGGGGTTGACCGTCAGTTGCGCTCGCTGTCACGACCACAAATACGATCCCATCCCGATCGCGGACTATTACTCGCTGTATGGTGTATTTGCCAGCAGTCAAGAGCCAAAGGACAAGCCGTTCATCAGTGATTCGATTGATCCTATCCAACGTGCTTTGTTTCGTAAGGAGCGTAAGCGTCGAGAAGACAACCTAAAGAATTATGAGAAGGAGCAGTACGCGCGTATTCGCAAACAGGTTAAGCAGCGAACCGGCGACTATATTTGGGCCGCACATCGTGCGGCCAAGGTCGAGTCAGGGAAGATCGATGAACTTGCTCGCAAATCCAAACTCGACCCGGATGTAACCCGGCGTTGGATGAGTTACTTAGCCAACTGCCAGAAGTTGAACGACCCGGTGTTCGCCCCTTGGTTCGCTTTGGTTAAACTAGATGAAAAGTCGTTTGCTAAAGAGGCTGGCCAAGTACTCGAGGATGAGTGCTTGGATAAGTCGCCCGAGGTGTTACGGAAGGCGCTTGGCCAAGTGAAGACTCTCAAGGAATCGGCCAAGACGATAGGGAAAATTCTTTTCGAGGCGGATGAAAGCCGTTCGAATTTGAGGAAGGTTGTTTACTCTGACTCGTCACCGGCCAATCTATCTGATGGAGACGTTTGGCGAATCATGGAGGTCGCCGGCAAAGAGGGTATCCGATCACGGCGCCGTCAGTTTGACGAAGTAGAAGGCGAGCATCCCGGTGCACCCAATCGCGCAATGGTTTTGCTTGATAAACCGTCGCCCGGAGATGCCTACATTTTTCTGCGAGGCAATCCCGGCTTGCGAGGAGAGAAAGTGCCGCGTCGGTTTTTAAAGGTTCTTTCTCGAGGTGAACGCCGCTCGTTCACTGATGGTAGTGGTCGCTTGGAGATGGCACTGCAAATTGCTTCGCCGAATAATCCACTGACGGCGCGCGTTTTGGTCAATCGGGTGTGGTTGCATCTATTTGGGCAAGGCATGGTGAAAACTCCGAGCGACTTTGGTGTGCGTGCTGAGTCGCCGTCACATCCGCAGCTGCTCGACCACCTTGCTGTGGAATTTGTCGCAAGTGACTGGTCCATAAAGCAGCTCATTCGTTCCATTGTGTTTTCGGCAACCTACCAGCAGGGCGAGACCGAGTTCCCGCAATACGCTGATCGTGACCCATCGAATCAACTATTATGGCAGATGAATCGTCGTCGGCTTGATTTTGAGTCAATGCGAGACTCCGTGCTGATGGTCGCCGACAACTTGGACCTAAAGCAAGGTGGTCGTTCAGAAAAAATAGAGAATAAATCAACCGCCAACCGCCGAACGATTTATGGATTTGTTGACCGACAAAACCTGCCGAGCCTTTTCCGGACATTCGACTTTGCTGGCCCGGACACGACCTGTAGCCGCCGCTTTACCACAACAATTCCGCAACAGCCGTTATATCTGTTGAACAGTCCATTTATTGAAGCACAGGCAAAGCACATGGCGGACAGTGAATTTGTGCAGGCTGCGAAAGGGGAAGAACGAATTCGGATGATGTTTCAGCTGGCTTATCAGCGAGAACCAAAAGACTGGGAACTGAATTCTGCCAAGGCGTTCATCGATCAATTCGAACCCGCCGCTGAAGCTTGGGAGCGCTTTGGGCAAGCGTTATTGGTTTCGAATGAACTAATGTTTATAGACTAATCAATCTTGAAAAAAGTGTTGCGAACTGAGATACCTAGAAAGGCAATATACAGGCTGTCTGTATACTCGCGTTGCTTGCGCCGGTTGGAGAATAACGGCATACACACAGTATCGAGTGAGGTGCTGGCAAAGGCCGCTGGGGTGAAATCGACACAATTGCGGAAGGATCTTACCTATTTTGGTCAGTTTGGTACTCGCGGGCTAGGTTATGATGTAAGGCAGTTGTCTGAGATGATCTCGGAATTGCTTGGAACAAAGAGCCTGCAGCCAGTGGTCATTGTCGGGATTGGAAACCTTGGGCGTGCGCTATTGAGCTATCGAGGTTTTGAGCGAGAGGGGTTTGAAATTGTTGGGGCATTTGATTCTCGGCCAGGTCAATATTTGCCGGGCGACATGTCGATGGAAGTACAGGCGATGGATAAGTTGCCGAAGGTGATCGATAAGCATGTTGTCAAAATGGCAATATTATGTGTGCCGCCAAATTCTGCGCAGGAAGTGGCTAATAAATTAATTAAACTAGGCGTGGTTGCTTTATTGAATTTTGCTCCCATTGTGCTTTCTGTGCCTGACGAGATTACGGTTAACAACGTGAATCTCGCCATGGAACTAGAAAATCTTAGTTATTTCATTAACGAATGAGGCTTGGTTAAGGGGTGGAAAATGAAATCCGCTTTAAGGGGCCGGTTTCGTCTTTATTGATTTGTTCTTTTTGGATTAGATTACGTCCTGTTTTTTCTCTTGCGATTTTGGGATGCGTAGATTGATGTGCAGATCTCGCAACTGTTTTTCTTCCGCAGAGCCAGGTGAGTCACTCATTAAGTCGGTGCCCTTAGCTGTCTTTGGGAAAGCGATCACTTCGCGGATGCTTTCAGCGTTGCAGAGCATGGCGATAAGTCGATCGAAACCAAGTGCGATGCCACCGTGTGGGGGTGCGCCATAACGAAATGCCTCAAGCATGTAGCCGAACCGTTCCTGTGCCACGTNGGGTGGGATTTGCAGCACATCTTCAAAAATGGTCTGCTGCACATCGCGGTTGTGTATACGAATAGAGCCGCCGCCGAGTTCGACACCGTTGACTACAATGTCGTAGTGTTGACCGCGGACGGCCTTGGGGCAGCTAGTAAGCTTCGGGATATCTTCTTCTACCGGCGAGGTGAACGGATGATGACCGGAGTACCAGCGATTCATTTCCTTGTCAAACATCAGCAGTGGGAAGTCGACGACCCAGAGAAAATTGAATTGTTCAGTCGAGATGGTCAATTTGCCTATCTCTTGAAGTTTNTCAGCACAGTAGAGTCTGATTTTGCCGAGGATTTCGCAGGCGTTTAGCCACTCGTCGGCGGCGAAAAGGACAAGATCCCCCTCTTCGATTTCCATTTCTTCCTGGAGAGCAGCTTTTTCTGCATCACTAAAAAATTTAACGATCGGAGATTTCCACTCACCATTTTCGACCTTGATGTAAGCTAGTCCCTTTGCCCCAAAGCTTTTTGCATAGTCGGTCATGGTCTCCATCTGGCCCTGTGTAACACAGGCGAATCCCTTCGCGTTAAGCACCTTGACTGTTCCACCCTTTGAAACGACGCCGCTGAACACCTTGAATTCGCTCGAGGCAAAGTTGTCGGTCATATCGGCGATCTCCATANCGAATCGGGTGTCCGGTTTGTCAATGCCCCAGCGGTTCATCACTTCCTCAAAAGAGATNCGCGGAAACGNGGTTGGGATGTCGATGCCGAGCGCTGTTTTCCAGATGCGCTTCAATAGACCTTCAATTAAATTATAAATATCCTCACGTTCAATGAATGACATTTCGATGTCGACCTGCGTGAATTCCGGTTGGCGATCGGCGCGCAAGTCCTCATCGCGATAACAGCGTGCGAGTTGGAAATATTTGTCCACNCCGGCGCACATTAGGATCTGCTTGTACTGTTGAGGGGATTGGGGGAGGGCGTAAAACTGTCCGGCGTGGATTCGACTCGGCACTAGAAACTCTCTGGCACCTTCAGGCGTGCTCTTGAATAGAGTTGGTGTTTCTATTTCGAGAAAGCCTTGTTCTNCCATAAATACCCGAGTGGCGGTGGCGACTTTGCTTCGGAGACGCATATTGTGAATCATTTCCGGCCGACGCAAATCGAGGTAACGATGTTTGAGGCGCAACTCTTCGTTTACCTTGGCTGCGACTTCGGGGTCGTCGATAGTGAACGGNAGTACTTCCGCATGATTCAATACTTCGAGGTTATCTGCCAACACCTCGACGAGGCCGGTATCTATCTTATCATTCTTCGTACCATCCGGCCTCGTTCGCACTTTGCCTGTTACGCTGATGACGCTTTCGCTATGGAGTTTGGAGGCGACTTCAAATAGANCTGTCGGTAGGTCGCTNGGGTCGAAGACAGCTTGAGTTCGNCCTTCGCGATCACGTACATCGATGAAAATCACCCCTCCAAGGTCGCGATTGGAGTGGATCCAACCGTTCAGTGTTACAATCTGACCGACGTGTTCTTTCCGTAATTCGTTGCAGTGATGCGTGCGCTTCATTCGCTAAAAAAACCTTTGCTAAATAAATGGCANCGGATGTTGCCGGGAAAACCATTGGTTTTCAAAGTTTATTTGTTNGNGNTNCAAGTTAAGGAGGTCTCGCTGCCACGGCAGGATCTTTTCGCGTTCATTCGCGTCCTCTAGTGACAGTTTTACGAGTGTTGAACGGCTGGCGATGAGTGTTGGATCGATATTGAGAATTTTTGCCTGTTTGTCTCGCAGTGTTTTGAGTGANTCGTAAAANATTTTTTCACTCTGNGTGATACGGCGGCGAACTGTNCGGGGGGTTTCGGGATAATCAGAGGGTGGCAGGTCTAGNGCTTGGCCTACTGTCTGACGCAGTGAGTTGAATCTGCGGTTCGATAGCTTGGTTGGCCATGCGGTTTTCTGTTTGCTGTGCCCCACTGTCTCTGCTAAGCGAACGAGATCTTCATGNCGGACAATGAAGTAAGGCGGCTTGTTGGCGCGAGTGGCTTCGCTCTCTCTCCAGTGCCAGATTGCCCTTAGGATGGCTTGCTCGCGGCGGGTGAGTTTGCTTGAGCCTTTTAGGCGCCAAGCATGATTAGGGTCATTAATTTTCGGAATGGCATGTTCGCGTATTAGTCGGTCACAAATCTGTTTGTGCCAACTGATTCGTCCTTTGTTTTTTAGGTCGTTGCGCAGTTTGTCCGCTAGGGAGCGTAGATGGCGACTGTCGTTAAGCGCGTAGATAATCATCTTCTCGGTCAGGGGTCGTCTCGTCCAGTTGGCCTTCTGCGAACCTTTGTCGAGTGTTATGCCAAGGAGTTTGGAAAGCAGATCGTTCAAACCAAAAGCGCTGAAGCCTAGTAGGCGTGCCGCCCACATGGTATCGAACACACTNTGTGGGACGAATTGGTTCGCGGCGTACATTAGTCGTAAGTCGTTGTCACAGCCGTGAATNAGTAGTTCCTTACTGGCAAGCGCCTTGAAGAGAGGACCCACATCCAGAGGTGCGAGCGGATCGATAAGCACGTCCGAACCAGGAAGGCTGATCTGCAGTAGGCAAAGTTTTTCCGGATACGAGTGTAGACTGTCGGCCTCGGTATCGAGGGAGACCCAACTGCTTTTTCGTAACGCTGGAAGGAACTCCTTAAGCTGGACTTGAGTGTCAATCAAGCAGCACGATTGTGTCAGCAGTGTTTCTCATGCCAAGGCAAAAAGCGCACTGGACTGGCTTGACGAAGCNGCAGGAACCGTTTTTTCTCTGTTGCAGGGAAGGAAATGAGAATGAAAAACATCGCAAACCAATTCAGCGAGATTGCNGCAAAAAACAGNGAAAAAACAGCGATTTACTGGGGTGAAGAGCAGTACTCCTTCGGTCAGACATACTCTATGGCCGGNCGATTGTCCAAACGACTTAGGGAGGAATACGATCTGAAGNNTGGCGACCGGGTAGGNCTGTGGCTCAAAAACTGCCCCGAATTTATTTTTTCATTGTTCGGAATTCTAATGGCTGAAGGGGTTGTAGTCTCGATCAACAATTTCCTTACGCCAGATGAGGTTGGCTACATACTCAGCGACTCTCAGGTCAAGGTGTTGATCAGTGAGTCTTCAATGACCGAAGGTACAACATCGCTCAAGGCTAAAATCGAAGGTTTGGCTGTAATCGAGATCGAGGAACTGGGCCAAACGGACATTGAATCTGAACCGAAATTGCCGNTGTCCNGCCANGAGCGGGAAGAGTTAGCGCTTATAATTTACACTTCTGGCACCACTGGTAAGCCAAAAGGGGCGATGCTTAGCAACAACAACCTATTGTGCAATGTAGAGGCCGTNATGGCCGAATTNGAATTGAATTCAGAGGATCGAATGGCTTGTCTGTTGCCGATGTTTCACAGCTTTAGTATGACCGTTTGCGTTCTNTTGCCAATGACACAAGGNTTGTCGGTCGTTGCCATCCGNTCGCTGCATCCGCCAAAGAACATTGTCGCCGAAATTATGCAGCATCAGGCGACTGTCTTGCCGGCGATCCCACAACTCTACCGTGCNTTGGCGAACACTAAACTGCCACCGAATTTACCCTTGCGGGTATGCTGCAGCGGGGCCGCACCACTACCGCTTGAGGTTCTCAAGGCGTTCAATGAGAACGTCGGCATCCCATTGCTTGANGGTTACGGCNTGAGTGAAACCAGCCCGGTCGCTTGTTTCAACCCATTACATGGTGAAAGAAAGCCTGGTTCAGTCGGCTTGCCGATTAAGGGTGTGGAGTTCCAGATCTGTAATGATGGTGGCGAAGTTTTACCTNCTGGCGAGCAGGGTGAAATATGTATAAAGGGTCATAATGTAATGATGGGTTATTGGAATAACCCTGAGGCCACAAAGGAAGCAATAAAGGGCGAATGGTTTCTCTCCGGCGATATTGGCTATCTCGACGAGGACGGTTACCTGTATATTACTGATCGCAAAAAGGACATGCTGCTTGTTAACGGTATCAATGTCTATCCGCGGGAGCTCGAGGAGGTCATCTACCGGTTCAAAGGTGTCAAGGAGGCGGCAGTGATTGGTGTTAATGACCCCCGAAAGGGTGATATGGTTGTAGCATGTGTAGCGCCCTCTGATGGAGCCAAAATCGAGGATGTCGTTTTGCTTGAATTCCTGAGGGATAAATTAGCTGTCTATAAGATGCCGCGAAAGGTCATGCAGATGGAAGCGCTCCCTCGCAATGCAACTGGCAAGATTCTTAAAACTAAGCTTCGCGAGTTAGCCGCAGAGCAGTTCGGCCGTTAGTTCGGAATACTATTGGTTTGCTTCTGTGCTTGGCCAAGTGAAGGATTAAAGCAATATTATTGTTCACGCTCAAGCGACTCGAATTTTCGTCCGACAATCTTCACACAGTAAAACCAGATGGCGACGATGATGCAGGTGAAACCTCCCAGAACTTGCAATCCAAGTAGGCTGGTCTCGAGCTGGCCGGTCTCGCTTCTGGTGCTTAGAAACATTGGAACGAGGGCGGCAATCAAGAGTGCGACAACTTTACCTGCACGCTGAACGAATACTTCTACAAACGCCCGGGCGACATACTTTTCCTGTCTCGATAGTGGGTTATAGAGGGTTTCTCGGCCTGTCTGATTGACGGAATAGGCGAACGTGCTATCAGAGATTTTTAGGAGGCTTCCAGCGATTAAAATATAGGCGATAGGGGCAAGAATGAAGAAGAGCGAACTCAGTACTATAGACAGTGGTAGAACCAACAGCATCCAATGAATTCGGTATTTTGGAAAGTTAGCGGCAAAGATGCTNAANAGAAGTTGGATTCCCAGTGCTGCGATATTGCCAATNGCGTATACAGTGCCGAAGTGGCTGCNAATTTCCTCTTTTGGGACAAACCGCTCGGTCATTGCGGTGAATTGGTAATCCAACACTTCTGATGTGATTTCATAGNANCCTACAATGCCAGCGATGGCAATCAGATAGCGCGACTTGAAAACTAGAGATGCCCCTTCGATTGCGGCATTTAATTTTTTTNNAGGGACATCATTCCCGTTGAGTTTTGNCTCTTGATTGGGCAGAGATCGGACTAGCCAGCCGGCAGTAAATGCAAGCAGGCAGATCACTACGCCAATTCCGACGATGGTGTGTAGCCATTGTTGGTTGTTCATTTCTCCGATCCATCCTCGAAAATAGGTGCTACCGACGGCGCCACCGGATACTGCTCCCAGCACGATAAATCCGTAAAGTCGTTTGGCGTTCTTTAGGTCAATTGTGTCGTGCAGGAATGAGAAGAAAGCGGCTAGCATCAGACTGATGTATAGGTCACCAAACCAGTAAAAAAGCCAGACGGTTGCTTCACTGGGATTGTTGATCTGTAGAGAGAAAATATATGTCATGATGATGACCATANACATGCAGCAATAGGTCAANCNTTGGCGTTTGGCCAAGCGGGTAAGAAAGGTGAGGAATATGACCAGNAGGAAGGCTATCAGNAGGTTTGCGCCTTTTGCTAGCAGTTCCGCACTGCTTCCAAGCATCTCTATTGAGCCTAACTTAAAAGTGGTATTTCCATCATATTGGCTGATGAATAAACTTTTTTTTAATGGCTTGAGAATCCAGAAGACTGTCAGCACGAGGTTGATGTAAAGGAACATTACCCCCGTAAAGGCGATTTTCTTGCCTGTTGAAAATCGNTCGTTCGGCATCGCCTAAATATCAGCTGTCTGCGTCGATGCCGCTCACAGGTTTACTTNGTAATCGAGCGAACTGCCACCTTCCACGCTGAGCCTGAACNGCTGATCTTCAGCGGACAGTAGTTCGAGATTTATGTTTGAACCNTCCTCAAGCGGTGCCTTCTCAATTTGATAGTTTGTCACGCCAAGCGAGAGGATTCCATTAATCATCCGCAGTGTGGGCCGTGCTCCGAATGTCAGACTCCGGCTTTCACGAGCGATCAGGTCATGAATGGAATCCTCCACGGTTAGATTCCAATTATACGTTTCCTTCATGCCATCGGCTTTAAGTCGGATGTGAAGTCTTGCCATGTCGATGTATTCGGTATCGGTGAATGGTCGGAACATGGCGATTTCGTCGAATCTGTTAAGGAAACTTGGTCGGAATCGGTCTAGCAATGCTAATTCGAATAGTTCTCGAACGTTAGATTTATCACGATTCTTAACGATNACATCGTAGCCAGCGTTGGTAGTCATTACGACGAAACATCCCCGGGCATACATTGGCTTTTGATTTCGGTCATAGAAAATGCCTTCGTCGAGAAGGAAGTAGAGCCGGTCGAGTACCTGTACGTTGGCTTTGTCAATTTCCTCGAATANATACACGGCGTGGGGATTGATGGTTAGATTGTCGGTCATGACTGACAGAAACCGGTCCATACTTGTGGNGCTTCGGTAGGTCGTCATGTCCATGGTTATCATCTTTAGGTCGAGGCTCCGAGATAACANTTTTGAGAGGTAGGTCTTGCCAGTGCCGGTTGGCCCAGCAAACATGATGCTGGCAACTGGTTTTTCATCGGTGCGTCCGCCGCCGTAGCCGATGCGTGAAAGACGAACGACTCCGTTGACTGCTTCGTCCTGCCCNATAAAACGTGAGCGGATTTTATCCGGCAGATCTTTAAGGATAGAGTAATCCTTTGCGATAATCCAATCAGGTACTTGGGCTGCTTTCATCGAGGCTGCTTTAAGTGTGGCCTTGTCCATCACGAACCGCCCGTTCTTTGATAACGCTTCTTCCATCATCGTGACTAGTTCCTTCAATACAGTGAGAGTCCGCTGCGGTTCTGGTTTATTTGGCTGGTAATAGCCGATGATATNCTTGATATAGTTGACGTGCGGCTCGGTCAGCTTTAGCTGTGGAATGTAGGCACGGGAGTAGTTGAGNAAAATGCCGTTAATGTCATTACTTCCNTACTCTGGAAGGAATACGGTGTCTCCGAANGAGTTAATGACATAGTTGTTGTCGGAGCGTACGCGTGAGTAGTTGAAGTAGTCGATGAATGCTATGCTTCGCAGCTTCCCTCCCTGTATGTTCGGTGCGAATAGCGTCTCTACTCCGGTAGAAGAGCGGTTGGAGGCTCCAAGGCCAATCATTGAACTGAGATTGGAAATGTAGAGAATAATGTCCTCACCTAGTGCTGGTTTACTGATTTCTTTCTGCCAATATTCTTGTACTTGGCCAAGAAGAGTGTGTCCTTCTACAATTTTAGGCAGATCTATTTCTAGGTGGGCGAACTTGGNCAATTCCTGATCTCCACTTACGGCTAGGCTAGCTAGAAAGTAACGGTAGGCCGACGAGGCGTCGCCGACGATCAGAACCGATTTGTTCCCGTGGCTGGCNGTAACAACATCTTTGATNCGCTTAGTCAGTTCGGGAAGAATAGGCAAACGGTTCATGACCTTCGCAGGTTCTTCCCATTCCGGGCTAATGTCATACTTTCCAGAAGGATCGTGAAGGATAAAGCAGGACTTGCTGAGGGTCTTGAGGTTAGGTGCCGCCTGTGCNTGTGTGAAAACCAGAGCCGCAGAGGCAGCAGTGATANCGGTNTGAAATCTTGAAATAAGCCGTTTCATCTCAAGCGCAATAGAATACTNGTTGGCCGTGCGANTATTTGAATGCCGTCATGAGCCGGANGAGGAAGCTGGCATGATTTCAGCCGTTGTCAAAAGAAAACAACGACAACGAGGAGTGGAGGTTGAGTCTCAGTAAGAGGCAGTCGCAAAGGTCGGCTCTGCAGATTTTTCTTCACTCGAAAGCGAGTCTTTTAGCGTCTGGGTGTTTTCTTCGACCCGTTTAGCCAAAAAGGACAGTTTGGCATCCAATCGTCGTCGTTCGACATCGAGCGTTTCAGTCTGGTCGTTCAGCCTAGCCTCAAGTTGGTTTCGCTGTGCTCGTTCGCGACTCAACTCNGTATTTAGGGATAAATTGAACTGCCGTTCATTGGCTAGTTCCTCTTGGATTACTCGGTGACTGTCTTCAAGTAGGTTCGATCGATCAGTTGCCCGAGCCATTTCAGGTTCCATCTGTTCTAGCTTGGTTTCGGCCGTTTCCGCNCGGTNAAGAAGATTCTGAAAATATTTTCGATCGCTCTCGCTGAAGAGTCTCTCCTTGTGGCGCCATTTAAAGCCGAACCAGCCTCCGANAANTCCCAGGCTGGTGCNGATAGTTAAGATTAAAACGATCATTCCTGTTCCCAAAGCCAACATCACTCTTCATTCCAAAGCAGAATCCGTGCTAGTCTTCCAATCATAATTGTTTTTGTCGGTTTACATTGCGTTGATGTGATCATATGCCTAAAACGGAGGCCTTTGTTAATATGAGATCGATCCGACACTGGTTTGTTCTTTGTCTTTTCGTCATCGCCGGTCTATGTCAAGCGGCGGATTGGCCTACTTACCAACATGATTATGCCCGAAGCGGTGTTGCGCGGGAGTCNCTGATAACGCCGTTCACCGATGGCTGGGTGCACCGCTCAANGCATGCTCCACGNCCCGCCTGGCGCGGTGAGGCCAAGTGGGATGGTTATAATAAGGTGTATGACATGAAATCACGTCAGATTTTTGACTATGCCTACCACACTGTTATTGCGAGTGGGCTGCTTTATTATGGGTCGTCGGCGGATGATAAAGTCTACTGCCTTGATGCCGAAACCGGTAAAATTCAATGGGTNTTTTTCACAGAGGNTCCTGTTCGCTTGGCTCCGACAATTTCGGAGAATCGTGTTTACGTCGGTTCCGATGACGGTCATGCCTACTGTATCGATGCTAAGCAAGGCTCACTAATCTGGAAAACTCGTCTGGGGCCGAAAGATTATCGCATCCCGGGCAACGCTCGCCTCATCTCGCGTTGGCCGCTTCGAACCGGCATCGTTGTTATTGGTGATACAGCCTACTGTGCCGCGGGCATGTTTCCCTCCGAGGGGGTGCTGATCACGGCGCTCGATGCTAGAGNTGGAAAAATAAAGTGGCAGAAGAAGCAGAATGACCTCCCTGCTCAAGGGTATATGCTCGCGTCCCATACGCGGCTCTATGTCCCTGCCGGGCGTAACAATCCGGTCGTTATTAGTAGAGCCGATGGGAAGCGCATCCGAGTTGTTAGCGGGCAGGGTGGAACTTACGCTTTGCTGACAGGGGACAACTTGGTCTTTGGACCCGGTAAAACCGGCACACTAGGTTTTGTCGAGTCAAACCAATCTGATCAGCTTGCCTCTTTCAAGGGAAACCATATGATTGTAACCCCTCAACGCTCTTTTCTTCAAAGTGATACCGACCTAAGTGCGCTGGATCGTGCCCGTTACCTTGAGCTTGCTCGTGAACGGCGTACACTAAAGAAAAATCAAGAAAAACTCGGGAAGGCCATTAAGAATGCAACGAACGGAAGTGAACGTTCGAAATTACTTGCGGAGGCGGCGCAACTGGGTCTGAAAATCGACGAGGTTCAGACTGGTATGCAGGACTGTTTTGCNTGGCGTGTAGCCAGCAGTCAGCCGCTGAGCATGGTGCTGGCTGGNCAAACATTGATCACAGGCGGTCACAACGAAGTGGCNGCTTATCATGCTAAAGACGGTCGTCAACTTTGGCGGGGGGCAGCTAATGGTGATGTTTTCGGCTTGGCTGTGGCCCAAGGTCGACTTTACGCCAGCACGGGCCGAGGCGTTATCCATTGCTTCAAGGCTAAGGGCTTTGGTAAATGATTTAATGATGTCACAACGAAAAAAAAGTAATTTTTCCCCTCTGTTTATCATTGGGGTTCTTTTGTTGTTAGGGGTCTCTGGACAAGCCAAAGAGTGGCCTAGATTTCGCGGCCAAAATGGAACCGGCATCAGCATGGCAAAGGGTATCCCATCAAAGTTTACCCTAGATGATGTCAATTGGCGTGTAGAACTTAAAGGCGAAGGACATGCTTCACCGGTGCTGTGGGGCGGGCGTGTATTCGTCACTAGCTCCAACAAGGTTAAGGGTGCATTTATAGTTCAGTGTCTAAGTGTTGTCGACGGCTCGGAGATTTGGTCCGTCTCCCGGTCTCAGTCGGCGTTTCGCACGCATCGGTACAATCATTTGACTTCCTCAACACCGGCAACAGATGGACAGCGATTAGTTGTGCTTGTATCCAGGCCGGGAGCGCACACGCTGATTGCTCTCGATCTGAAAGGCAAGCAACTATGGCAGCGTGTGTTTGAAACTACTGTAAGCAATCATGGCGGGGGTATCTCGCCAATCCTTTATGAAGGTCAAGTGGTTCTTGCTGCTGATGAGGACAATCAAAGTTTTCTTGTATCATTGGATGCCAAAAGCGGAGAACAGCTTTGGAAAGTGAACCGGATAAATGCTAAAGCCGCTTTTTCGACACCATGCGAATTCACCGATCCGTCCGGGGCGAAGGGGTTGGTGTTCAACAGTATGGGCCATGGGGTCACTTTTGTAGATCCGAGCACTGGTAAAACGCTTTGGGAACAGCCACGCGTTTTTGACAAGCGAACAGTAAGTTCCAGTCTGGTTGCGGGCGGGCTGTTAATCGGCACTTGCGGTAGCGGTCAAGGGGGTAATTACCTTGTAGCAATCAACCCTGGTGAAGCGGCAAAGGGTGTTCCGTCAAGTCTTGCTTACAAGTTGCGGCGCTCTGTTCCATATGTGCCGACTAGTTTGGCCAAGGACGGTCTATTGTTCCTCTGGGGCGATGGAGGGGTCGTGACTTGTGTCCGAGCAAAGACGGGAAAGGTGTTGTGGCAGGAGCGTGTCGAGGGACGTTTTTTTGGTTCGCCAGTCTGGGTGGATGGGCGTTTGTTTTGTATCTCGACCAACGGTAAGTTGGTTGTGATTCAAGCATCGGACACATTTAATCAGATCGCAGTCAACGATCTTGACGAACCATCCAACGCTACACCTGCCCTTGCTGAAAATCGTATGTACTTGCGTACGTTAGGTCATCTAATCAGCTTAGGTGCCCACTAGGGGTATGCTGGGTTATAAGTAGAGCAGGTAATGATCGGATTGCTGGTCATATTGCCGGTGGCATTCTTTGCCGGCTGGATTCTAAAAAAGAGCATAATGCTTTACCGCGGCCGTGCTTGGCCAATTGGGTGGGTGAGCCTGTTTTGGGTTTCTATCGCTCTAGGTTTTGGTTTGGGTATTTGGTTTTGCGGCTTTGCAGAGTGGGAGGCAATGCAGTTTCGGCGGTTGCCAATACCNATCGCTCGNTTAGATCCAACTACCGGAATNTGGAGCGATCTAGAGATGCCGAAGGTATTGCTTTNCCTCTCGCTGATGGTGGACTTTTTGGCCGGGCTTGCCCTTGCGGTGTTTCCGATCACTGCCTCAATGCGGCTCGCGGAATTCATGGATGAATCTCGCCGTTTGAGAGCCTCTGCGGTGAGTCAGTCAAGCCCGAGAGAGGAAGATACTCCTTGAAGCGCTGCAATCACCTCCTCGATGTGTTTGTTTAACTCGACTTCCATCAAGTCGGCACCGCGCAGGATGTCTTCTCGTTTTACCGCAGCGGCAAATCCCTTTGCCTTCATTTTTTTGCGGACACTCTTGGCTGTCATCCCATGAAGTCTTTCTGGGCGAACATAGGCTACGGCGATGATAAACCCGCACAGTTCATCCACCGCGAAAAGCGCTTTACGAATCGGCCGGTCAAGCGGGTATTCTTCCTGATTCCAATCTGCGTGTGAGAGAATTGCGCAGATTATTTCCTCATCGATTCCGTGCTCTCGCAAAATCTTCGCCCCCTTTTGCGTGTGGTCCGGTATATCTGGCCAGCGTTCGTAATCAAAATCGTGCAGCAGGCCGGTTAGGCCCCATTGATCGATATCCTCGCCTAGTTTGGTCGAGTAATGGCGCATTGCAGCCTCAACTGAGAGTGCATGTTTTATTAAAGATTCTGATTTGGTGTAATTGTTTAGCAACGCCCATGCTTCATTGCGATTCACAGTTCAATTATTGCTAAGATGAGCAAGAGGGGCAAGTTTGCGTTTAGCTGGTTTAGTATGAAAACTGAACGCTTCAAACTATTGCCTGCTTTTAGTAGAATCATGTGCATGTCGGATTTGACAGGAAAATCGATCATTGGTTTTGAAACTGGTGCTGCAGGAGATATATCCATTTTTGGCGTTAACCCTGCAACTGGTGAGTCGCTTGAGCCAGGTTATGTTGCGGCGAGTGAGGCCGAGTTGAATCGGGCCGTTGACTTGGCTGTCGATGCATTCGAAGTTTTCGGTAGTAAAAGCGGGGCGGTTCGGGCTGAATTTCTGCGCTGTGTTGCCAGCAAAATTGAGTCGATTGGTGACGATTTGGCAGAGTGTGCTACAAAGGAAACCGGCTTGCCAGAGGGTCGAATCCGAATGGAAACCGGACGTACCTGTGGGCAGTTGCGGTTGTTTGCCTCGGTTGCGGAGGAGGGCTCTTGGGTTAACGCTCGTATAGACCATGCCGATCCTTCACGTGAGCCGGTGCCCAAGCCGGATGTGCGCTCCATGGAGCGTCCGCTTGGTCCTGTGGCGGTTTTCTGCGCAAGCAATTTCCCACTCGCCTTTTCAGTGGCTGGCGGAGATACGGCATCGGCTTTTGCGGCCGGTTGTCCTGTTATCGTTAAGGCCCATCAATCGCATCCCGGAACAGCGGAACTTGTCGGTCAAGCAGTGGTGGAAGCGGTGCGCGAATGTTGTTTACCGGAGGGGACATTTTCACTCCTCTATGGTCCAGGTAGTGAGGTTGGCTCAGCATTGGTTCAACATTCGGCGATTAAGGCAGCAGGCTTTACCGGTTCACGTGCCGGAGGGCAGGCGCTGATGAAACTTGCAGCCGAGAGGCCAGAGCCTATCCCTTTCTATGCAGAGATGAGCAGTATCAATCCAGTATTCATTTTGCCGGGAGCATTGGCTGAGCGGGCGGAATCGATTGCTAAAGGGTTGCACGGTTCCATGACACTTGGGATGGGGCAGTTCTGTACGAATCCTGGGCTGACGATTCTGGATGGATCCCTCAATATTGAGCCGTTCTTGGCCAGACTCGCCGAGTTGGTTGGAGGTAGTTCCGGAGGGACCATGCTTAACTCCGGCATCGGTGCGGCGTACGACTCAGGAGTTAGTTTGCTGGGCGGCAATGATGCTGTAGAGACCCTCGCGCTTGGTCAGGCCGGTGATGGCGTATGTCAAGCCGGTGCGGCGTTATTCAGGACGAGTGCCGATGCGTTTCTTGGCCAGAAAAAGCTGGCAGCGGAATTATTTGGACCTTCCACCTTGCTGGTCACACATGATAGCAAAGACAAGATGCTCGCCTTGGCTAAGTCTTTCGAGGGCCAATTGACTGCGACTATACATGGTACTGAGGCAGATCTAGAGGCCAATCGTGAGTTGCTGAGCATACTTGAGACCAAAGCAGGCCGAGTGCTTATCAACGGTTTTCCAACCGGTGTTGAGGTTTGCCATGCGATGGTTCACGGCGGACCTTTCCCGGCGACATCGGATGGTCGATCTACTTCGGTTGGCACCCGGGCAATTCATCGCTTCACACGTGGAGTATGCTATCAAGACTTCCCTGATCCGCTGCTCCCTGCTGAGTTGCAGGAGGCCAATCCACAGGGCATCCGTCGCTTGGTCGACGGCAACTTCGCTTGATATGCCTGACACGCTCGTCATCCTACCAACATACAATGAGGCCGATAATATACGGCCCATGACGGAGCGTTTATTATCTATGAAACCAGCATTAGATGTGTTGGTTGTAGATGACAATTCACCGGATGGCACGGGCTCCATCGCGGACGATTTAGCTGAATCGAACAAGCGTTTACATGTACTGCATCGCAGCGAAAAGGACGGTTTGGGTCGTGCTTACTGTGCGGGATTTAAGTGGTCGCTTGAGCGAACCTATGAGTTTGTCTTTGAGATGGACTGCGACTTCTCGCATGATCCAGACGAGATTCCGCAATTTATAGACAAGGCAAACTCGGAAAATGCTGATCTTGTTATAGGCTCTCGCTATACGGAGGGTATCCGTGTGATCAACTGGCCGATGAGTAGACTGCTGCTTAGCATCACGGCTGCTAAATACGTCCAGATCGTCACAGGAATGCCATTTGCCGACCCTACCGGAGGATTCAAATGTTTTCGTCGTCGTGCCCTGCAGTCGATCGACTTGGACTGCATTCGAGCCAATGGTTACAGCTTTCAAATTGAATTGACACACATCCTGTGGAGAAATGGTTATACCATTACAGAGGTTCCAATCATTTTTACTGACCGCTTTATTGGTAATTCCAAAATGAGCAGTAAGATTGTGCGTGAAGCTATATGGATGGTATGGCGATTGTGGTTACAGAACGGATTGCGCCGTTGGCCAAAGAGAAATTAGTTCGACGCTGCCTAAGGGGNTTTTGGTTAAATTGTCAAGGTCTCAGACGCTTTGGACTGTGTTGAAACATTGATTTTTATACAGTCAATCCCTGCTTGCTCAAGCTCAGTCTCGACGGTTTGCTGCGCAATTTCTGGCGTGTTACAGTCTTGGCTGAGATGGCCTAACATTACGTAACGCAATGAATTGTCAGCCAAGTTCCTGACGGCTTCGGCTGTTGCAGTATTTGAAAGATGACCGTGCCGGCTCATGATGCGTTGCTTGATGCTCCAAGGCCGACGAGTGTCTTGCTGTAGTAGGTTTAGATCGTAATTAGCTTCTATGAACAANACGTTTGCACCGCGCACACGCTCGAGCACAAGCCGTGTGGCTTGTCCTAGATCTGTTAGTACGCCAATGTTTCCATCCGAGGTCTTCAAGTGAAAGCCGACAGGTTCTTGTGCGTCATGTGGCACCGAAAAGTTTTCAACAGTAACGTCTCCTATTTCAAAAGTTTCGCCAGTAATGAATTTTTGAACATTCAGGCGTGTTTTCAGTTTGAAACGCAGTTCGTCTGCGGTCAGTCGATTGCAGTAGACTGGGATCTCGAGTTTGGAGCAGAGAGCCTTNAGTCCCTGNGTGTGGTCGGTGTGCTCGTGAGTGANCAGAATGCCGTCGAGGGTTTCTGGAGAGCGTCCGAGGAGCTCCAGGCGCAGTCGAATTTGTCGCCCGCTTAGACCGGCGTCTATCAGTAGTCGCGTTTGATCCGTTTCCAAATANGAGGTGTTACCTCCGGAACCGCTTCCTAAAACTGTGAACCGTGTTGGCACTTCGCAACTTTAATCGGGTGAGCTGTGTGCGACAANGGAGGTCGGGAAAAAGTTGTTCACAAACTTAATGCAAAGAGGTNTTTGGCATGNTTTTTTAATAGCAAATATTGTGCCTTATCGCCTTGAAACCGGTCTCCTGACTTAATACTGTCAGCGCATGGCCCAGCAGGGGTTCCAGATGTCGCAGAAGATGTCGCTCAACCAAGTGTTGGCGCCCCAACTTCAGCAGTCGCTTAATCTTCTACAGGCGCCTATGCTTGAGCTCAAGGCCATGGTGGATCAGGAATTGCAGCTTAACCCAGTTCTCGAAGAGCAGGCTTCCCCTGATGCTGATGCGGTGCGCCCAGGAGAGCGTCTTGATTCAGAAGAGTCCAAGATCGATTTAGCCGAGCCGCCTGTCGACGTTCAGTATGATCCCACCGATGAGAGCAATACTTCGGAGCCGATCGATGATTTTCAGAAGGAGATCAACCAGTTGATAGAACTGGATCAGGAATGGCGGGATCATTTTTCCAGTAGTAATATCCCGTCGCGTAACACGAAAGAGGACGAAGAAAAGAAACAGTTCATGATTGACTCGGTGACTNCCAGCCAATCGCTGCAAGACTTTCTGTTGGAACAGTCNCGGTTGGCGGACTTGAGCGAGGCGCAGCGCAATATCGCTGAACTTATAATCGGCAATATTGANGATGGTGGTTTTCTCCAGTCAAGCGTCGATGAACTTGTNNTTTCTAGNGGTCAGGCTAGTGCTGATATTCAGTCGATGCTCGAGGTGATCCAGTCTTTTCATCCGCCAGGGGTCGCTGCTCGGAATCTGCGCGAATGTCTTATGCTCCAGCTAGAGCGTGTCGAACGCGTTGATTCACTTGAATACCGAATCATTCGAGATTGTATGGATGAGTTGGGCAGACGGCGTATTCGTGAGATTGCTCGAAAAGTTGGAGATACGGTAGATGCTGTTCAGGATGCAATTGAACGCATCGGTCATTTGGAGCCAAGACCTGGTCGAGAGTATATGCCGGACACTGAACAGTTTGTAGTTCCAGAAATTTTCATATCACGTGGAGATAATGGCGATTGGTATGCCACGTCGAACAATGAGTACATTCCACGGCTGCGTATTAGTAATGCCTATAAGGATCTAATGGCTCAAGCCGCCACCTCTTCCGATGTTCGTGAATATATTCGTGACAAAATTCGATCCGGGAAGTTTCTTCTAAAGAGCATTTACCAGAGACAGTCGACCATACTCAACATTGCTGAGGAGATCCTAAAGCGCCAGAGCGGCTTTATGGAACACGGTGCTTCTCATCTTCGCCCGATGACAATGTCTCAAGTGGCCGATGCTGTCGGTGTTCACGAGACAACCGTCAGCAGGGCTGTATCTGGCAAATTCATCGACACGCCTCATGGTGTGCTGGAAATGAAATACTTTTTCACTTCCGGTCTTGCTTCGAAGGATGGTTCTAGCCTGGCAAACACCAGCGTTAAGGAGATGCTGGCTGACCTGGTTAAGAAGGAGGATTCCATCAAGCCGCTTTCAGACGAGGATTTAGTGAAAGCGTTTGCTGATAAGGGGGTCAAAATCGCTCGCCGTACCGTTGCCAAGTATCGTGCTGAGCAAAATATCCTGCCATCTCACCTTCGGCGTGTTTATTAAGCAATTAGCAAAGCATGATTTTGCGGTTGCCACAATGAAAAATATAGGGAAAATTTGCGTCTGGGTTCAAATTTAATGACAATGAGAAAAATAATCGCGACCATAGCTGCAATTGGAGCTATCGGCCTGAGCGGGTTGGCAGATGAAAAAGTGGGTTTTTCAAAATCGATTCAGGGTGTTTTAGAGGCACGTTGTATTGACTGCCACGGTCCGAAAAAACAAAAAGGCGACTTGCGTCTCGACAAAAAAGAGACCGCATTTGGCGAGATTATTCAGGCTGGTAAGTCTATAGAGAGCGAACTTTTTAAACGAATTACTTTGCCGGCGGATCACGAGGATATTATGCCGCCAAAAGGAGATCCGTTGACTAAAGACCAGATTGAAGCCATCAAAAAATGGATTGATGAAGGTGCCAACTGGCCGGACGGTTTGGTGTTGATCAGT
>PBKH01000016.1 GCA_002721375.1 Verrucomicrobiales bacterium
CAGTTTGAATTGGAATGAGAGTTCCCTGTTAAGTGACAGAAATGATAATGGAAATCATCACGTTTATTCACTTGGCTTTCAAGATGGGAATTCAGTAGATGCTGACTACTTTAATTTTTCTAAGCCGCATACTGCAAAACCATTTGCTGTGGGTCAGATTGAAGGCCTAGAACAAGGCGATTTGGTTCCTGAGGATAGTGTTTTTCAATTTAAAATAGATATAAACAGCAGGGATATTCAAAATTATATAGCCAAATCCTTGTCTAAAGGGAAAGTGTTTTTCGCGCTATCTCAAATACTGTACGGAAAAACTGAAGATGGTGGAAAAGGTTATCCGGACTTTTATACAAGCGACCATATTCTTGGGGAGGGACCAAAATTAGCAATCGATCTTGAGATCGTACCCGCCAGATTGGAGCCACCAACTTTATCTATAAAGAGAAAGAGCGAAGGAGGCCTGATTATTGAATGGACTGGTGAAGGTGAGTTGCAAAGAACTTCAAAGCTTGGCCAAGATGCTTTTTGGGAAACAATTAAAACATCGGAGAAACAGCATGTGGTTGATGCGAAAGGCCTTAATCATTTCTACAGATTAAAGGGGCAATAATTTTGAAATTAAATTACATTAATTATATTGCAGATAGTGCAGTATATATCAACGAGGGAAAAGAAGCTTATCTAATGTAGGCCGGATGGTTAGGGCGCGAACTAAATTTGGATTCACGCTGGTGGAATTGCTGGTTGTAATTGGCATTATCTCGATATTGGCATCTCTGTTGTTACCGGTGTTATCTGAATCCAAAATGGTCGCTAGAAAAACAAATGAACTGAGTAGTTCAAAGCAATTGATTCTCGGTTGGCACTTATATGCAGAAGATCACAATGGTGGAGTCTTGCCTGGATACAGAAACGGTTACAATGCTTATGACTTACAAGGCAATTTGCTTCGGAATCCTATAAATGTCCGTTATCCGTGGAGATTAATTCCATGGCTTGGCGATTCATTTGAGTTGATTTATGCAAATAAAAACCGTCAATTGCTTGATAAATTTAGATCTGATTACGAAGATTATAGTTATGCAGTGAGCCTTTTCCCTTCGCTTGGTGTGAACTCTAGGTTCATCGGTGGTGATGATGTGGACTTAGCTCCGAGTAAGAAGGCAACCTCAAAGTTCGGTCCCTTTTGCCTATTGAACACAAGTGATGCAAGAGATAGTTCGGGGTTGATCGTGTTTTCATCAGCCAGGCACAAATTCGGGGACCGAATGGTTGAAGGTTTTTATCTGGTGAAGTCTCCCTACTTTGGCAAAAGAGAGTGGGACTCAACATTGAAAGATGATGTTCCAGCGCCANCATTTGGCTATGTCCATCACCGTTACAANGGCAAGGCTGTCAATGCATTCGTTGATGGTCATTCNGAAGTTTTGGGNTTTTCGGCNATGGATGATATGCGTANATGGTGCAATATCGCAGATGCGAAAGATTGGGCGTTAACAAGGAAAAAAGAATGAGTAAATTTGAGATAATTCGCCTGTCTTTGCTAAATTGTATGAATCGGATATATATGTTGGATGCAAACATGTTTGTGAAGGATATGCATATGTTCGATGCCGATGAACTGGTATCCACTGAGTTTTATAAAATGTTTAAGTTAATTGATTTGAGCTACAAGCTCACCAATGTCGACACTGAAGAATTTACATCATGCTCCTCTAAGTACAGCCACACACGCAATATACTCCCTCTTGCCAGCATGATGTAAAANAGNTGGTGAGAGGGAGTATTTNTTTATTTCANACCAAAACTTAACAAATCGTGAAAAAATCTCAAATAATGGCATTTATCCTTANCGCTCAGTTGGTCTCGGCCATCTGTTTAACGGGAACGGTTATGGCTAATGATAGTGAAGAATCACTATGGGCACAGGATATGTCGATTGAGATGGTCAGCTTTGGGGCGTGTGAATCGAAGGGATATCTTTATCTCCATGGAGGNCACAAAGGGAAAGCGCACACATATTCCAAGGATAATCATGAAAATGTTTTTTTACGCATAAAAATTAAACCTAGGGGTGAATGGGAAGAACTTAAATCCGGCACACCATCTCAAGGATATGCAATGGTTGCTCACAAGGGGAGAATTCTAAAGGTCGGCGGTTCTCAGGCTACGAATGCTCCGGATGAGGATCACAATCTGCATTCGTTGGATATAATCGAGTCTTACAATCCAAAAAATAATANTTGGACCTTACGTGGAAGGCTTCCTGAACCCAGATCATCACATGAAGCTGTAGTCATTGGTGATATTTTGTATGTGTTTGGAGGTTGGGACTTTGGAAACGGTCGGGAGGCATGGCTTGGTTGCATNTCNGCTGATTTGAGTAAAGAAAAACTAGTATGGAAACAACTGCCNGAGATGCCGGTGGATCGCAGGGCTTTTTCNATTGCACATGATGATCGCTATGTTTACGTGGTCGGCGGCATGGATGATGAAGGNACCATGAATGATTTTGATTTTTATGATACCAAGGAAGAGGAGTGGGCNCGAGGTCCAGAGGTNCCAACGAAAGGTGGATTGAAGGCNTTTGGCTCAGCTGCAGGTTATTGGAAAGGGAGTGTCTATGCTAGTGATTCTGCCGATGTGCTTCATCGATATGATGTGGTTGACGAACAGTGGCATAAGGGTAGNGCTCTGGTAGNAGGACGTTTTTTTCATCGGATTGTATGCTACGATGGGGAGCTGTACGTGATTGGTGGTACCAGTCGCAAGGCAGGGCCAGTTAATTCTATTGAGAAGTTGAGCATCAAAGATAAACCTTCAAATCCAGGGAATCAGGATGGGGCAAATTGGCCTGGATTCCGTGGCAATGGCTCAAGCCTTACCACTGCGAAAAATCTGCCAAAAAAATGGGGGGAAGATGATGTCAAATGGTCTAAAAACTTGGAAGGTTATGGTCAGTCTAGCCCAGTAGTGTTTGATGGCAGGGTGTTTGTCACTAGTGCCNTTGGAGGAAACAAGGAATCNCTGGGAGTACACTGCTATGATCTAAAAACAGGTAAAAAATTCTGGTCGAAAATTACTAACAACAAAAACCCACAAAAAGTAAGNAATTATATATCAAAGGCTGCGCCCACTCCGTGCGTAGATAAAAACGGCGTTTATTGNTTTTTTGAGACAGGCCTTTTGATGGCGCTGTCTCGGGATGGTGAAATTCTGTGGCGACGATCATTGACTGATGAGTATGGGGACTTTCAGGGTAACCACGGGATTGGAACATCACTGGTNCAATCAAACGATAATNTTGTTTTNTTGATAGACCATTCGAGTGAGGGCTATTTATTGAATGTTGATAAAAAGACAGGGGAAAATTTATGGAAGAACAATCGCGAAAAACGAGTTTCTTGGTCTACTCCAGTTATCGATTCAAGTGCGTCNCCTAAGCAGATAATAATCAGCTCCAANGGGATTGTGGAAAGTGTGGATCTAGCTGATGGGAATCAACTCTGGTCCTATGCTGGTGTTGAAAAAAACACCATTCCCTCAGCAACTGTTACGAGAGANCTGATTCTGGTAGGGTCTTCAGAAAGGCCTTCATCTATAGCATTACCAAGGGATAAATCGGGTNCCCTTTCTAAGAATNATATTATTTGGACTGCTGAAAAAGCTACCAGCAGTATGAGTTCACCTTTGGTTGTAGGGGATTGTGTGTATTATGTTAGTAGGGCNGGNATCTTATCATGCAACGATCTTAATACGGGAGAACAGCTTTGGGATTACCGTTTGCCTGCAAGTTGTTGGGCAACTCCTATCGCAGTCAATAATGTAATTTATTTCTTTTGTAAGGATGGCAACACTGTTGTGCTGGAAAATAATCGTAAGAGCCCCATTGAATTAGGCGCCAGTAAATTGGATATAGACGAGCCGGTTTATGGAGTGGCAGTTGTCGATAATACTATTGTCATGCGTACAGGAAGCCGCCTGTTTGCTCTTTAAATAGAGTTGCCATTATATTTGAAATTATAACGTGCTAGATGATTTTTATGTGTCTGACTAAGTCAGCACTTTTATCTTTATTAGTAATTTAATTAAAATTGAAAACTAGTTAAATAACAGCATTTTTTAATGAAATGCTAAGCGGCTATAAATCGATAATATAAAACACAAAATAAATATATATAACCGGTAATGGACAAAAGAAAAATAAGTATATTCTTTGGAACTGAAACTGGAAATGCTCAGGAACTGGCAGAAAAAAGTGCGGAAATCTTAAATTCAAAAAATCATGAAACAAGAGTATTGAATCTGGAGGACACGTCGCCCAGTGATTTAGGGGATACTGAGTTTGCATTTTTCTTCGTAAGTACATGGGGTGAGGGCGATCCCCCATTGGATGCGGAGGATTTCTTTGAAAGCTTAAAAAATCATGATTCTAATTTAAATAATTTACGATACGGGATTATGGGGCTAGGTGACAGTAGTTATGCAATTTTTAATGGTTTTGCGCGCGATTTGGATAATGAGCTTGGTAAACTTGGAGCGATAAGGCTAGTTGACCGAGTTGAGGCCGACTTAGATTTTGAAAATGATTTTGAAGAATTTATCGAAAAAATGACTGATGTCTTCAAAAACGATTGATCATTAGGCAGGCATGAAATTAATAAACTATAGGTGTTTGCTTTTACTTTTGATAATTGTCGGGCCAATTATTAATGTTAGTACCTTAAATGGACATTCCTTCTACTTTAATAAAAATACAGAATCTAAAATATATTTGCGTTTTGGTGAGTATCAAGGTGAATACGAACGATCGCCGGGTTATTTAGATAGCTTAGATTTTATTTACGCTTGGTTTATAGATAACAATCAAACAGCAAAAAAAATAAAAATAAAAAAAGAGAATAATGGGTTCTTGATTGATGAAATCAATACTGATGTTATCGCTGCTCAAACTGGGTTTCCGGTAATGCAAAGAGGAAACAGTAAACCGAGAAAACCCATTTTTTATGCGCGTTGGGTTTCTGATTACAATAGAAAATATCTACCTTGTTTGACATTGGATCTCGTCTCTAATGGTAAATTGGGAGAGGGAGTATTATATTTCAGAGGTAGTATTGCGGCAGGAGTTGAGGTCAATTTATATACTCCTGAGATTGAGAAGATAAATCTAGTCACTGATGAAGATGGGAAAATAACTTTCAGGAAGTATTTGCTCCAAAATGGCTTCTATATGATAAAGGTTCCTAGATATAGTGAAGTATTGAAAGGATATGATATGGGTAAATTTTACGAAATAGTTAGTCATAATTATTCACTGACATGGCTGCACAGTAAAAAATAAATAAAATATATTTAAGGATAATGAAAGTTAATCTACTAATGGCTGGAAAGTATATTTTTGTATTTATATTTGGTATAATATGTGGGCTTTTTATTAAGCAGCAAAAAAGTCATGACATTGATGGTGTGCCCAAAACGGAGGCGTTAGAAATTAAGGGGGCCGGGGAGAGCAGTGTCTACGGAATCGTCGGTAATATAAAAAATACGTCAAACACCAATCTTGGACCTGAATTGAGTGAAGTTGCAAAAGAGAAAGATATGACTGGAACAGAGGGGTTGGCAAAAGGTTCGAACAATTCAAAAGATAGTGCAGACAAGCCATTCAAGCAAATTTATGAGATAGCTGCTCAAGGAGATTTTGAAAAAGTAAAGGCGATTATTAAATCAGGAGCTATCATTAATCCGTCTTATGACTTAAAAAAGAAATATGGCGGGAATCCATTGTTCGCTGCAGTCTATAATGGGCATTATAATATTATTAGCGTTTTGTTAAATAATGGTGCAAATGTTAATGCTAGAGATGTTAATGGTGAAACGCCGCTTGATTGGGCGATATCGCGTAATGATATTAAATCTGATTTGATGCTGCGAAGTGGTGGTGGGAAAACTTCAATGGAATTAGATCTTTCAAAATGAAAACGCAGGAACGTTGTAAAGATTAATTAAAACTTTTTGGTGTGAAGGTTTTATTTCCTTAAGGTGATACCGATAATCGATTAGATTCTTCTTCTTTTTGAAGCAACACTCCCTTCTCCTTGTAGCGTTTAAGCAGGAAATGTGTGGCTGTAGAGGTGACCCCCTCGATAGTGGCAAGTTTTTCCGAAACAAACGATGCCACCTCATGCAGACTGTTGCCGTCGATGATGACCATTACATCGTAGCTGCCTGACATTAGGTAGCATGAGTTGACTTCGCTGTAACGGGAAATGCGGCCGGCTAAACGGTCGAAACCTCCACCGCGTTCCGGCGTGAGTTTTACCTCGATGACCGCCTGTACCCCATCCCGGCCAGTGGCTTCGTCGCTAAGGATGGCCTGATAGCCGAGAATACTACCGTCAGCTTGGGCTTGTTTAATTTTGTCGCGGATTTCTTCCTCGGACAATTTAAGCATTCCAGCCAAGTCTTCGGTGGATAACGCGGCATTGTTCTGCAGCAGTTTAAGCAGCATATCCATGTCGGGACGATAGCGTCTAGTCAAGTGCTTGGCCAAGCGCGAAAGTCACTTTGTATTCAATATGGAGCTGTAATAGTTCGTCCAGAAACTGATAACGATGAAAGCCACCAACAATGCTACTGCTCCATACACAACACCCGTAGCNACGCCGGCGGCACTTTTAAGCCGGCGTGTCCCTTCATCGTGATATAATTTTGCGAGGCGCTGTAGTGAGTCATCAAGTTTNCCGGAAAGTTCACCGGTGGAGTACAGTTCGAGGAANGTTCTTGGGAANGGTTGATGCTGCTTAAGTGCTTCAGATGGCAATAAACCCCGNTCCAGATCCGGCAACCATNAGCTTACGCTTTTTGCAAGCCAGGGTGAGCCTGANGCGGTTGAAGCATGNTTCCAGGCGTCTCGGATGTTGACTCCTGCATTTAGCAGGGCATGCAGTGAGAACGAGAGGCGAGACAGTTTGATCTCCTTTAATGCACGACCGAACATCGGTATGCAGTGCCACGCTTTCTCAAGCCAATAGCGAAGAACCAGTCCTCGGTTTGCTTGGCCAAGGTACAGAATGAAAAGTACAGCGATATACAGTGATCCCAGCGTGATTCCTGATGGCAGAAAAGCATCTATTAAGCCTATCTCGCCTCCGCTCACTAGGCTGGCCCCGTACGAGATGAGGCCAGGCATTATTATGATGAAATGGATCAGGAAGACAGGATAGGCCAGTCTCATGAGTACATCTCGTATAAGTGATGAGCGCTGGGCATAATGGTCGGACAGGAGGCGGAACGTTTCATCGAGTCGGCCGCCGGTTTCCCCTGCCTGGATCATCATCCGGTCAAATTCAGGTAGCCAGGATTCACGGCCGTTTAGTGTCTCGGAGAAGGTCTCACCTGAATTGAGCCGGTCAATTGTTTCACGAACATGCTGGCGGTCGCGTTGGCTTGCCGGTGAAGTCTGTTCAAGCGATTGGGCGACGCCTATGCCTGCCTGCTGTAAGGCGCCAAGTTGATGATAAAACTCGGACCGCCGCCGGAAGATATTGGGTGTTTCGATCAGGGAGGCCATACCTCCCGGGAAGGGTCACGCGATCAGGCGTGGCTGTCGAGCATGCCCTGCAGATCGGCTTTGCTTCGAGCACCCACGGCCTGCTCCACTACCTGACCACCCTTGAAGACGAGCAGGGTGGGGATGGACTGCACATTGTACTGAACGGCCAATTGCTGATGTTCGTCAATGTTGACCTTGCCGATGATCGCCTTTCCTTGGTTTTCATCGGCTAGTTGATCGATCATTGGACCGATCATTTTGCAGGGGCCGCACCATTCTGCCCAGAAATCAACCAGCACTGGATTGGATGATTGGAGTACCTCTGTGTCGAAGTTGTCTGCTGTAAGCGTTACGACGTTCTCGGAAGCCATAAACTAAAAAAGTATCGATTAATTAAAAACTGGAGGAGGCCTGACCTAGCATCCACAAAAAACCAACCAAGCCCAGTGCGGCCAGTGCGGCCACTGCAGCTACAGCAGTGTCGACTGGATTATCAGCTGGCGCAGCCTTCTTGACGCGTGCCTTTTTGCGTTTCGGAGCGGCAGTTGCTACTGCTTGCTCCTCAACGGGAGGTGCGGCCTGTTCCTCCGTTACTGGCGGTGGTTCCTCTTTCTTATTTTCCGCGGCGGCTGGCGGCTTGGTGATTCCGACAGCCGCGGTGCCAGCTTTTGGCGGAACCGGTATCTTGATGGTAGACGCTGCCTTACTGCCTTCGGCAGCTCCAGCAGGTGGGACGGAAATCTTAATTGTCGGCGAAGCGGCCGGCTTAGGAGGCAGGCTGATGCGTACCGTTTGTTTCTTAGACTCTTGCGAGCCGCCGCCGGCTGGCTTCTGGGTGGTTTCTTCAGACATTGTTTAGATGCTCAAAAGGCCTAAGATGCTATTTACAAGGCGTTGCTGTGTCAAATGCTTATAACATCGCTTAGCCTGCGATTGGTCAAGGGCGTCTTCGATCCCGGTTGGGCTATAAGCCGAATTCTGTCTACACTCGCCGGCAAGCCGGCAGCGGAGAGGGCCATTTATCTATTGCGACTCAACCCGGAGCCTCTATGGGACGGGCCGCCCCGGGCTCCCTATTTGGTCTTGCTCCCGATGGGGTTTACCTTGCCCCCGCGATTGCTCTTGGGGCGGTGGGCTCTTACCCCACCATTTCACCCTTACCCAGCGAACCGGGCGGTTTGTTTTCTGTGGCACTGGCCGTCAACGACGTCTTGATACGCCGCTTCCCGCGTGCATCCCGCCCTTGAGGGCGGGTTACGCGGCATCGTGCCCTTTGGAGTTCGGACTTTCCTCCCCCGGCAAGCCGGAGGCGACCCTCCGCCCTTCCGGGATCGAAGAACCCAGTCAATCTAACGCCTTGCTCGAATGCAAACAAGTCGCGTGGGCAATGGAGTTGACTTTGGCCAAACGATCCGTAAAACGGGCTCGCCAATAAGGCATCGAACTAAATCAAAATATCATGGCAATTGAAAAAGGAACCAAGGCACCGGATTTCACCCTGAAATCGAAAAGCACAGGCGACGTGGCCGACGTCACCCTCAGCAGCAATTTTGGCAGTAAAAACACTGTATTATTGTTTGTCCCGCTGGCATTTACTGGGGTTTGCACAGGGGAATTGTGCGACATTACCGCCGGTCTCGGGGCGTATACCGACATGAATGCAGACGTGATAGGCATCAGCGTTGACAGCCCATTTTCGCAGGAAGCCTGGGCACAGAAGGAAGGCATCGGGATCACTCTCGTTAGCGATTTGAACAAGAGCGTAGCAGCTGACTATGGCGTATTGCTGGACGACCTGATGGGCTTTGGATCGGTATCCGCACGTGCTGCCTTTGTCATAGATAAGGACGGGGTGGTACAGTACAGCGAGCAGACTCCGACTCCGAAGGATCTCCCTAATTTCGACGCAATCAAGGAGACACTGGCCAAGTTACAGTAAACGGCGAGCAGACTTTTTCGAACGGCTGCCGAACGGCTGCCGTTTTTGTTTGGCCTGAAGCAGTTGGTGCGTTGGAATCCCTGCAGCGATGGTCGATTGTTTGAAGAGCATCCTTCATGGCTTCCTAATTGGGATTGCCAATATCATCCCCGGTGTGAGCGGCGGCAGCATTGCATTGGCGCTGGGGATCTACGAACGGTTGATCGCAGCGGTTGGCCAGTTCGGGGCGACCACGGTCTGGGCGACTTTGAGGTTGGTGCGATTTAATGAGGCGGCAAAGCAGTGCTTCCTTGAGGAATGGCGCAGAATTGACGGAGCATTTCTGTCTTGGATCGCTATTGGGGGTGCGGTAGCCGTGGTGGTCTTTTCTAGGGTGATGGTTTGGTTACTTGAGTTCTATCACGATCCAACCTATGGGTTTTTTAGTGGGCTTATTCTGGTTTCCATCCTCATCCCGCTCAAAATGGTGCGCCGGTTTGGTTTAGCTCAAATCATGAGTGCATTGGTAGCATTGGGCTTGGTGCTGTTACTCACATTCACCACAAACTCCGATCAACAACTTGAAGATGCCAAGCGCAAAGTTCAATTGAAGCAAGTTAAGATGGAGCAGGCACAAACTTCGGACACAAACCGTGCGACTGCCACATCAGAAAGAGCGGGAGCTTGGCGGTTATCTTTCTTTGTCCTGTGCGGCGCGATTGCAATATCGGCAATGGTTTTACCCGGTGTAAGTGGATCATTTGTGATGATATTACTCGGGGTGTACTTTGAGATTTTGCAGGCGGTTAACGAGCGGGATCTAGTGATCGTCAGTCTATTTGCCTTGGGTTGCGGCTTGGGTCTGGTGTTGTTTACGCGATTATTGAAATGGATACTGGGTCGGTTTCATGATCCGACCATCGCATTTTTGACAGGCCTGATGGCGGGATCGTTGGTCGGGCTTTGGCCGTTTAGGAAATTCGAGATCCTGGGGAGCGACAAAGTGGGGTTCGAGCGCGTGGATCTTGGTTGGGTATTACCACCTGCTGATTGGAATACATTCGCTACACTCGTGGCTTTTCTGGTTGGGGCTGGTTTAGTGATTGTTTTCCTGAATTACGATCGGACTAAGGCACAAAAAAAGGGCGGCTGATGGCCACCCTGAAAATAGTTTGTCCGGTTTGGCTTATCGAAAGTTGATCTGATTTTCGTGCATCTCATTTTCGCACGGTTGGTTTGTCGGTGCGTCGGCCTCGCGATCCGTGTTCTCAACGATTTTGTTGGCAAGCATATAGGTTTCGACCTCCTCGCCGCTGACATCGGCCAGCATATGGCCGTTGATTTCTACACAAGGCTGAAGCATCTGCCCGGTTTTTTGTATCATTTCCTGTCGCTGCACTGGGTCGTTTATGATGTCACGATCTTCAAAAGGGAGGTCATACTTGCGCATCACGGCACGCACACCTTGGCTCCATCCGCAGGATGGTTTCATGTAGGCAATAATATTTGGTTTTTCCATTTTATTGTTTCAATATCAGCACAAACAGATTGCCAAAATTGGCCTGTTTGGCAAGTTTTTAGAGCAGATGCCACGCAGAATTCTTATTGTTCCGGACAAATTTAAGTACTCGCTTTCGGCCAGAGAGGCAGCCCAAGCGATCCTACGTGGTTGGATTGCGGCTTGTCCAAGCGACACGCTGATGTGTCTTCCAATGAGTGATGGAGGGGACGGCTTTGGTCCGGTAATGGCGACTGCTTTGGGGTTGGAGGAACAAATTTTGGATGGAATCGACGCCGCGGCTCGGCCTTGCAAGTTGTCCTGGTGGTTCGATTCAAGGACAGGAAGATCGGTGGTGGAGACGGCACTGTCGAATGGCATGGCACAGTTGCCAGAAGGCCGATTTCATCCTTTTGAACTAGACACACGCGGGGTGGGGGAATTGTTGATGGCCGTTGGAAAAGCGGGAACTGTTGAATGCCTTGCAGGTATCGGGGGCAGCGCAACAAATGACGGTGGTTTTGGCATGGCACGAGCATTGGGTTGGATATTTCGAGGCAAAACTGGTCGGGAGATTGAGCGTTGGACTGGACTTGACACTTTGACTGAGATTGAGCCGCCGGCTCGTCGCTCATGGTCAAATATCAAGGTGGCGAGTGATGTCCAGAACCCACTGTTAGGCGACGAAGGGGCTGCAAAGGTTTTCGGTCCTCAAAAGGGAATAAAAATAGGAGACTTTGCGAAGGCGGAGGCTTGTCTTGCGCGCTTGGCAAAGATTAGCGCCGAGACATTTAAAACCGATTATTCGGTTACGCCCGGTGCCGGTGCAGCGGGAGGGCTTGGCTTTGGGTTAAGAGCGTTTGCTGATGCGTCGATTGAGTCAGGTTTTGAGGTTTTTTCGAAGGCAACCGGCCTCGAGGAAAAAATTAGGGAGGCAGATTTGGTGGTAACGGCGGAAGGAACGATTGATCAGCAGACCATGATGGGAAAGGGAACTGGGCAGATTGCTATGATTTGCAGGCACTTTGGCAAGCCGTGTATTGGCTTGTCTGGGAGGCTAGACTTGGGCCGAGAGTTTGGAAATACAGAGGTACAACTTTTCCGACGTTTGGCAGCTATAGTGCCATGTTTGGCAGATGAGGAAGCGTCTCGGGCTGATGCGGCGTTTCACCTTGAGCGTCTGGCAAATAGGGANGCATTGTCATTTGAAATTCGTTAATGAATAAGCTGCCCTAATGATCTGCATTAGCCATTAAAATGTTGATTAAGCTTTTTTCCTATAGGANGCTNGCTGAGCTTTTGTGTGTGTGACNGAATTTTTCCGATAATTTTAAATATTTTCGACCAGGCGAAGCTTGGTTTTAAGTGAATGAGTGATCGATTGAACCCGATGGGCTTTCCGAAAAAACAGGGCCTGTATGATCCAGCTAATGAAAAAGACAGCTGCGGGGTCGGTTTTGTGGCCAATTTAAAGGGCGAGCCAAGTCACCAGAATGTTCTCGATGCGCTTGAGATGCTGGTGAATATGGAGCATCGCGGAGGTTGTGGCTGTGAGCCGAATACCGGTGATGGTGCCGGTATTATGGTCGGTTTGCCTGAAAGTTTCCTTCGCAATGTAGCTCTGCAAGACATCGGCGTGAAACTCCCTGAAAAAGGTCGGTTTGGTGCTGGCCTCGTTTTTTTGCCTACGATTGAGTCAGAGCGAAAGAAGTGCATCGCCGCTGTCGAGGGGATTATCGCCGAGCAGGGGCAGCAATGCCTCGGTTGGCGTAAGGTTCCGGTTTGTACAGAGGAGGCGAATGTCGGTCCAGCTGCTCGTGCTGCAGAGCCTTATATTNCGCAGCTTTTTATTNGTGCTGCCGATGGGCTNGAGGGCGATGACTTTGAGCGNCAGCTTTATGTGATCCGCAAGCGCGCTAGCCATCAGTTGCGTTTTGATGAAAATCTNGAGCAGCGGCTGCTCTTTTACATCTGCAGCCTTTCAACCAAGGTGATGATCTATAAGGGTATGCTCAACACCAAGCAGGTCCTTCAGTATTATGCTGACTTGGCTAATCCTAACTTTGCTACGCACCTTGCGATGGTNCACTCGCGTTTTTCCACCAATACTTTTCCCAGTTGGGATCGCGCACAGCCGTTTCGTTTTATGAGCCACAACGGTGAGATCAACACGCTTCGTGGCAATGTGAATGCCATGCGATCTCGTCAAGGGACTTTAGAGAGTNACTTGTTGGGTAAGGATTTGAAGAAACTTTACCCAATTATGGAGCCGGAATGTTCCGACTCTGGNAATTTTGATAACGCACTTGAGTTTTTGTTGATGTCCGGTCGTACCTTGCAGGAAGCGGTTCTGTTGATGGTTCCGGAGGCGTGGCAAAAGCACAAGCAAATGCCGCGGGCGAAGCGNGACTTTTACGAGTATAACTCCTGCATTATGGAGCCGTGGGATGGCCCGGCTTCGATTGTGTTTACCGATGGTAAATACATTGGTGCAGTTCTTGATCGTAACGGTCTGCGTCCGAGCCGTTACTATGAAACGCACGATGACCGCGTGATTATGGCCAGTGAGGTGGGCACGATTCCGGTGGATCCGGCCAACGTGCGCTCCAAGGGTCGNCTTCAGCCGGGACGGTTNTTCCTTGTGGATTTTGAGNAAGGTCGCATCGTTCCGGATGAGGAGATTAAGTCCGAATTTGCAGCGCAGCGGCCGTATGGCGAATGGATNNANAACCAGCGAATCGAGCTGGATGATGTCGCCACTGCCGGCAAGGCTCCNGGGTTNGATGATTCTACCCTATTGCAACGTATGCAGGCCTTTGGTTTCACCACTGAGACACTGCAGTTCATGCTGCTACCGCTAGTACATGAGAAGCGCGATCCGCTCGGTTCGATGGGTAACGACGCCGCGCTCGCCTGTCTTAGTGACAAGCCGCGCATGATCTATGATTACTTCCGCCAACTCTTTGCGCAGGTCACTAATCCCGCGATCGACTCGATTCGCGAGGATGTGATCATGTCGCTTGAATGCTACATCGGGCCAGAGAANAATTTGTTGGAAACTACTGAGGCCCATGCCCAACGCTTACGCATGCCTCATCCGATCTTGAGTAATGAGGAGCTACATACGCTTAAGGGGATGGATTACCGTGGATGGCGCTCGAAGGAGATCGATATTACATTCCCTAAGAAAGAGGGTGTCGCCGGTATGCGCAAGACGATTACTCGCATTTGTGAAGAGGCTGCTCAGGCGATCAAGGAGGGATATAGCCTGGTTATCCTCAGCGATCGCTCTGTGTCTGCCGACCGTGTGCCCGTAAGCACTCTAATGGTCACCGGCAGCGTACACCATTATCTTGTGAAGAACGCTCTTCGCACGCAGATCGGGCTCGTGCTGGAAACTGGTGAGGCACGAGAGGTGCACCATCACTGTCTACTCATTGGTTACGGCGCGGATGCGATCAACCCTTACATGGCGTTCGAGTCACTTTGGAAGGCGCGCCGCGAGGGTTTATGTAATTCGGATGAGTTTGGCGATGACAAATCTCTTGTTACCGCCTATCGCAAGGGAGTGGCCAAGGGTATGCTAAAGGTGATGGCCAAAATGGGCATATCAACTCTGCACTCCTACAAGGGCGCGCAAATTTTTGAAGCTATCGGCCTGCAGGACGAAGTGATTGACCTTAGTTTTGTTGGAACGGCCAGTCGGGTGCAGGGCGTTAATTTGGACGAGCTTGCCGAGGAGATGTTGCGCCGCCACTCACTTGGATTTCCTTCGCGCGAGGAGGACAATATTGAGACGCTGCCTAACCCGGGCGAATTCCACTGGCGCGCCGAAGGAGAGAAACACATGTGGAATCCGAGTTCCATCGCCGCACTACAGACTGCCGCACGCACGAATAGTTTCGAGTCATACAAGCAGTTCTCAGATCACATCAACAACGATGCCAAGGCGCGCTGTGCACTGCGGGGGTTGATGGAGTT
Organism: Verrucomicrobiales bacterium; assembly: GCA_002721375.1. Lineage (GTDB taxonomy): Bacteria > Verrucomicrobiota > Verrucomicrobiia > Limisphaerales > UBA1096 > UBA1096. The sequence goes on from PBKH01000016.1 coordinate 14,947, forward strand.
CAAGGAAGGCGTCAATGGAGGCGCGATTCCGATTGATCAGGTCGAGCCCGCCAGCGAGATTGTGAAGCGATTCTGTACCGGTGCAATGAGCTTTGGTTCCATCTCGGCAGAGGCGCATGAGGGCCTTGCGATTGCAATGAACCGTCTCGGCGGAAAGAGCAACACCGGCGAAGGCGGTGAGGATCCGGAGCGGTTCAATCCGTTGGCCAATGGCGACTCCAAGCGTTCCGCAATCAAGCAGATCGCCTCAGGGCGTTTTGGTGTGACCATTTGGTACTTAACGAACGCTGACGAACTTCAGATCAAAGTTTCTCAAGGTGCCAAGCCTGGTGAAGGAGGTGAACTGCCTGGTAAGAAAGTGGATGAGACCATTGCTCGTATCCGCCACAGTACACCCGGCGTGGGCCTGATTAGTCCGCCGCCGCATCACGATATTTACTCGATTGAGGACTTGGCACAGCTGATTCATGACCTTAAGAATGCCAACCGTGCCTCGCGCGTGAGCGTCAAACTTGTGTCCGAGATGGGTGTGGGCACTATTGCTGCCGGCGTTACCAAGGCCAAGGCCGATCACATTTTGATCTCTGGGGAAACAGGAGGCACCGGTGCTTCACCGCTTACCAGTATCAAGCACGCTGGCCTGCCTTGGGAATTAGGCATTGCCGAGACGCACCAGACCCTGGTGCTCAACGACCTGCGCAGCCGCGTCGTATTGCAAACTGACGGCGGGCTCAAGACCGGCCGTGATGTGGTGATTGCTGCATTGCTGGGTGCAGAGGAGATGGGGTTTTCCACCGCGCCGCTAATCACGATGGGTTGCATCATGATGCGCAAGTGTCACCTGAACACCTGCCCGGTTGGAGTCGCAACACAGAACAAGGAACTGCGCAAGAAATTCAACGGCTCACCAGATTATGTGGTGAACTATCTTTTCATGGTTGCAGAAGAAGCACGCCGGTTGATGGCGCAACTTGGATTCCGCACAATCAACGAAATGATTGGCCGCGTCGACGCACTCGAGATGCAAAAGGTGATTGATCACTGGAAGGCCGACGGAATTGACCTCAGCTCAATACTTACGCCTATTGAGAAGCCGCACGCCGATGTGGGTACATATTGCACCCAGTCGCAGGATCACGGCCTTGATCTGGCGTTGGACATGAAATTACTCGATCTGGCCAAGCCTGCGCTGGATAAGGGAGAGGCTGTCTGCATCGAGCTACCGATCTTAAACACCGACCGTACTGTAGGTACCATCCTCAGTAATGAGATTGCAAAGGCGCACGGCGAGGTGCTGCTGCCTGAAGATACGATTAAGGTTAAGTTCAACGGTTCCGCTGGTCAAAGCCTCGCTGCGTTCTTGGCCAAAGGTGTGAGTATCGAGTTGGAAGGCGACGCCAATGATTACGTTGGCAAGGGTTTGTCTGGCGGTAAGTTGACCATCTATCCACCCAAGGTTTCGACTTTCAAGCCGGAGGAAAACATCCTCATTGGTAATGTCTGCCTATATGGTGCCACTGGCGGAAAGGCTTTTTTCCGCGGATGCGCAGCTGAGCGTTTCTGCGTACGCAACAGTGGTGCACTGGCGGTTATAGAAGGAGTTGGCGATCACGGTTGCGAATATATGACCGGCGGACGCGCCGTAATTCTTGGTCCTACAGGCCGAAACTTTGCTGCCGGCATGAGTGGCGGTGTGGCGTACATCTGGGATCCAGACAATGCCTTCCCTCCAAACTGCAACATGGAGATGGTAGAGCTCGAGAAGGTCGAGAATTTCGAGGACATTGCCGAGTTGCAGGGGCTTATCAAGGAACATGCAGATTGCACTGGTTCTACAGTTGCGACTGAGGTGTTAGACAACTGGAGTACCACGCTCGGCCAGTTTGTGAAAGTGATGCCCACCGATT